>JAPLDG010000205.1:87090-96192 GCA_026391845.1 Bacteroidota bacterium | reverse complement strand
TTCGACAGGAAACACCGGCTGCTGCTAAAAAACCGTCCAAAACCCAGGAAATAGATCTTTTTGCTTCAGAAGAACTCTCCTTCAGCATAAAGCTGAAAGAAGCCCGCGAGAAAACCTTTGGCCCGAAAATTCCATCTGAACGCATCGATAACCTCAAAACAGCCATCAATATCAATGAAAAATTCATGTTCATCAACGAACTGTTCGATGGTAATTTACGTGAATACAACGAAACCATCGAAACCCTGAATGGTTTTAAAACCCTGGATCAAGCCGCCGATTACCTCGACCTGATGCGTAAAAAGAATTTCTGGAATACAGGGTCAAATGCATTTAAAAAACTCAAAGACCTTGTTGAACGACGATTTTAATGACCCCAATTGTCTGCCATGAAAAAAGCCCTTAAAATATCGGGAGTAATTCTCCTTGCCATACTATTGCTTCTTGTTCTTACCCCGTTCCTTTTCCAGGACAGGTTGAAGCTGGAGGTGAAAAACCTGGCCAACAAAACGCTTAAAAGCGAGCTCAACTTCACCGATATGAAGGTCTCCTTTTTTAGCCATTTCCCGAATCTCAGCGTCACACTCACCGATTTTTCCCTGAAATCCTCGGCGCCGTTTGAAAAAGACACCCTTATCAGTGCAAAAGAGGTCGCCTTCGGGGTAAATGTAAAAAGCCTTTTTGGAAAAACCATCCTCATCACCCGGGTCTACCTTGAGAAGGCAAAAGTTACCATCTGTTACAATGAAAAAGGTGCAGCAAACTATGACGTATATCAGCCGGCAGATACCGTTTCAACACCGGCAGATACAACCTCTTCTCCGGGTGCCGAACTCAACATCCAGCACATCATCTTCAAAAACTGTCAGGTAATCTATGCCGATCCGACGATTCCTGTCAGTGTTGTGGCAAACGGCCTCAACTATGCAGGATCAAGCAGCATGACCAGCGACTTCTTCAGCTTAACCTCAGATGTGAAAATTGATGCCCTTGATGTAACCTATGACCGCTGGAAAATAATTGATGCAAAGCCTGTAACGGCAAAATTGTCCACAAAGGTCAACAGCAGGGACTTATCCGTGGTATTTGAAAAAAACGACCTGAAAATCAAAGATATTCCCCTCCAGTTCCAGGGAAAATTCAACTTTGAAAAGAATGGCTACCAGGTCAGCCTCAATTTTTTATCGGTCATGGAAAAGGAGTTTCTCAGCGCCAGGTTTAAGATCAGGCAATCGGAAACGATGTGGATCTTTGCAAAAGTCAATGCCAGCATCGATCTGGAAAAATGGTCAAAAGCCCTCGATGTGAAGAGTGTCGCTGTGAAAGGATTTTATGAACTCAACCTCAATGCAGAAGGATCCTATATTACAGGACCGGTTACCAAAGGCATCCGTAACGAGACAGATACTGTGATCCTCAGCATCCCGAAATTCAGCGTGATGTCTAAATATACAGGCGGATATTTGAAGTATGCCTCCCTGCCACAGTCGCTCGACAAGATCAGCTTTTCGCTGAATGCCTCCTGTCCCGACAACAACTATGCAAATATCAATGTTCAGCTGGAAAGCCTGCAGGCTGCCTTTATGAAAAATCAGATCAACGGATTTTTCAGGATGAACCGCCTCAGCGATATTCCGGTCGATATAAACCTAACCGCCAACTGCAACCTGGCCGAACTGAAACAGGTCATTCCGCTCGACAGCATCTCCCTGGCCGGGATCCTCTCCATGGATGTGAAAGTAAAAGGCAATTATGCCCCTGAAAAACAGATGTTTCCGGTTACCACCGCGTTTATTAGCCTGAAAGACGGACTTGTGCAAACAAAATATTATCCCCATCCGCTGGAGAAAATGGAGATGCTGATGGAAGTGACAAACCACGCCGGAACCCTCAAAGACCTGATTGTGGATATTAAACCGCTGACTTTTGAGTTTGAAGGAAAACCATTCTCCATCACCGCTGTCCTTCAAAACTTTGATGATATTCATTACGATGTGCAGTCGAAGGGGACCATTGATCTCGGCAAGGTCTATAAGGTCTTTTCACAAAAAGGCCTTGAGCTGGACGGGTTCATCGAAACAAACCTTTCGCTGAATGGCAAGCAGAGAGACGCCACGACAGGCAATATTGAAATGCTCAGGAACAGTGGCACCCTGAAACTCCGCAATATCAAAATGTCGTCTGATGACTATCCGCAACCATTCATCATCAGATCGGGTGATTTCAGATTCGACCAGAACAAGATCTGGTTCGATAATTTCCTTGCGACCTATGGGAGGTCCGACTTCCGGCTGAAAGGATTCATGACCAACACCATCAATTATGTCCTTTCACAGGGAGGTACACTGACAGGGGATTTTCAACTGAATTCCGATTTCATCGACGTGGATGAATTCAAGGCTTTTGCATCTTCCGATACCCCCACAACAGCGAAAAATACTTCGCAAACCGGGGTGGTCATCATCCCCCGCGACCTTGACATCGATTTCAGGGCTGCCGTGAAGAAAACCTCTTTCGAGGGATTGAACATCAAGGATCTGACGGGAGAGATAGACCTCAAAGACGGGATCATGGTGCTCAAAGGTGCCTCCTTCAGTCTGATCGATTGCAAAGTGAATATGGATGCCACATACGGGAGCGTGACCCCCGTAAAAGGTTTCTTTGATTTTCATATCAAAGCCGATGACTTTGACATCAAACGGGCGTATAACGAGATTGCTATGATCCGGGAAATGGCCTCTTCGGCAGAAAAGGCGGAAGGTATCGTTTCACTCGACTACCAGGTCAAAGGAATGCTCAATGCGGATCTGTTCCCGGTGATGCCTTCCCTGGAAGGGGGCGGGATCGTTTCGATCAAAAAGGTGAAGGTTTACGGACTTAAACTCTTCAACGACATCAGCAAAGGCACGCAAAAGGAGGGAATCAGCAATCCCGACCTGTCCAGGGTTGATATTAAGTCGACCATCAGAAACAACACCATCACCCTGGAAGAGTTCAAATTTAAGGTGAAAGGAATCAGGGTGAAGATTTCAGGTACGACCACCTTCGACAGCAAACTGAATATGAAAGTCAGACTGGGAATGGGGCCGTTCGGAATTATCGGCATCCCCATGAAAATCACCGGGACCATGGAAGATCTGAAGATAAAATATGGCCGGGGAAAAGATGCGGATAACCTGAAGGAATCCGATTATACCGACGAACTGCCCAAAGAGATGCTCGACCGGATCAAAAACGCCAAAGAAGATGCCGGCGATGATGAACCGGAACCACCAAAATAATTTGTTCGCATTGTTCGCATTATTATTACACGTGTTTTATTGGTAAAAATTGCACGTGTGTTTGTTTTGTCGTACCTTTGAGCAAAAATAATGAACTGTCATGAACACAAAGTTAACATTGACCATTGATCAGTCAATTATTGAAAGTGCAAAAGCGTATGCAAAAGCAAAGGGAAGAAGTTTATCTGGCCTGATTGAAAATTATCTAAAAGTAATTACCAGTGAAAACAAGATCCCTGATTCCGGGATAGCGCCGCTTACTAACTCTCTGAAAGGCTCATTTAAAGCGCCGGAAGGGTTCGATTACAAAATTGAATTAGCGGAGGAATTGTCAAAAAAATATCTCTCATGAAACGAATACTGGTCGATACGGATGTAATCCTGGATTTTTTCTTTGACCGGAAACCGTATTCCGACTTTACGGCAATCATTTTCACTTTGTGCGAGGAAAAAAGGATTTACGGGTTTGTTACACCTGTTATTATCAGCAATGTCTATTATCTGCTCCGAAAAACAGCGCGACATGAAAAAGTGATTGAAAAACTGCTTCAGTTGCTGTTGATAACAGATGTTTTAACAATGGACAGAAATATTGTTCTTCAGGCGCTGAATTCCGGTTTTAAGGATTTTGAAGATGCCCTGCAGCATAGTTCAGCGGTAAACGATGGTACCATTGATGCCATCATTACACGAAACATAAAAGATTTCAGACAAAGTGAAATTGCAGTAATGACCCCGGAGGATTTTCTGACGACCTTGACCATTTAATATCCAGGGAGCTTGTCACAGCCAAAAAAAAGCTAAATCATCTCTGTGATCTGATCAAGTATCTGACAAACTGCATTGGTTGAATCTGCGGTGACAAGTTTCATCCTCCATGATTTGAAATTCGGAATCCCCCTGAAATATCCGCTGTAAAGCTTACGTATTTCAAACAACGTTGCACGCTCCCCTTTATACAGGATTGAATGCACCAGGTGCTGCCGTACAACCGCAACCCTTTCGGCAATAGATGGAGGAGCTGGAATAGTATGATCTGATAGCCAGGATTTAATCTCCCGGAATATCCATGGATTTCCCGTGGCAGCACGGCCGATCAGGATTCCATCTATTCCGTAACGATTTTTCATCTCCTCGGCTTTGGGCCCGGAATCGATATCCCCGTTGCCGAACACAGGGATCTTCATCGAAGGATTATTTTTCACTTCGCCGATCAGCGTCCAGTCGGCTTCGCCCCCGTACAGTTGAGCCCGGGTGCGGCCATGGATGGCGATGGCGCTGATGCCGGCATCCTGGAGGCGTTCGGCGATACCGACGATCTCCAGGTGCGTTTCATCCCACCCGAGACGGGTCTTAACCGTTACAGGCAGCCTTGTTGACTTAACCACTGCCTCGGTCATCCGGACCATTTTTGGAATGTCCTGGAGCAATGCCGCACCACCCCCTTTCATCACGATTTTACGCACCGGACACCCGAAATTGAGATCGATGAAATCGGGTCCGGCTGCTTCCGCCACCTCAGCAGCCCGCATCATCGATTCCACATTTTCACCAAAAATCTGAATTCCGATCGGCCGCTCTTCAGGTTCGAACCGCATCTTGTTATTGCTCTTTTCAGCATCCCGGATCAGCCCCTCGGCTGCGATGAATTCGGTGACCAGCACGTCAGCGCCATGCTGTTTGCAGATGACCCGGAATGGCGAATCGGTGACATCCTCCATGGGTGCGAGGATAAGCGGGAAACTCCCTAAATCAATATTTCCGATCTTTGGCAAATTATGCTAATTTAGCGGCAAAATTAGCCATAATCCGTGGACTTCCGTAAACAACCTCTCCTTGAAAGCCTGACACCTTTTACCCGGCTCCTGTTTTCAATTTTACTGGTCATCTCCTGCTTTGCATTTACATTTTTAATCGGGGTGCTGCTGGCAGTTCCCCTGTTTGGTTTGCACCTGGCAGATTTCGTCGATGCGATGTCCGATTACAGCGATACCGGCACCCTGAGGTTACTCCAGTATTTCCAGGTGATCCAGTCTTTTGGCCTGTTTATTATTCCCTCGTTGCTTGCCGGTTACCTGTTTGAACGAAGCAGTGCAAGATATCTTTCCATTGACAAACCTTCACGATTCCCGGTTTATCTGCTTACGCTTATCCTGATGTTTGCCTCGCTCCCGTTCATCAACTGGATGGTCACAGCAAACGAGGCTATAAAACTTCCCGGATTTCTGAAAAACATGGAGGATTGGATGAAAAGCACCGAAGAGGCTGCTGCAAAATTGACCGAAGCCTTCATGAATATGCCAACCATCGGCTCCTTTCTGTTCAATATGATCATGGTTGCCATGCTGCCCGCCATCGGCGAAGAATTTATGTTCCGCGGATTGCTGCAGCGACTGCTCAAAGAGTGGCTGGGGAACATTCATGTGGCCATTTTTATCTCAGCGTTCCTCTTTTCGGCCATGCACATGCAGTTCTATGGTTTTTTCCCCCGGATGATACTCGGGATCATGTTTGGGTACCTTTTCTACTATACCGGTTCGCTCTGGGTTCCGGTTGTAGCACATTTTATCAACAATGGCGCTGCCGTTATCTTTTCTTACCTCAGCCAGCAGGGTATCCTGGCAAGTGGTTATGAGGATTTCGGGTCAACGGAGAATGTGTTTTTTATCCTGTTAAGCGCCTGCGCTATCCCGGTTTTGATGTTTATGATCTACCGGTTAAAACCTGTTGCGAACCATCTGACTGATCCTGAATAATGTTTAGCCCGGCTTTTTTATTCACCGATATTTCCGGCAGCAGGCTATGTCCGTTCGACATCGTGCTGTTAACCATGTATGCACTCACATGTCTGGGAATCGGCTTGCATGCCTCCCGGCGGAAAACAGATTCGGACTTCATGATTGCCGGGCGGAAGATCGGCATCATCGGGTTCGTCACCTCCGTGGTGGCAAGTTACATCGGGGGCGCAGCACTTGTTGCTTATACGGCCTATGTGTATCGTTTCGTAATTTCGGCGATTGCAGTATTCCTTGGAACGGCCATCGGGTTCATCGTATTCATCCCTTATGCACTCAAATTGAGGAAATTCAGCGGAGAGCGGGAGTTCTATACCCTGAGCGACTGGCTCAATTTTAAAATGGGCAAAACGGTTGGCCTCGCATCTGCGGTGATCCTGATGCTGGTTTATTCAGGAATGCTGCTCAATCAGTTCATCGCTGGCAGCAGCATACTGGCCAACATCAGCGGATGGTCCTATGAAACCGGGCTCCTCATCAGCAGTGGAATTATCGCAACTTATCTGCTGGCAGGAGGATTTCGCAGCGTGATCCGCACCGATATCTTTCAATATATGGTCATGGTGGTCATGATGGTGCTGCTGGGTGTGGTCATGATGGGAGACCGGCGCTCTTTTGTCATGGAACTGGCGGATTTTTCGCGTATTAATATCGGAATGACCATCGCTTTTACTGCTTTCGGCGTGTTGATTATTTTCCAGTCGGCAGAGTACTGGCAACGGGTATATGGCGCTAAATCAGATCAGGTGGTAAAATCGGGTTTGATCGGATCGGCTGTTTTTACGGTACTCACCGGTGTTGCCATTACCATGGTCGGACTCTCTGCCCATGTTCACATACCTGGTATTGAGGCAAAAGACGCCTTCGCGGAAGGATTGACCCTGCTCATGCCCGACAAACTTCTGGGAGCCGCACTCATCCTGATCTTTGCTGCCATCATGAGTTCTGCGGATACACAGATTTTTGTGCTGGCCTCTTCGGTGGCCGTTGACTGGGTAGATAAGCTCTCCGGTAAAAAATCGGACAGCAAACGCCGGATGAACATCACCAGGCTTGGAATCATCGGATTCACGGGATTGAGTTTCCTGGGAGCATGGTTCCTCCGGGATTTGGTTGCAGTGATCGTTTTCATCACCGGCATCGGTTTTTCGATAATCCCTGCAGCAGTAGCCTCTTTTCATTGGAAAATAAAGAGCCGGGCTGCCATGGCCAGCTTTATCAGCGGGCCGGTTTACGTTTTCATTCTTTGCGGCATCGCTGCTGTTCAGCCTCAACCGTTTGAATTTTTTAAAAACAATGCCGAACTCGCCATACTCTCCATCGCGATTTCTACGATTTTCCTCCTTCTTTTTCAGGTTATTGGAAAAAACAAGTAATTTTAACCATGCGCTACCTGATATTAACCCTGTCCATATTCATAGGTTTTTCATTTCCGGAGACTTTTGCCCAGGCCGATTCATCAGCATTTCCGCTGAAAGAAAAGAAGAAAACCGGCTGGACCTGGGCTGGCTTGCCTGTTGTGGCATACGATGCCGACATGGGACTGCAATTGGGAGTTTTAGGCCAGGTTTTCTATTACGGCGACGGATCATCTTATCCCGAATACAGGCATACAATTTACGCGGAATGCTCCTGGTTTACCAAAGGAAGCGCGGTATATCAGCTTTTTTACGATTCAAAATATCTGATCCCGGGTGGAATAAGGATTACGGCAGACATTGACTACCTGCCCGAAAGAGCCCTCGATTTTTACGGATTCAACGGATATGAGGCCAATTACATGAAATCTGTTACCGATCAAGGCGCTGACGATTATCTTACCCGGGTGTTTTACAAGGAAGAGCGAAAGATGTACCGGGTCATGGCCGATTTTCAGGGACCTTTGTCCGGACAGAAACTGCGCTGGCTTGCAGGTATAAACATCATCGGAATTCAAACCGGAACGGTTGATATCAGCCACATCAACAAAGGAAAACCGGCAGATAAACAATTGCCCGATACCACCACATTGTATGACAATTATGTGGATTTTCTTCTCATCCGTCCTGACGAAAAAAATGGTGGAACCACGATCTACCTGAAAACAGGATTGGTTTTTGACACCCGGGATAATGAAGCTGCGCCAAACAAAGGATTGTGGTCGGAAGCCTTATTGCTCAGCGCCCCGACCTTTCTTGGAAATTATCCATATGCCTTTGTGAAACTGGCTGTTACACACCGGCAATATATATCACTGGTGAAAAAAAAGCTGGTTGCCGCATATCAGTTGAGTTACCAGGGTACCATTGGCGGAACAACTCCATATTATATACTGCCATATCTGTACAGCTCTTACAGCCTCACTACCAAACCCGACGGCCTTGACGGAGCCAGAACCATCCGTGGCATCCTGCGCAACCGCATTACCGGAGATGGTGTGGCTTTCGGAAATCTTGAACTCAGATGGAAGTTTTATAAAGGGGTTGTTTTTAAGCAAAACATTTATCTGGGCCTCACGGCATTCCTCGATGGCGGAATGGTGGTGCAGGATCACAAAATTAACATCAGCTCTGTACCCGAAGAGCAGCAACCATTCTTTTTCAACGATGGTACCGACCACCTGCATCTGGCTACCGGACTGGGTCTGCGCATCGCCATCAATGAGAATTTCATTATTTCCGTTGATTACGGGATGGCCGTGAATAAACAGGATGGAACCAGTGGATTGTATGTCGGGATCGGGAATATTTTCTAATCGTCGGGGAGTGAACAGTTTGAATAAAGAACATGTTGCCAATACCGGAAAATTCCGGCAGACTATGCGATACCTGCTTTTAGGAGTGGTTGTGCTGATCATGCTCACCTTCATCTTTCGCTCTCCCATGGCGGCCTGGTACATTCAACTGCGCATCAACCGCTTCAATCAAACCAATCAGGCCACCCTGAAAATTTCAAATGTCAGGATACTTGGTTTGGCTTCCATCCTGGTTACCGGTATAAATCTCAAACCCCACAAAGGTGATACCTTGCTGAAGGTTGATTCAGCC
>JAPLDG010000205.1:81667-87063 GCA_026391845.1 Bacteroidota bacterium | reverse complement strand
GATTCAGCCTATGCCTCCATTGGTATGCTGAAACTGCTGGCCGGCCGCATCTCACTGCACAATGTAAAACTGATCAACACTACCCTTCTGTTTGAAAGCCATGACAGCATTTCGAATTACGGGTTTTTATTGCGGGATCAGCATCGGTCAGGTGATTCGGTAACTGCCCGGATGAATTATGCAGCAACCATCGATCGGATGATGCGGTTCATCTTTGATATCATCCCGTTGTCGCTCAATATCCGCAATTTTACCGTGACCAGCATCACCGGCAACCATCGGCTAGGCTTTCATATCGATCAGTTTATGCTCACCGAACATTTTTTCAGATCAACGATTGAGGTCAGGGAGAACGACAAAGAGGCCCGGTGGATCGTGGCCGGAAAAATGGACAACCACACCCGGATTGCTGAATTCAGGCTCTTTTCTGCCGACACATCCAAAGTTGAACTTCCGTTTATCAATCATAAATGGAATGCCCGGGTGGACTTTGATACCCTTGCCTTTAGCATTGCAGAGCAGGAGGGAGGCGATGATCTGGCTCAGATCAACGGTTTCGCCTCCCTGACAGGGCTACTGGTTGACCACCGCAGAATTGCCGCCGGACCCGTAGAATTCAACCGGACCGAGATCCGGTATTTGCTGAACATCGGCGCCGATTATGCCGAACTGGACAGCTCTACCAGGGTAACATTCAATAAAATAGACTTTCGTCCTTACATCCGCTACCGGCCTAAACCTGCCAAACAGATCACCCTTCAAATCCATAAGCCGCAATTCCCTGCGCAGGACCTGTTTTCTTCTTTTCCCCCGGGGCTTTTCACCAACCTGGATGGAATCCGGGTAAAAGGAAATCTGTCATGGTATCTCGACTTTTTCGTCGATCTCTCCATCCCCGATTCCCTGAAGTTTGCAACCTCTCTCGACCGGCATGGCTTCAGTGTTTTGTCTTACGGGAATGCCGATCTGACAAAAATTAACGGCTCATTCCTTTATACTGCATATGATCACGACATCCCCGTACGGACCTTCATCGTTGGATCGGAAAATTCCGGGTACCGCTCGCTGGATCGGATCTCACATTACCTGCAGACAGCCGTTCTCACCAGTGAGGATGGCGCATTTTACCAGCACCGTGGTTTTCTGCCCGATGCCTTCCGCGAATCGATCATCACCAACATCAAGGAACGTCGGTTTGCCCGCGGAGGTAGCACCATCAGCATGCAACTGGTTAAAAACGTCTTTCTGAGCCGGAACAAAACCGTCGCACGCAAACTGGAAGAGGCCCTGATCGTCTGGCTCATCGAAAACCAGGGTTTAAGCGCCAAAGAGCGGATGTTTGAAGTTTACCTCAACCTCATCGAATGGGGACCCATGATCTACGGCGCAAATGAAGCCTCCCGCTACTATTTCAATAAAGAGGCCTCAAGGCTTACCCTTGCCGAAGCGATCTTCATGGCTTCCATCATCCCCAGACCGAAATGGTTTAAATATTCCTTTGATGAAAACGGGCATCTCCGCGAATCCAATGCCGGCTTCTATCGGCTCATGGCTGAAAAAATGGTCGGCAAAGGGTGGATTACCTCCCAGGATGCCGAAAAACTGGTTCCTGATGTAGAATTGAAAGGCCCTGCAAAATTGCTGCTGAAACAACCTGATACCATTCCGGCGGATACCCTGCAGGAATAAGGCCCTCCCTGGTTGGGGAATAATGTTTGTATAAGCTTTGTATAAGCTTCCTATAAGCTTCCTATAAGCTTCCTATAAGCTTTCTATAAGCTTTCTATAAGCTTTCTATAAGCTTTCTATAAGCTTTGTCCTTCCGGTAATAATTCATACTTTTGCAACATAAACCAAATAACCCTGATCCATTGCGCACCATCCTTATCTTGTTCACAGCTCTGCTCATCCTGTCAATTCCGGTATCCGGTCAGGAAAATAAGCAAAATTCCAAAAACAAGGAGCAGCAAAAAACCCGGAATCACGGTCAAAAAGAGGAGGAGGAAGACCCAAACCCTTTCCCATTGCGTAAAGTGGAGTTCGGGCTCAATTTCGGTGCCTATTTCGCCAACAAATATTCAGCCAATTTTTACAATGGGACCCCCGGAAATGTCAATAATGTGAATTATGTGATGAATACCACAACCTGGTACCAGAATATCAGCCTGGCACTTGGTTCGATCGATACCATCTTTGTTGACGAAGAAGACGGATACCCGCTCGATATGCATTACAAAGTGGCTTTCTCGGGAGGCTTGTTTTTAAGATATAATTTCAACCGCAAAAACAGCTTGTTTCTGCAAGCCAACTACGCCCAGTTAAGAGCCGATGATATCGTAATAATCTCAGTGGATCCGAACCCCTATGTTTCAACCTTACCCGTCTTATATCAGGCGCCAATCATGGGGAAAGAGGGGAGGGTAATGATCGACCTCGGCTACCAGCGTTCCTTCCCGTTGAAATCAAGGATAAATCTTTTCATTCAGGGCGGTGTTACCATGTGTTATACCCAGATGATAAAATCGGTTTTCGTGGTTGAAGGAGTGGAATACAATATGGTGAATATTTATGGCAACCAGATGTATGTTCCAAATACCAGTCAGCAAACCAACACGATATACCAGAATGCCTTTGGTTTCGGAGGCTATCTGGGCGTCGGGGCCGGCATTCCCCTTACCAACATGTTCGGTCTTGAACCCGGTTTTTTTACACAATACTACCCGACCAACCTGGAGGGTTATCCCGACTTCAAACCATCCTTTGGCCTCTACCTTCGCATTTTAATGTATTTCGGCCCTGCGGATGATGAATAACTTACATTAAAGGTCTGTATCAATGAACAACAGAAGCTCCTTTTCTAAATTGCTTCCCGTCCTGTTCGGGTTCTTTATTATGGGATTTGTCGATGTTGTCGGAATAGCAACCAACTACGTCAAACAGGATTTTTCCCTGAGCGACTCGCTGGCCAACCTGCTGCCCATGATGGTTTTCCTGTGGTTCGCAGTCTTTTCTGTGCCGACCGGACTGCTCATGAATTCGATCGGTCGGAAAAAGACCGTTGTGCTGAGCATGTCCATAACTTTTATAGCCATGCTGGTTCCGCTGATCTCCTACCGGTTTGAGGTAGCTTTGATCGCCTTCGCTCTGCTGGGAATCGGAAATGCCATTTTACAGGTCTCCTTGAACCCCCTGTTGTCAAATGTTGTCAGGGGCGACCAACTTACCAGCAGCCTTACCTGGGGACAGTTCATCAAAGCCATTGCCTCTTTCCTTGGCCCCGTTATCGCGGGTTACGCTGCCATAAGCCTGGGAAACTGGAAAATGCTATTTCCGGTTTTTGCAGCCATTACCCTGCTGTCAACCATATGGCTGTTCTTTACGCAGATTGATGAGAAGCCAACAGAAGGAAAAACATCCTCCTTTGCCGCATGTTTCGGTTTGCTGAAAGACAAAACCATCCTGATGTTCTTTTTGGGCATTGTTGCTGTGGTAGGCATTGATGTAGGACTAAACATCACCGTGCCAAAGTTTTTAATGGAGCGTTGCAACATCCTCCTCGATCAGGCCGGGCTGGGAACAAGTTTGTATTTTATCGCACGCACTGCCGGTACCTTCATCGGCGCAATCCTGCTGGTGAAATTTTCACCTCGTAAATTTTTTATCATCAGCATGATAACTGCCATCATCGGAATGGTCCTCATGCTCACAATGACCCAGCTGGCTGCGATCCTGGTGCTTGTGTTTATTGTTGGGTTTGCCGTCGCCAATGTGTTTTCCATCATCTTCTCTGCAGCCTTGCAGAAAATGCCGGAACGGGCCAACGAAATTTCCGGATTGATGATCATGGGTGTCGCCGGGGGCGCTGTTATTCCACCGTTGATGGGAATCGTTTCCGATGCCTTTGGACAAGCCGGTGGGCTGGCAGTGCTAATTGTCGCGATGATCTATCTTCTGTTCACCTCTATCAGCCTGAAATCAGCATAATTGAATCAGATAAATTCTCAATCAATCATACCTTCGCACCATGAAAAGAGTTCTGAAATTAGTGATTTTGTCAGCCATAATCCTTCAGGGATTCAGTGTTTTGGCACAAAAACCCTTGCCAGGAAAAACCGTCGCTAAGTTGCAGGTTTACTACTTTCACCCGACCGAACGATGTCCGATCGACCTGTCCATTGAAGAAACGACAACAAAAATGATGCGGTCCGATTTTGCAAAAGAGATCAAAGACGGCACCATTAAATATCAGGTAGTCAACACGGATGACAAAGCAAATGCAAAAATCGTTGCAAAATTCGAGATGAACACCCAGGCCCTGTACCTGGTGACCAATATCAACGGCAAGGAGGTGAAAAACGATCTCACAGAGTTTGCATTTTCCAACAGCCAGAGCAATCCTGCAAAATTTAAAGCCGGACTGAAACAGGAAATCCTCCAGTCACTAAAGTAACCTGAAACCCATGATCCTCGTTACCGGTGGAACCGGATTACTCGGCTCCCATCTGCTTCTCGACCTGGTTAAATCAGGCATGCCTGTTCGTGCAATCAGGCGGATTACAAGCAATACGGAGATGGTAAGAAAAGTTTTCTCTTATTATACTCCTGACCCCGATGAACTTGCCGGAAAAATAGAATGGGTTGATGCCGATCTGATGGACTTTGGTGCGATCGAAGATGCCATGAAAGGAGTAACCGAAATCTATCATGCAGGCGCAGTTGTCTCTTTTTACCCGAAAGATCACAAAAAAATGCTGAAGGTAAACATCGAAGGCACCGCCAACCTGGTAAATCAGGCAATCGAAAGCAAGATTTCAAAATTCTGCTATGTCAGCTCCGTGGCAACCCTCGGAAGAGCAGAAAACAGCGATGTTTCCACAGAACAAACCTATTGGGTCCCGTCAAAAAAGAATTCGGTTTACAGCATCAGTAAATACGGTGCCGAACGGGAAATCTGGAGGGGTATGGAGGAGGGACTGAATGCCGTGATCATCAACCCATCGGTCATCCTGGGCCCCGGTTTCTGGCAGGATAATTCAGGATTGTTCCGGCTGGTATGGGAAGGATTGAAGTATTACACACAGGGAGTAAATGGATATGTGGATGCCAGGGATATCAGCAAGGCCATGATCGGACTGATGAACGGCAACCATTTTGGCCAGCGTTTTATTTGCTCAGCCGCCAATCTTTCCTATCATGATTTTTTTTGCCTCATCGCAAAACATCTGGAAAAGCCCGCCCCGTCGGTTAACGTTCCTCCTGCCATGACCTCCGTTGCCTGGCGCATGGAGGCCGTACGCGCCTTCCTCACGGGATCAAAACCGGAAATCACACGGGAAATGGCTGTAACGACATCACAGGTTTACACCTACTCCAGTGAAAAACTTTGTAACACCCTT
>JAPLDG010000205.1:80346-81605 GCA_026391845.1 Bacteroidota bacterium | reverse complement strand
CCCCCCCCCCCCCCCCCCGGATTTCCGTAGATTAATTTACGCATTTCCACCATTGACTTTCTCTGATTCCTTACCTATATTTGTATAATGATAAAATTTTTTATTTTTGTTTGATGAAAGAGATAAAACCATGAAGACGTTCCTTAATTACCCCATTAAAAAGCAACTTCAAAAAGTTTTTGCCTGCATGTTGTTGCTGATTTTTCCATGTTGTATTGCAGGTTATTCCCAAGAGACAGTGAGTCAGGGTGCAACCTTCAGGGTAAATGAATCATCATCCATGAATTCAACACAGAATCTTCGTGTCACAGCGGGCGGAACCCTCGATGTGCAGGGAACTCTGATACTGAAAAAAAACCTGGTCAATCTGAATACTGCTCCCACTTCTCTTGGAATCGGCACGATTGTTTTTTCGGGTACTGTCAATCAGACCATCAGCGGACAAAATATCATTCAGGATATGACCGTAAATAATGCGGCCGGTGTTACATTGAACGGGAATACGAGAGTAAATAACCTGCTGACTTTGACCACTGGGTTAATAACACTTGGCTCCAGCAATCTCCTTCTTGGCCCCACCGCTTCTGTGGCAGGTTCCCCAACGGCCGCCAGCATGGTCGTTCCTGCCGGTTCCGGCCAGCTTCAGAAAGAGTTTGCCGCCGGAGGGAATTTCACCTTCCCGGTGGGAGATACAACCGGAACGGCAGAATATTCCCCTGTAACCCTCTCTTTTAACAGCGGAACATTCGAAGCAAACAATTATGCCGGGGTGAGTTTGATTAACACCAGATATCCAGGTACCGCTGAAACAGCTTATCTAACCAGATACTGGTATGTCACACAGTCGGGAATTACCGATTTTTCATGCAATGCAATTTTCCAGTATGTGGATGCGGATGTGGTTGCTCCTGAAAGTGATATCTTCAGTTTCAAAGTGAGCCCTGGGCTTTTTACAGCATATAATGTAGCAAATACCAGTACCAATCAGATTGATGCACATGGCCTGGCCTCTTTTGGAACATTCACCGGCAACCTGGGCAATGCAGCAATCCCTCCGGATGTTCGTTCTTTGCAGGATAAAACAATTTCAAGCGGACCGGAATGTGCCGATGCCTTGCAAACCATGCTGATCGCCGGCAATGGGACTATCTACCTTGTAACAGGTACCGGTAATGTGAAACACATCGCAGGCACCAATATTATCTACTATCCCGG
Source organism: Bacteroidota bacterium (assembly GCA_026391845.1). GTDB lineage: Bacteria > Bacteroidota > Bacteroidia > Bacteroidales > FEN-979 > CAIVAT01. The sequence goes on along the minus strand of JAPLDG010000205.1, from coordinate 80,390 downwards.
CACCAAAGTTGATCTTGGCGGTATCCTTCAAGGATACATCTCGC
>JAPLDG010000205.1:79909-80322 GCA_026391845.1 Bacteroidota bacterium | reverse complement strand
CAACCCCTACAGCCATCCGTCCATCGAAGCTCCGGCTATTTCCGGTGTCGAAAACCCGGGAAACAACAGCATTCCGGATAACTCATTTTTCAAGATATACCCTAACCCTACTCCGGGAAAATTTACGCTGGAACTGAAAGACAATTTTTCTGCAGCTCAGGTACATATTGAAATTTATGGTGTGCTTGGTGAAAGGATCCTCTCAAAAGAAATGCTGATTGACCGGAAACAGGAATTCTCCCTCATCGAAAAGCCGACAGGTGTCTATGTGGTTCATGTGACTGCAGGATTGAACTCGGAAACAGAGAAGATTATCAAACAATAAAAAATCGTCACGCGTCACCCGTCACGCGTCACCCGTCACGCGTCACCCGTCACGCGTCACCCGTCACGCGTCACCCGTCACGCGTCAC
>JAPLDG010000205.1:61813-79879 GCA_026391845.1 Bacteroidota bacterium | reverse complement strand
AGTTGATTTGAAAATTTATTTTTGTATATTTGTTGCGATATAAAATTTATACTATGAAAAATATTCACAAGATCTCGATAATAATGCGTTGTTTGTCAGGTTTTTCATTGGCGATTGCGCTGTTTTTTCTCAGTTTAAACCTCGGATTTGCCCAGATGACAGTGGTCAACGGCACAACCGTTAAAATTAATCCTGCTTCGAGTCTGAACTCCTCGGAGAATTTGGTGCTGAATTCAGGAGGTAACCTTGATGTTCAGGGAACCCTCATCCTGAAAAAAAATCTTGTCAACCTGAATACAGTTGTTGACACTTTGGGAACAGGCACCATTGTATTTTCAGGTACTACCAATCAGACTATCAGCGGACAGAATATCATTAACGGTCTTACCGTAAATAACGCTGCCGGGCTCACCATCGCCGGGAATACCAAGGTAAACAACCTGCTGACACTGACCAGCGGTCTGGTTTCATTGGGTAGTTATAATCTCCTTCTCGGCCCTTCTGCAACCGTTGGCGGAACCCCCTCAGCATCCAACATGGTGGTTGCCCCCGGTCCTGGAGAACTGCGTAAAGAGTACGCCTTAGCGGGCAGTTTTACTTTCCCGGTAGGAGATGCTGACGGAACAGCTGAATATTCCCCCGTTACGCTTGCCTTCAACAGTGGCACTTTTGGTGTTAGCAGCTATGCTGGAGTGAGTGTGGTCAATGCCCAATATCCCGGAACTGCCACCACAAGTTACCTGACCCGTTATTGGAATGTTACCCAGTCGGGAATTTCCGGCTTTTCATGCAATTCGACTTTTCAGTATGTGGATGCTGATGTTGTTCCACCCGAAAGTGACATTTTCTGTTTCAGGGTGCTTCCTGCTCCTTTCACAGCATATAATGCTGCAAATACTTCCACGAATAAAATTACTGCGAATGGTCTTGCATCTTTTGGCACCTTTACAGGAAATCTGGGGAATGCCGCTGTTCCCCCTCCTGTTCGTTCATTACAGGATACAACAATTTCATCGGGACCAGCCTGTGCGGATGCCCAGCAAACAATGCTGATCGCAGGGAATGGCACCTACTACATTGTTAGCAGTACCGGAAATGTAAAACACATCGCAGGTACAAATATTCTTTACTACCCCGGAACCAAAGTTCTGGCCGGCGGTTACCTGCACGGTTACATCTCGACTGTTTTCTGCAACCCGCCTGTTCCCCCCGCAGTTTTGGCTCCGGTTGTTGCCGGTATCGAAAATCCGGGTATTGGCAATCCTGATAACTCGTTTTTCAAGATCTATCCGAACCCGACCCCCGGAAAATTCACCCTCGAGTTGAAAGGAGACATGACGGAAGCACAGGTACATGTTGAAATTTTTGGTGTACTGGGCGACAGGATCCTTTCAAAGGATATGCAGATCGACCGTAAACAGGAATTCTCCCTGGTTGAAAAACCGACCGGAGTTTATGTGGTTCATGTTACTTCCGGATTGAAATCGGAAACGGAAAAAATCATTAAAAAATAAATTGACTGGTAAAGAAAAAACATTTTTTTCTTGACTTTGATAGATATTAATGTTAGATTTGCCGCGTAGAATTTTGAATAATTGAGGATATGAAGTACTTTCACTGGTTTAAGGGTTTCGTTTTCATTGCCTTAGCCTGCTCTGTTAGCGCACAGGGGAGTACATTCTTTTATCTTAGTTCAGAGAATTACCATCAGAAAGACGAACCTGTAGCCGGTTATACGATATCAGTTTCTGCCGGTCAGGTTCAAAACTCGCAGGCTGCCGCTAATTTGACCATGTCAGGTGAAAACAGCAAGGTGAGTGTTGAAAAGAAAGGCACAGTAACACTTGTAGCCGGAAAGTCAATTGTTCTTCATCCGGGAACGAAAATTTCCAACGGCGGTTTCTTGTACGCATCGATCGAGCCCAGAGCAAAACTTGGCAAACATCAGAAAAAAGAAGTTACCCTGGTTACCATTGAAGAGAAGATGAAGATTGAAGAGCAAGTCTCTTTAGGCATTGCTTTTAATTTTTTTAAACCCTTCCCCACATCCAGACGCGGTCACTTGCATGCAGGTGATGCTGAAAACGGAAGTTTCAGAACATATAAAAATGAATTAACCGCGGTAGCTCCTGAACAACAAAAGAAGGTCGCCATCGAAAGCCACATTCTCCCGGAGTTAGCACGTCAACAAATGAATGTTAATTTTTATCGCCAGTCGTATGCTTATGCGTACCGGCCGGAAACTGTGAGGGTGCTGCGGTTGTGATATTCATCCCATCATCGCGCTGATATATAAATAAAAAAATATTCTTGAAAAAAAACTTATAAAAAATAATATTATGAAAAAGATTTTAGCAATATTAGTTCTCGTTCTCTTCAGCACAATGTCATTTGCACAGTGGTCAGCTGGCCCTGGTAACCTTTATATGACAGGTGGAAATGTTGGTATCGGCATTACTGCTCCTACCAATGACATTCAGGTCAATGATGCTTCTGGACCAGCTACCTTTGTTCTGAATACTGATGTTACTGTTCCTGCGGGTTCAGGTACTTATACCCTTGGCCAGTATGATATGAGACATAATGGAACTACAGGTGATTTCTACAGAAACGTTTTAAGGCAGAACCGTACAAACAACCACGTAGAAATGTTACAAACACTTAGATGCCAGTCTACCGGACAAGTTTTGAACTTCTTGTTTGTTGATTTAACTAGTGCCCAATTTGAAATGCAATCAGGCATCTCTGATGCTACTTTCAAAAATAACGGCAATGTTTATTTTATCAATGGAGCTACTGCTGGTGCAGGTGCTGTAGGTATTGGAATGACTCAGGGTACGGTTGTTACCCCGATTCCTGCCGGAGCAAAACTGGCTGTTGGTGGAAAAATTGTTGCCAAGGAAATCGAAGTTACCTTAACCGGTATGCCTGACTTTGTATTCAATAGCGACTATAAATTAAAGTCACTGTACGAAGTTGAAAACTTCATCAACCTGAACAAACATTTACCTGATGTTCCTAGCGAAAAAGAAGTAACAGCAAATGGTCTGAACCTTGGTGACATGAATGCCACCCTTCTGCAAAAAGTTGAGGAACTTACCCTTTATATGATCGACCTCAAGAAAGAAAATGATGCATTGAAATCACGCGTAAGCAACCTGGAGAAATAGTATTTCGACCGGTTTTTTATTCTAAAATGACAAGCCCGGATACTTATGTAGACGGGCTTGTCATTTATATTTCAGAGGTTTCCTTTCCCAATTCAATCTTTAAATTTTTTATGAACTGAATTTGAAAAATGGTTGACAAAGAATTTGTGATTACGCTGTCAGGTATTTCGAAGAAATATAAACTCTTTGGGAATAAAAAGGAGCGGATGAAGGAGGCCCTGCATCCATTTAAACGGAAATATCATAAAGAATTTTATGCGTTAAATGGAATAGACCTGAAAGTCGCAAAAGGTGAGATTCTTGGGATAGTTGGCATGAATGGTTCAGGGAAATCAACCCTCCTCAAACTGATTGCAGGCATCATTCCTCCTTCTGCCGGGAATATCACGGTAAAAGGAAATATCGTACCACTCCTTGAACTTGGAGCTGGCTTTAACCCTGAATTCAGTGGCTTGGAGAACATTTTCTTCTATAATAGCATCCTTGGTTACTCACGCAGTGAAACACAGGCAGTGCTTGAAAAAATTCTGGATTTTGCCGAAATTGGAGATTTTATTCATCAACCACTCAAAACATATTCTTCCGGGATGAAGGCCCGGCTCTCCTTTGCTGTTTCTGTGAACATCAACCCGGATATTTTAATAATCGATGAAATTCTCAGCGTTGGCGATGAATTGTTCAGGCGGAAAAGTTTTGCTAAAATTGAGGAATTTTTTAAAGCTGGTAAAACCATTTTATTTGTTTCCCATGCTGCTCAAAGCATTAACCAGTTGTGTACCAGGGCGGTAATGATATACAATGGAAGGATTATTCTTGATGGCTCTCCTAAATTTGTAACAATGAACTATCAAAAGTTCATCTTTTCGCATCCATACCAGAGAGCCAGACTGTTGGAGGATTTTAAAAAAATCGATCCGGAACAGGACGAGGCAGGGGAAATATCTGATGGTGTCCCTTCAGAAGATAGCTCACCGGAGAATTTATCCGTTATACCAACTGGAAATTGGGAAAAGAGTGACGCTTATTTTATTGACAATTTTGTACCTAAAACAACAGTTATTACTTCAAATGTCAACCTTGAAGTTTCACCGGTCCGAATAGAAAATTCACTGGGTATGGAGGTTAACTGTATTGTTCCCAACGAGGAGTACGTGATTTCCTATAAAGTAAATTTTTTGGAAGATGTTGGCTTTATCAATCAGGGAATAGGTTTTAAAACAGAAATGGGTGTTGTTGTAACGTGGAGATATTTCCCGGATTGTAGCAGTTATTACCCTAAATTTTATAAGACAGGAGATGTTTTAAAAATTAGGTGGAGATTTAAATGTATTCTGATTCCTGCAACTTATTTTCTTGGAATTACAATCAAAAGAAGAGGTGAATTCGGAGACGAAATTATTTATAAAGGAGCGGATATAGATGTATTTAAAGTTCTTGGGGAGAAGGGATTTGATAGAGGTGGGTACTTTGATGCTTCCTTTTCAGTGGAAATGTTATAATATAGTGGTTATTTTTTTTTGTTGTTGTAATATTGAGATTTTCCGCGGTTTCAGCAAAAATTCTTCATTTAAAAACTTATAAGTTAATTTTTGTGCTATTTATTTCTGTTTTTCCTGTGAAATAAAAATCAAAAAAGGTAAATTTGAGGGCAAAACATGCATCCCGGATGTGGTTTTTAACTTGTAATGTAAAAGTTGTTGTAAGAATTGTTTTCGCAAGTAAGCATGATTTTTTGAGGGGATTAAATTCTGACTCCTTTCCTGCTTAATTTTTAGTGAGGCTGGAAAACAATTATTTTGATTAATAGAAACAACGAATGAAATATTATTTAAAATTTGACGAGAATAGGTTTTATGGTTCTCGTGAGCATTTTTTCCATTTAATGTGGGGATATTTGTTGCCTGCATTGAATGTTATTCGGCAACTGGAGTCAGGTAAATCACCTCAATCCAAGGCTAATGTTTACTTATTTGATTCTTGCGGTCCTATTATGGACGGAGTGTTACTTGAGATGATGTCTTTGTATAATTATACATGTATAATCATAGACTCCAAACAAATATTTAATAAAGGAGAATGTAAGTTTATTTTAATACCACGATGGGATATTTGGTTAGATTATTTGCATCCAGAAAAAATCTTGAGCAAAAGTTTGCTAATAAAAAAAATAGCAGTTCAAATTTTTGGGGGAAAGTTTAATAAAGTTTTATTTGGAATTTTAATTGACCGTCAGAAGTTCGAATTAACATTCACTAATGCTTTATTGGCAGTGAAAAGGAATACATTTGAGTTACTTGTTAAAAGTAATATTGACCAGGATTTGGGTGTATATTGCGATTCCTATTTATTGTTGAAGCGTTCTATTCAACCGGAGTATTATAAAGAAGGGGGGGGCGCAAAAAAGTTATCATATGGAAGTGCGCGACGTGATTTATCAGAAGCAGATAAAGCCGTTGAACTTTTATTGAGTTATAATATCCCCGTCAAGGTTTATGAACCAGGTGTTGACAGTTTGGCGAAGCAGATTTGGGTTTTTAAAAACTGCAAGGGCTTAATTGGCATCAGGGGAGCGGAATTTGCCAACATGATCTGGATGAGTCCTAAGAGTAAAATTGTAATGGTCCAGCCATCTAACATGAATGCGTTTCCATTACAAAAGTCGCTCGCGAGATTATTAGATCAAGAATATTATCAGATTGAAACATCAGAAGGTTCATATCCAAAATTAAATGGTGAACTATTGCTAAAGTATTTACGTTAATGACCGAAAAAATGAGAATAGCAGAGACAGTATTTGAAATGCGATCATTCCTGGATGAAACACTTAATATGTCGCATTTCGAATTAGATAGAATTGACTTTACAGACCAAACACAATGGATTGTGAAGGACGGGGCTTTATCCCATGTGTCGAATGGTTTTTTTCATGTTACAGGAATCCACAGTTGTTATACCCAAGAAGAGCATCTTGTCCTTTATCAACCTCAAAGCGCCCTAACCGGGATAGCGATATGTATTGTTGATTCGCTGGTTTATCTGCTTTTACAAGTCAGAATTGAACCTGGAAATTCAAATATTGGTCAATATGGACCTACTATCCAATCGACTCCTGCTAATTATCTCCAGGTTCATAATGGAAAAAAGACAAGCTATGTTGATTTATTCACAGGTATAAATAATATTTCAACCCCCCTTGGGGTTACGATACAGCTTGACATTGGCAAAAGATATTTTCTGAAATCAAAAACTCATAATTATTTGGAAACTAAAAAGTTGATTGAGACAGAAGAAAATATGATTTGGGTTCCATTGCATGTTATAAAGGATGCATTGACCTTTGATAATTTCTTGAACGCAGACCTCAGATCTCTAATAAGTGTCTTTGATTGGGATTTGTTTCTAAATAGAAATAATAAATTAATCGAGAAACAGGTTCCTGCTTCTGACCAGGGTGTTTTTTCTGCAAATAACTTAGGAAAAAAATCGTGGGAAATGATACCACTTGAACACTTGAAAAACTGGGAAATCAGAAAAAGTGGAGTTGTAGACATTGCAGATGTTGGAATCTGGGTAGATATGTTTAGATTTAGTTGTACAAATAGGGAGGTTTCCTCATGGTGTCAGCCACTTATGTGTTGTTCTGGTCGTGGCAGAATAATTCTGTTCATGCGGAAAATAAATATGGAATATGAGTTTTTAGTCTCAATTGAGTCGGAATTTGGAATAACCGGAGAGATCACAGTTCTTCCTTCAAATGTTACATACCCAAACGAATTCGATGAAAGGATAAATACATTGGTTTGTGAAGGGGTTGTGATTGCTGAAATGGTACAATGTGAGGAGGGAGGGAGGTTTTATAGCAATGAAAGTATTTATCAGGTAGTATTAATCGGGTCTGAATTTTCAATTAAACCCAATCAAAAATGGATTAGTGGAAACATGCTTAAATCGGTTCTTAAAACTTCGAACCGGGCAAGTTTCCAATTGCGTTGTATATCATCCATGATATTGCATCTTATAAATCCATATGCTGAGCAGCAAGAATGGAAAATTAACCATTAGGAAAATCCCTGTAAGATGATCTTACTGATAACCGGCAGAATGTGTCCAGTTTTCTGCGTTTTCTTAATATGACTCTTTTGTCTTTCTGTGCCAAATCGATTGCTCCAATTTATTTATCGTATTTTAAATGAAATTACACGATAATCAACAAGGAATGAGTCGGGATCTGGTGTTTGATCGTTGAAAATGACTTTTACTGAAAGAATTATTCCCATGAAACTGTTTGGAGTAGGGTTAAATAAAACTGGAACAAAAACACTTGGTGAATGTTTTAAAACATTTGGCTTCAATAATAAATCATTTGATTTAGAACTGTTGCAATCATTTTCCAGGGGAGATTTCCAGGAGATTTATCGTACATGCGATCATTTTGACAGCTTTGAGGATTGGCCCTGGCCATTGCTCTACCGTGAGTTTGACCTTCATTATCCGGGGTCGAAATTTATTTTAACACAAAGAAAAGACCCCGAGACATGGTTTGCAAGTTTGTGCAAACATGCCGACATGACCGGTCCCACGGAAGCCAGGAAAATAGCATATGGATTTGAAATGCCGCACAACCACAAAAGCCATCATATCGACATTTATCGAAAGCATAATGCTGATGTAATCCATTATTTTAAGGACACACCGGAAAAACTGCTGGTTGTTTCCTGGGAGAGAGGAGATGGCTGGGCTGAGTTATGTAAGTTCCTCGGATATGATAAAATGCCTGACACACCTTTTCCACATAAAAACAAATCACAGGTAGCGTGATTGTTGCGTTCAAGTACCATGAATATTAACCGTTTATTTTCAAAACCAGCAGCGATCATGGCTGATGACAATCCTGGAGTGTTTTCATTCCGGAGGCGTCGTGTCGTTCTGTTTGCGCTGATGGTGTGTTTACTGATCGTATTCATGGTCAGATATAATTATGGCAGGTACATTCCGCTTTCGGGAGATGAAGTGGGTGTGGGCGTTCTGCAATCCGTCGGCAAATGGTCATTATATAAAACCACTTTACCATGCAATGAAAAGACAGATATAGCTGCCATCAAACAATTTATTACATACAGTGATGAAAAGTCGGCCATTGATGTTATAGCCACTATGAGATCTGATCGGCTTCATCCGCCGCTATATTTCATCATCCTGCATTTTGTCATCAAATACTTTGGGACTACGGTAGCTGTTTTGCGCACATTGTCCATCATATTTTCCATTTTTTCTGTTATTACGATATTTTACCTTGGAAAAGTCCTGTTTAATGAGTCTGTCGGGTTGGTCAGTGCTTTTTTTATGGCATTGTCACCCTATTGTCTGGAGTATAGTGTCATGGTTCGGCTGTATCCGCTGGCCATGTGGTTGTCTGTGTTGTCGACCTTACTTGTTGTTACTTTAGTCAAAAGGAAGGCGTTTCACTTCCGGAGTGTGTTATTATATGTTTACATTTTTACCTGTGTCGCAGGACTATACACCTATTATAGTTTTGCCGTACTGATTGCATCCCAGTTTGTTTTTGTCATGTTATCGGAGAAAAGGGATCTCCGAACGGTTATCAATGTGATATTAACCTATTCAGTCATTGTCCTCCTGTTAATTCCATGGTTAATACCAATGCTCCAGGGGGTCAATGCCGTACAAACACAGGACTATTATTTCAAAGGATCTTATACCATAGTTGTCCTGCTTCAGTATTTCTTTACAATACTATTCATTCCATTCAGAGATCAGCTATCTTCAATAAATCCGGTCATCGCTGCCGCCGGAATGATTTTTCTGAGTCTGTTCATCATGATTATCTTCTTATTAGGTGTTTATAAGTCTGCATCTTCCAGGATCGTTATTTCCTTTTTGTTTTCGGTTTTTCTCTATTTTTTTATTTTTATTGCGAGCGATACCCTCATGCACACAAAAGTCATGGTATTTGACAGGCAACACTATTTTGCCGTGCCGGTTCTACTACTTCTTCTGGCATCAGGAGTGGTTTATATTACAAGAAAAATGTTCCTGAAAAGAATGATCCTGCTATTTTTCACCATCCTTTTTTTGACCGGATTCATTTACCGGTATTTACATCAATCGGTATTTGACGGACCTTATTATTTTCATCAGCTTACCCAACAACTTAACCTTCATAGTTTGAACACAAAGGATGATGAGAATTTAATTCTTTTCAATGCAAAGGATAAAAGGTACCTGCTTCCTTTTGCTCACAACAGTACCCGAAACTTCGATCTCATGATCATTCCGGATGGAATAACCGGAACAATTTTAGAGCGGATAGATAAAAACGAGAAGTATAAGAACATCTTCCTTGTAAACATTGATGTTCCGGAGGATAAAAGAAAACGAATGAACATGCAAAGTATTTCTGTTAATAAGGTTTCTTTATATCTGCATGATGAGGGATATACGGAGAGTGCCAAACCATACGTTTTTCAATATGTTGAAACCTTGACAATTAATAAATATTTCAGGCATTAGGCGAGGAGTTGAGATAGTAAATGTTGGGTGTTTCTATTGATACTGTATGCTTAAAGGGTAATTATTCAATTTATGAAGCTATTTCTTAAACGTCTTTTTTATTTCCTTTGTATTCAAATGATTATTGTCGTTTTTTTAATCGTTCTCTATATAAAACGTGATATTTATTTAGATTTTGGTCCTTATAAAAATTACTCCTGGAAATATTTTTCTCAATCATTAGGTGACCTGTCTACGAAGAAATTATTGGAGTCCTCCGTGAATTATAATTCATTTATTTTTGGCAGTAGCAGAGTAACGGGATTATATGCTTGTTATCTTCAAAAAAAAGTTAACAATTCAAAGTTTTTTCTTTATGCTAATTGGAATGAAACAATCGGTGGCATTTATTCAAAAATGAAATTGGTGGACTCATTGGGTTATCACCTGGATAATGTTTTTATTTACATGGACACGGATTTTACATTTGCTAATGAAGGAAAATGCAACCCAAATGACCATTTTTTATTAACAGACGAATACAGGTTTATTTATTATTTGGACCACTGTCGCAGCATGCTATTCCCACCACTTTATGGAACTAAACTAAAAATCCTGTTTGGGATTAAAATGGTTGGCAAGGAATTTCCGGATTGGGAGTCTGATTTATTGACAAATGATTGTAATCATTACTGTTCCGACAGCATTTTAATGACGTATGGAAAGTTGACATTTGCGAAAAAGTACATGCATAAAATAGATTCATTAAAGGCCAAGGGTTTTTTGTACAAAAGAACCAAAAGAGATATATTTAAAGAAAACCAGATATCATTCTGGGAGGAAAAAACACTCATTAAGATTAAAAGATTATTTGAAAAACATAATACAAAATACTACATAATAATTACCCCGTTATACGACTATAAAAAGTTCAGTATATCGGATATGCATCTCATCAGGCAGCTTTTTGAGAAAAATGTATATGATTTTTCAGGGGTTAATAAATTTACAAGTAACGAGTATAATTATCCCGATAGAAGCCACTTTAAACCATACATTTCAAAAGCAATTGCAGATTCAATAATTCCATGTTACAAATAGAAAATAAATTATATTTTATGGAATGTATAGATTTATTGTTAGAGCGTTTAGTGAATTTACAAATTGGGCAAACTCATTGTTCACCTTAATCTGATAACAATTACCAATGAAGAACTGTTTTATATTAGGGTTTGGCAGAAGCGGCACAAGCATGATGGGCGGGATACTGTATCACTCAGGTTATTTTATGGGTGAAAATCTTTATCCTTCAAGGGAAAGCAATCCAAAAGGTTTTTTCGAAAATGATTTTATCAATGGAATTAATGAACGAATTTTAGCGAATTATGATTACATCAGCATTAGGAAAGATTTAGATCCGATTAACTATAAAAGTTCTCCGTATAACCCATTGTACGGCCAGCGTTGGCTTAGTTACATTGCCCCTGAGACACTGATTACGCAAATCGACGATTCCATCAGTTCGGATATTCAAAAAGCAGTTGCTGTTCCTGTGTTTGCATATAAGGACCCCCGGTTTAATTATACCTTGCCATTGTGGCAAAAACATATGCCCGGGGATGTTGTTTATATCTGCATGTTCCGGTCACCGGATGTCACAGCAGAAAGTGTTCTGCGGGATTGCAAAACAGCCGACTATCTTTCCGGCTTCCATATAAACCGCGAAATCATCTTTGATTTATGGAATAACAGTTATCAAAGAGTGTTGAAAAATTTGAATCGGGAGCCAGGACAAAAAATGATTTTTGTTCACTATGATCAATTGATGTCAAAGGAAATTTTACCGGAATTGTCTTCAAAACTGGAAACAGGACTTGATTCTGATTTTATATCACCCGAGTTGAACAGAAGCCGTTCAACAACGCTGGCCCCAAAACATACAATTGAATTGTATGAGAAACTTTGTAAACTCTCTGGTTTTCATCAAAGAGGAGTATAAGGTTTGAAATCACTAAAAGGGGCAAAATCACCAAAATTGTTGAATCATTTTAAAATTTCAGGATATCTTCCTTATTCATACATCAATGGTAGAGACAGTATTTTTACTCCTGGCTGCTGTCGTTTATGAACGAGGGCAGGTAGGCGGGTTTGTCTTTGAAAAAATCGAGGCACTCATCGTAATTGCTGATTAATTCAGTTAATGGAAAAGGATTCGATTTTATCTCGGTACTGCTGTGATATCCGGCAGGCGAAATTGCCAGAAACGCTGATATTTTTCCGAGCGTTTGCTCCATATTTGAAAAGAGTTCGTTGTATTCAATATGCAGAATATGATTGCAGTAAGTCTCCAGCATGCTGATGCAAAACTCATTGGAATGCTTTCGCCACTGGAGTCTTTCGTATAAAAAGGCAGGATCGACAGAAATTTGTTGCTTTTCCATCTTTTCAACCAGATGCCATCGGGCATGTTCATTGGCGATCAAACCGGAAATCTCTGCCCGGATGCTGTTTTTCCGTGTAAGGATAATAAAGAAGGCATTCCGGTAATTCAAAACGAATTCATAAAAGTCGATGAAACGTATGGACTGAGGAAATAAGATCTTGCATCCTTTATATTTTCCATGTAAACGGCTGATCTGGTTTTCAATTTTTTGTAATGCAGCCTCCGGAGTTGACTGATTGTCGGCCTTGGCGCCAAAATTCAGGGTCTTCGCATAATCAGGGTTGATAACTTCGTCAAGCAAACCTATATCACGATGAGAGGCCAGGGTATTGATCAGCCATGTTGAACCTGAACGGGATTCAGCAAAAACAAATAGCCGGTTGGGATTTTCTCTTTGTATTTCGGGGAATGATTTTACCCTGTGTTTTATCGTTGATGCAATCATAGACTTTTGTAAATGGGAGATTCAACCAAACTCTGTATAAAGTATTCGGGAGTAAGCTTCTTTTTAACCGGGAGCTCCTTCAGGTAAAGATGTGTTTTCATGATCAGGGCCATGTCGTCCAGCTTTATCGATGCTTCTGCCAGGTCATTGAAATAAAACGGATATTCCGGGCCGAGATATTCAACCACCGGTTCAAGCGGATTCACCAGAACGGGAGTGTTTCTTACGATGCATTCGATGATGGAATTATTTGCCGAAGCATCGTATAAATCAAGAAAGACAATATTCTCCGTCAACAATCGGTCGTATTCCTGATTGGAAAGGAATTCGATGGATTTTACAGAGTTGACAGCTTCCTCAGTTATCTGATCCCTGAATTCACTGTATTTTCTCTCTTCTTCGAGCAGGAAATCAATGTTCGCGTCCTTTTTTCTCAGGAATACCTTTTGATAATGATCCGCTTTCAGCAGGTGAATGGCATACAATTTTCTGAGCCAGAACCCGACCTGGACAACTTTTTTTTCGCCGTTTTGTTCAAATTTACTCCATTCCCACTTGAGCTGAGGCACCTCCGTTGGATGCAGCAGGTTGTTAACAGGAATGTTCAGTCTTGCCTGCAACATCCGCTGATGATATTGAGAAAGGGTAAATAAACCTTTGCAATATTTAAAACTTTCCTGCCATTGAGGCAGGGAAAAAATAGCATCATTGGATACTTCATGGGCAAACCACTTCGGAACGATGGGTGGAACATGAATAAATCCAATCCATGGTTGCAGGTGCGGGCGGATCCCTTCCGGGTGCCAGTGAAAGGTCCGCTCAATAAAGGCATCCAAAAGAATACCATCAGGGTTATGCAAATCTGCCAACGCGGAAAATGCAAAGCCCCACCCGCTTCGGTGGGAACCGTACCAGGCGCCAACCTGATTTCCCAGGTTTACTTTTCGGGGATAATCCCGTTTCTCACCAGGACCGTGTGTTGGGTGGTCGGGAATTGGTTGCAAGTGTTTGCTTTCAGCAAGGAGGTCGAATTTTTTATGCGATTTTTGAATCAGGTTAAATAAATTCGCATGATCAGGAGAGTTTTTTCGGGTGTAAAACAAGTTAAGCAGGGCGATGAGTTCTTCCCTGTTCAATTCTGAAAGCAATTCCTTTGATAAACCGGCACCCAGTTCATAAAACCGTTCAACAATTGCCTGGGATTCGCATTGTAATATGATTTCAACAGGTACTATATTCTGATCTTCATGCTCCTGGCGACAGGAAATTATATGGTCACCCGTAACCTCAACTGAAAATTCAAGTTGCTTTTCCGCTGTTGTCCAGGGTTTGTAGGTGGATGAAAGAAACCGGTTGATCAGGGAGTTTAACAGTGATTTTTCGGTATCATTGATATGATTGATATAGTTTACCTGATTCTGAAAACTGGTCCTGTTCTCATGCGGAATGTGCAACAGGGTGTCATGTTTAAAGTTTTTCCTGGTTAAAGACTTGTTTTCCAGGCGGGCGTAGAGATCGATATCATCCCAGCCATATGATTTAATAAATTCGTTGTAGCCATTGACTGAAAAGAAGCTATTTCTGAACATAAAACTCATGCCGTGCAGGTGCTTTTCGTTGGGATTCCTGGCAATTTTCCAATTCCCGGTGAAAAATATACCCGGTTCAAGGGTATGTTGTTCAAAAAAACCCGGCAATATTTTAACATCCGAATCTATTTTCAGAATTTTTGATTTCGAAGTGAGCCTTGCAGCGAGGTTATAGGCGTGAGAGAGGATCCACCGTGGCTGGTTGCGCACAACGGCCAGGATGATTTTCCCATTTTGGTATTGTTGCACCAACGGGATCAGCGACTCATCCGAAGTCCAGTCTAAAATGACGATCTCATCAATCTGATCCTGGCAGACCCAGGTCTTCAGGGATTCTTCCAGCGTTTCCTTTCGGTTTTTTACCGCCGTAAAAAGAGAAATTCCCTCTGTTATCTTTTGGTTAAAAGGATTCAGGTTGACTATCATGACTTTAGCTTAAATGCGTATTTCGCAAAATCAAATTTAAGCATTGGCTGCGAAGGGGCAATTTTTTTCTCAAAATAATTCACTTGGAAAGCGGCGAAAATCCCGGGAAGCTGTGCATTGAATTTTCTGAATAACGTAACATTTTTGAGAAATTGCGTCTCTTTTACTGGTAATTTCATCAAACAGGCGTCAATTATCTGGTTGCATTCGCGAAGATAATCCTTGTAGTTCATCATGGAAATTTGTCCTTCATGCCTGATCCTGAACGCACCAAGCATCGCTTCTGTCAAATACATAGAACTGTGGTTGAAAAACCTCATCCAGAGTTCGAAATCGCCGGCAAATTTATATTCCGTGGAGATATATCCGCCCGCTTTTTCCCATAATTTTCTCGTCCAGAAAGTTGACTCCTGCTGAATAAAACTGCCCCCCTGGTAATCTTTTAAATAAAACGAAAATTTGGAATTAACTGCCGGCCTGTGAAAAACGATTCTGTTGTGATCATCAATTACAACCGGATATCCCTGAATCCAATGAATTTCATTGTTCACAGAAAACAGCTCTGAGAGGGTGAAAAGTGAATTTGGCAAATGGATGTCGTCAGAATTAACCCAGCCCATGATCTCTCCGGTGCTTTTCTCAAAGCCTTTCTGTATGGCGTGATAGAGACCTTTGTCGGGGGCGCTTTCCCAATAAGTTATATGCTTCTCATATTTTCTGATGATCTCTATTGAACCATCCGTGCTGCCGCCATCGATCACGATATATTCTAAATTCGGATAATTTTGTTTGATGACCGATTGTATTGTGTACTCAAGATGTTTATCACCGTTTAAGTTTGGAGTTACAATGCTGATTTTCGGATATGACTTCATCTATTTATCTTTATTGGCTTTGTTTGCAGAGAAAGATTAAACCTGCTGGTAGCTAAGCTTTTCTTGATAGTTGTTAATTATGCATGCCATTATTTGAGTTTTTAAGGATCATTATTCTATTTAGAACACGATTTGTCGAAGGACACCTTTTAGCTGTTCATCTGTGTTTTCAGTTGTTTATTTATGTTTTGTTAGTTGGTAAAAAAAACCTAAAAACCGTTAAAAGCACTGATTGTCATGGCAATACAAATATAAATGAAAAATATTTGTCTATAAAGATAAAGTTTTTCTAAAGGAAGTTTGGGATTTATTACCGAATATCAGGTTTAATCGCCAATAGGCAGTACGTTCATTAAAAAGTTCTAATTTTACCGTTTTTTAAAGTTAAGTGTCATAGTAATTATAAACCATGCATCTTTTAAAGCAAATCTTCAGGGAGACATTAGACTTTTTTTACCAGATATTCCTCAACCGCAACCTTCTTTTCACGCTAACCATGAGGGATTTTCAGAAAAAGTATATCAAGAATTTTTTCGGACTGATATGGGCTATTCTTGATCCGCTGGCTTTCGTTGTTATCATGTATTTTGTATTTGGACCCAGGTATGGAAACAAAGATCCCCTTGCTATTCCTTTTTATATTTATCTGGTCACGGGTTATATTGCTTTTGAATTATTTGTCAGCACCGTAAATTCGGCTACTATCACTATCAACGAACATTCGTTTTTATTAAAAAAGGTCAATTTCCGGGTAGCTATTCTGCCCATTGTTACCTTATTATCAAATTTAATGATACATATGATCGTGATGGGGATTTGCTTTATTGTATTGTTGGTTAATCATATTTATCCTTCATTTTATTGGTTCCAGTTGTTTTATTACCTGTTTGCCTTATCTGTTTTCCTGATTTCGGTTGGGTGGCTGACTTCATCCATTTTTCTTTTTTTTCCGGATATCCGGAATATTATTGCCATCATCACCCGCATCATGTTTTTCGTAACCCCCATTTTCTGGAAAATGGAAGGATTACCTGCACGGAATCAGTTTATATTGAAACTAAATCCTGCTTATTATTTTGTGAATGGTTACCGGGAAAGTCTTTTGTTTCATAAGGCATTTTGGGAATCACCGGTTTTGGCCGGTTACTATTGGGGGGTATGTTTGCTGTTTTTGGTAGTCGGAGTTGTTGTCTTTAAAAAGTTACGTCCCCATTTTGCCGATGTTGTTTAGTTCTGCAGCCAGGAGAATACCAAACTCCCCAGGCAGGAATAATCATTTTTTGTCCATGTTTTTTTTTCTGTAAAGGGATACCATTTTGTGAAATGGAGAATCGGGGTCATCGTACTCTGAACTTTCGGGGTCCAGATTGAAATACCTGATGATATTTCCGGGCCTCTCTTCGGCAAACTCAATATCACCACCTTTTGATGAAACACCGCCTGCCTGGAAGAATGCAATAATTTTATCTGCATAAAGGAACTTATATTTTGTCCAGCACCGAAGATTGTAATCCCAGTCGGCGGTTACCGAATACTTTTCATTGTAATACCCGGCACGGGAAATAACACTTTTAGGGTAAAAGATTCCCTGGTGGCAAATGTTTTTGATGAGCAATTTTACAAGGTCAAACGGACCGTCGTAAATGTGCGAACTTCGTGCCCATCCTGCCTCTCCATTTACAAATACATTCCCATATACAACTGCCTCTTGATCAAAGAATCCAGCGTTGTATAATTCCATCAGAATAGTGTCATCATAGAATGAATCATCTGCTCCCAGAAAATAAATCCAATTACCTGTGCAATGGTCTAATCCTTTATTCATGGCATGATAGACTCCGGTATCTTTTTCGCTGATGACTTTTATGATCCCATACTTATTCTGGTATTCCTTTACCAGCTGCAGGGTGCCATCAGTTGAAGCGCCATCAATGATGACATGTTCTGTGTTTTTATAAGTTTGGCTCCATACAGATTTAAGCGTCTTCTCAATCGTGTTTTTCACATTGAGCGTCGGGGTTATTATGGAGATTTTCGGAGGCAGACCATCAATCATGGCAATTTTTTTTGTTTACAAACTTAAATATTAATTCCGATTCAATTGTTTGCAGGATTTTAACTGTAACTTTTTGGAAACGACAAAAATGGCTTATTCCTGGTCTGAATTCGGGGAAAAAGTTTTAAATTTACCCACTTTTAGGAGAAGTTGAACCTGTTATGGACGATGTAAGATTGATCGCTTTTTATTTACCCCAATTTCACCCAATCGATGAAAACGATGAATGGTGGGGAAAGGGGTTTACTGAATGGACAAATGTTTCATCAGCAAAGCCTCTTTTTCCGGGCCATCACCAACCTCATATTCCTGCTGATCTTGGGTTTTATGATCTCCGGTTGGCGGAAGCCAGGGAGGCACAGGCTCGCATGGCACAAAACTACGGGGTTTATGGTTTTTGCTATTATTATTATTACTTTAATGGAAAACGTTTGTTAAACAGGCCGTTGGATGATGTTTTATCTTCAGGCAAACCCGATTTTCCTTTTTGCATTTGCTGGGCCAACGAGAACTGGACACGAAACTGGGATGGAAGAAATGACGAAATCCTGA
>JAPLDG010000205.1:19476-61805 GCA_026391845.1 Bacteroidota bacterium | reverse complement strand
ATCCTGATTGAGCAGGTTCACTCACAGGATAGTGATCTCGAATTTATCCGGCAACTGGTCCCGGTTTTAAATGATAAAAGGTATATCCGGGTAAATAACAAATTGCTTGTACTTGTTTACCGCACCGACCTGATGCCGGAGCCTCAGAAAACCTCTGAAATCTGGAGAAATTTTATCAGAGAGGAGGTCGGCGAAGAGCTCTATTTGTGTACCGTCGATAATTTTATTAAGGATTTTGATCCGACGACCATTGGGTTTGATGGAGCCGTTCAGTTCCCGCTCTCTGCAAGCGGTGTTTGCTTTGTGGGTACCCGATTATTTGCCTCCATGAATCAAGTTGATGATGAGGATATTAAAAATAATCATTTTGTTAATTACCCGAGTGCCGTAAATCAATATGTCTCAGTTGCCAAACCAAACTATCCTTTTTTCAGAGGGGTATTTCCTTCCTGGGATAACACCCCGAGAAGACAAAATGCAAGTGCTGTTTTTATCAATTCAACTCCTGAGTTCTATAAACTCTACCTCAGGACGATTATCGGATTGACCAGGGCTGAACATTCGGGAGATGAACGACTCATTTTTATCAATGCCTGGAATGAATGGGCTGAAGGGGCTCACCTGGAACCGGACAAGAAGTATGGATTACGCTTCCTGGAAGCCACCAAAGAAGCGCTTGTTGAAGGAGGTGATTATAAGTTACTTATGGAGGAAATTAAAGTAAAGGATGCCGAATCAAAGAAGGTTTTTTCCGCTGCCGGTCAATTGATCGGTAACATTGCAATGGCTGAGGAAAAGATCAGGAATCTGGATCAGTTAATTGAGACACAAAAAACTCAATTTGCCGACCAGTTATCAACATTAACCAGGAGAATAGAGGAAAAGGATCTCCAGATTTTGCAATTTGGCAATATTCTTGGCCAGAAGGATCTGCTTGTGCAGGATCGGGACAACCAAATCCAGGAAAAACACAATCAAATCCAGGAGAAGCATGACCAGATCCGGGAGCGGGATAACCTGATCCAGGAGAAGTTCAATCTAATCCAGGAAAAACAGAAGGAGATTCAGGAGAAATATGCCCAGATCCTGGAGAGGGACAGGCAAATCCTTGAAAATGAGAACAGGATCCTGGACATGGATAACCAAATCAGGGTAAAAAATGCGGAAATCTTTGAGAGGGAAACACGGATTCAGGAGAAGGACAACATCATCCGGGAGAAAGTAAAGCAAATTCAATTAGGTGAAATGCTGATCCTGGAGAGGGAGTCCCAAATCAAGGCGGACGAGAATCTGATCCTGGAGAAGGAAAATCAAATTAAGGACAGGGAGGATCGAATCCGCGAGAGGGACGAGCATATCCGCGAGAGGGATAACCATATCCGGGAGAGGGATAACCAGATTCTGGAGAGAGACGAGTATATCCGGGAGAAGGACAATCAAATCCGGGAGAGGGATAACCATATCCAGGGGAGGGATAACCAGATCCGTGATATTGAGTTACAGGTACAAGAAAAAGAGCTGCAGCTGAATGAACAAATTAACCAGAATTTAATTCTTGGTGACCAGATCAGGGAGTTGGAGAGCCGGGTTATTCAAAACGATCTTCAGATAAAGGAAATGATTGCCAGGCTTGAACAATTAACGAATGAGCTGGATGCAAGGGATCACATTATTCAGGCCCGTGATATCTCTTTGACTGAAAAGGATGAAATGAACCGTATGAAAGATCGGTTGATCCTTGAGAAAGAGGCGGTCATTCTTGGTATGGAAAATTCAATAAAGGAAAAAGATGCCCTGAATTTTACGACAAGCCAGAAACTCCTGAATGCTTTGCACAAAATTAACGTGAACGAAAGAATCATTGAGAACAGGGATCGCTCGTTAAATTCCATGTATAATTCATATTCCTGGAAAATCACCAAACCACTCCGCTGGTCTCATGCGCTGGTTCTTAAGATCAGTCATGGTCTATTCCCTGATAAATCAAATCATGGGAAATTGGTAATGCACTCAACCCCTCCGGCGAGGAAAGATAAAACTGATGACATCATCCCCGAAAAAACACCGGTGAAGGAGCCCGTCGTTGTAAAAAAAGAGAATCAAAAACCGAACAAAGAGAATAGCGCGATAGCCATCATCAGCAAATCGAAACTTTTTGATCCAAAATGGTACCTGGAAAATCATCCCGACATTAAAAAAGCCGGCGCTGACCCACTCAACCATTTTGCAAATCATGGATTTCGGGAGGGGAGGATGCCAAATCCACTCTTCGATACAAAATGGTATGTGTCGAAGCATCCGGAGGTTGCTGACGCAGGAATCAACCCTCTCATTCATTATATAAACAATTGCACAGTTGAAGGGCACGATCCCAATCCTGTTTTTAGCAGTAAATGGTACCTGGATCAAAATCGTGATGTGGCGAAGGCTGGTATCAACCCGCTTGCGCATTACCTGAATTTTGGTGCCCCTGAAAAGCGAAACATCCTCAAACCGGATATTCCGGCAAAACTTACCTTAAAAAACATTCAGTCGGTTGCAGTCGTCTGTCATGTTTACTACCCTGAGCTTTGGGAGGAACTATCTATCAGCATCAGGAACATCCCAATCAGCTATGAGTTATATATTTCCCTGCCTGAGAAGAATGCTGAAGAAATCAGGAAAAAGATACTGTTGGATTTTCCCCAAGCACATATTAAAATTGTTAAAAATGTCGGTGGTGATGTTTATCCTTTCATGATTTTTCTGGAAGAAATTTCCCTTGCCGGTCACACAATTTTTTGCAAAATACACACAAAAAGAGGGATAACCAATTATGGGGATCTTTGGAGAAATGTATTGTTATCCGGCGTTCTTGGAAGTGAACCCATAGTAATAAACATACTGAACGCATTTGATTCAGATCCGGATCTTGCAATTGCAGGGTCGGAATTATTGTACAAATCAGCAAAATTTCATGAATATAATAACCGTGCCATATTAGAGCAGTTATATGCGATACTTTACCCGGGCGAAGAACTGCCTGATGACTGGGGGTTTTTTGCAGGCACCATGTTTTGGGGACGGACCAAAACATTCCTTCCTTTAGCCAGGGTAATTCATGAGCATTTCAAATTTGAGCAGGAGCGTTTGAATATTGACGGACAATTGGCTCATGCTGTTGAGCGTATGGTCGGCGCTATTGCCATGCGTGAAGGTGCGAAAATAGGACTGGTGGGCAATGAACTTGCCATCACCCGGTCAAGGTATTTACAGGTCGTCGCTGCTCCCGGCATTCCTTCTCTGGAAACTCCGGAAAGATCGTTATTGCGTATCAATGAAATGTATTCCCGGGCTTATGCCAGTCCCGGAACCTCGGAACAGGTAAAAGAACAGGCACTTCCAGGTGGAAGCAAGAAGGATCCGAACGGTCAGACGGTGATGCTTTGTGCACATGCTGCCGGCTGTTACCTTGCCGGCGGTGAGGTGAGTTTTTTGGACATGGCCCACGGACTGAAAAACAACGGGTTCAATATCATCGTTATTTTACCAAAGTATAACAAGGAGTATGTTAATGCTTTATCCAGTATCGTTCATAAATTTTATTATGTACCGTATAAATTCTGGGGTGTTTCAGACGAAAACAAAACACTCGTACAAAAATTAATCAAAATTATTGAACTTGAAAAAATTTCGCTGGTCTATGTAAATACGATCATGATAAGGGAACCTCTGAAAGCAGCAAAAATTAAAGGAATACCTGGATTAATCCATGTCAGGGAGTTGATTTCCGGCGATGAGGTGCTGGCGGGTGAGATTAATAAATCCATCGATGAAATTAAGCAGAAAGTTCTTAAACGAAGCGACTTTATCATTGCCAATTCACAGGCAACGGCAAAGTTCTTTCAAAAAAGCGATGCGACTTTTATTATTCCGAACACAATAGATGTCAGGAATTTTGATATTAAAAACCGGATTGACATTAAAAATATAACGGTAGCCTTGATCAGCAGCAATGTTCCTAAAAAAGGCATTTATGAATTTATCGAAGTTGCCAGAATATGTGAAAAAAAGTTGCAATATGTCAGGTTTCTCTTTATAGGGGAAGAAAACGATTACATGAAAGATTTGATGGCCAGAAGAAAGGAAAATGGAGTGCCTGACAATGTTTATTACGCCGGTTATTCCACTAGTCCTGTAGATGCTGTTTCCAAGGCCAATATTGTGGTTAACCTGTCGTTGTTTTCGGAATCATTCGGCCGGACAGTCCTGGAAGCCATGGCAGCCAGAAGACCTGTTGTTGCCTACGATTTCGGGGCAATTTCTGAACTCATTGAAGAGGGAGGAAATGGATACCTGGTACCGTTCAAAGATGTAGCTGCTGTTGCTGAAAAAATCGAAGAATTGTGCAACAATCCCCATAAAATAATTTCAATGGGGGAACATGGAAGGGAAATCGCAATAAGGCGTTACAGCAAGGATATTTATGATCAAACCATGGGAAAGGTCTTGAATGATATCTTAACACAATGGCCTTTGAGAAATAAACCGAAAAAGGAAAGAGTAAACGTTTCCGTTGTGATCCCTAATTATAATTATTCAGGATTTCTTCAGGAAAGGATTTCAAGCATTATCAACCAGTCTGTCTCACCGGCTGAAATAATTTTTCTCGATGATGCATCCGCGGATGATAGTGTTGCTGTTGCCCGGGAAATTCTGAGTAAAACCATGATCCCTTTTAAGATAATTGTAAATCCTATCAATCAAGGCACTTACAGGCAATGGCTGAAAGGTATTGCAGAGGCAACCGGTGAATATATCTGGATTGCTGAGGCCGATGATTCCTGTTCTGAATTGTTCCTGGAGAAACTCTTTAACAGAATTGTTTCCAAAAATGCCGTGATGGTCTATTCTCAATCCCAGAGAATGGATGAATCGGACTCCATCCTTGCTCCTCATAACCTTCACCATACGGATGATCTGAGCAGGGAACGATGGAAACATGATTTTACCGAAATTGGTTTAAGGGAAGTTGTTGACTATCTTGTTTACCGGAATTCAATACCCAATGTAAGCGCCTGCCTGTTTAACAAATCATTCCTGTCGGATATCCCGGAGGAATTCACGAGTTATCAGTTTATCGGTGATTGGTTCCTTTATTGCCATTTGCTTTCGAAAGGCTTCATCTCCTATATTTCCGAACCACTCAACAAGTTTAGGAGACACAGTGGTAGTATTACCCGGATCAAGAGCAAGTCGGACGCCTATTTAAGGGAACTGATTAAAATAAAGAAGTTTATCGTATGTAAATTTCCGATCCATGCATCCCAGATTGAAAAAATGGCTGGATTTTTAAACCAGGATTTCAAGATCAACGGATTGGAGAAAAACACAGATCATGAATCTGCAGCGAACTTTTTCAGGGAAATCAAGGTTCAGACCGAGGAACGTAAAAGGCTGGTATTTCTCACAACCAATATTGGTTCATACTATGGAGGAAGTGAGCAGCTATGGATTGAGACTGCTATTCAAACCCGGAGACAGAACCACGATGTTATGGTTGTGATTAAAAAATGGGATCCGGCCCCGGCTTTTTTTCAGGAGTTCCACGATCTTGGTATAAAAATACTTTTTAAGGAGGAAATTGACTTCACGGAGGTGGTTGTTTTTAACCCTGACCTGATGGTTATTTCAATTGGTGACCAGGATGAGGGCACTGAGTGGTACGATCAATGCCAAAAGAACCATATTCCTTACATCATCATTAACCAACTGACCAAGGAACCAAAATACTGGCCGATTCGAAAGGATATAACACCTTTGGTCAAAAACGGATACCTGCGGGCGGAGAAGGTTTTTTTCACCTGTCATAACAACCACCGGGTGATGGAAAAGAGACTTGACTGTAAAATTCCAAATGCCAGAATCCATTTCAACCCGTTTCATTTTGACAGGGACAGTTTTGTTGCTTTTCCGTCCATGGAAAATGGTTTGAGGATTGCAATTCCGGCTAACCTGTTACGGATTCATAAAGGGCAGCATCTGGCCATTGAAATTTTCAATTCAAAAAAATGGAAAGATCGTTCCGTTGAACTCCATTTATACGGGAAGGGAAGGGATGAAGAGATCCTGAAAGAAATGGCCGCTCAATTTAATCTGAAAAATGTTTTTTTTCATCAGCGTACACCCGATCTTCTGACCATTTGGCGTGATAATCATGCCATTTTTCTGCCCTCATTTATGGAGGGGTTGCCGATCGTGCTGGTTGGCGCCATGATTTGTGCCAGGGTTCCTATTCTGACTGATATCGGGGGGCATTGTGAAGTTGTGGAGGACAACATCAATGGTTTCATTGCAAAAGTGCCAACCATTGAATCGTTGGACGATGCGCTTGAAAGAGCTTATCAGAGATCTTCGGAATGGGAGCAAATCGGCAAAAAGTCAAGGGAAAGAATTTTATCATATCTTCCTTCCAATGATCCTGTAGATGATTTCATCACCAAAATTATGCCGCTTTCAACAAAAAAAAGTATTGAAGAATGACGAATAACACGGCACGCTGCCTGATTACAGGAGGTAACGGCTTCCAGGGATATCATCTTACCAAGAGTTTGCTTACACTTGGATATAGTGTTCGTTGCCTTGACCGGTATAAACCCGGATGGAAGTTGCAGGAAAAAGTTGAATTTATCGAAGGTGATTTTTCGGCAACTCATCTGATAGCAGATGCAATCAAGGGATGTGATTTGATCTTTCATCTGGCGTGCACGACCCTGCCTCAAACATCGAACGAAGATCCGGATTTTGACGTGTCATCCAATGTTTTGGGTACTATCAGAATGTTGAATGAAGCTGTTAAAGCCAACGTGAAAAGGTTCATTTTTATATCATCCGGTGGCACCGTTTATGGGATTCCATCTGTCATTCCGATTCCCGAAAATCATCCGACCAATCCAACCTGTTCCTATGGGATTACCAAGCTGACCATTGAAAAATATCTGAGACTCTATTTCCAGATGCACGGCCTGAACACTTGTTCCATCCGGTTGTCGAACCCCTACGGAGAATATCAGCGGGTTGATTCTATTCAGGGCGTCATCGCGGCGTTTTGTCACAAAGCAATTACCGGGCAGCAAATAAACATTTGGGGAGATGGCAGAGTTAAACGCGATTTTATTTACATTTCTGATGTCATGGATGCCTTTATAAAACTGATCGATGCTCCCGTCAGCGGCTGCGAAATAAACATTGGAAGTGGTAGCGCATTAAGCCTCAATGAAATAGTTGGATATATCGAACAGGTAACCGGGAAAAATGTTGACCGGAATTATTCAAAGGCAAGAGCATTTGATGTTCCCATCAGCGAGCTTGATATCTCTTTTGCCAGAGAAAAGCTTCAATGGGAACCAAAGATTTCTGTATATGACGGGATCGACAGAACCATTAAATGGATGAAAAGCCTTGAGTAATTAAGAATAATACCGTTAAATATGTCTTTTATATCCTTCTATTTTGCCCTGTTTTTCACTTTGTTTTTTTTTGTTTACTGGCTGATAAACAGGTTTTCCCTTCGATTTCAAAACGCTTTTCTCTTATTGGCGAGCTATTTTTTTTATGCTTTCTGGAGCTGGAAATTTCTGCTCCTGTTATTTGCCATTTCACTGGGTAATTATCTGATCGGAATAGCTATCGGGCGTACTGAAAAGAAAATTGATCGAAGAGCCTGGTTGATCGCCGGGCTGGTGATCAACCTTGGAAATCTGATTGTTTTCAAATATTTCAATTTCTTCGTTGAAGAGTTCGTTGCATTTTGTTCTTTTTTAGATATAGCGGTTCAAAAAGTTTCCCTGTCCCTCATCGTTCTCCTTGGCATCAGTTTCTATACTTTTCTATCGGTCAGCTATCTGGTTGATATTTACAGAAGGACGATCAATCCTGAGCAGAATCCCGTAAACGTTTTATTGACGC
The DNA here is from genome assembly GCA_026391845.1 of Bacteroidota bacterium. GTDB lineage: Bacteria > Bacteroidota > Bacteroidia > Bacteroidales > FEN-979 > CAIVAT01. The sequence continues at coordinate 53,858 of JAPLDG010000205.1, read as the reverse complement.
TGAGTTTTTTCCCCATCATATTTTCCGGTCCGATCCAAAGACCTTCGATGTTACTCCCGGAAATAAAAAGGGCGAGAGTTTTCGATTACGCCAATATGGTGCTTGGATTAAGACAGATCCTGTGGGGTTTGGTTACCAAGCTTGTGATTGCAGATAATCTTGCCCCGGTTGTCAATAAGATTTTTGAAGATCCGGGCAGTCAGGATGGCGCGACCGTATTGTTGGGAATATTGTTTTTCACGGTTCAGATTTATGCAGATTTCTCTGCCTATTCAGATATTGCCATTGGGTTAGGGAGGCTGCTCGGATTTGATCTGATGCGGAATTTTGCATTTCCTTATTTCGCCGGCAACATTGGCGAGTTTTGGAAACGGTGGCATATATCGCTGACCACCTGGTTCAGAGACTACCTGTTTTTACCAATGGTATATGCTGTTTCAAAAAGGATCAGAAGCGAATATGTTCTCTTTATAAAATCAGATTATATAATTTATTCCATCGGGATTTCAGTTACTTGGTTTATTACGGGAATCTGGCATGGCGCCAGATCAACCTTTCTTATTTGGGGGTTGATTCACGGGTTCTTTTTAATTCTTTACCAGGTGCAAAAAAAACCAAGGAAACGGTTGTTCAGGTTTCTCAAATTAGGTCATGACAATCCAATCGTTTTATGGACAGAATCAATTCTGACCTTGGTGGTTGTGGCTTTTGCCTGGGTCTTTTTTCGCGCCGACAGCATTGAAGGTGCCATGGTGATGATTAATAAAGTTTTCACTTCCTCGGTATTTCAATTTCCGCTTCAGCTCATGAAACAGCTTACAAATACGTATCTGATTCTGATGTTTTTTATCTTGGAGTGGTATGGAAGAGGCAACAGGTTTGCCATTGAAAAAACAGGTATTCATTGGCCCAGGATATTTCGATGGGCTTTTTACACCCTGTTTATCTGCTTCATTTTTTTATTTGCCCAAACCCAGTCAACAGAATTTCTCTATTTTAAATTTTAAGCAAGATGAAGCAATTGCTTTTCCACCTGATCTTGTTTTCCCTGTTTTTTCTGCTTGTTTTATTCATCGTTATCGGTACAATGGGGACTGTGGCTCAGAAGGCATTTGATAAAAACATCTTAACCAAGACGGGAGAGGGCGGGTATACACATACCAGGATGAAGGAGATGAAGACCATCGGCCATGTTGATATTCTTGTGATCGGTTCTTCACATGCATACAGGGGGTTCGATCCAAGGATCTTTGCCAGTAAAGGGATTAAAATATTTAACCTTGGTTCAAGCGCACAAACACCGATACAGACGGAAATACTGGTGAAAGAACATATTGACAGGTTGAAGCCAAAGCTGGTGATTTTCGAGGTTTTTCCGGGAGTGTTTACCAATGATGGCGTTGAAAGTTCATTGGATCTAATAACAAACAGTGATATTAATATTGGTACTGTTATGATGACGTTGAGGATCAACAATCTGATAACGTACAACGCGTTTTATTCCATGTTTACAGGAAATGGTTTTTTAAAGATAATTTTGAAGAACCGGCATGTCGAAATGGCGAGTGTTACATCCTGGGCGGATTTGTTGAGAAAACGCACCCTTTATGCTTTAAAGGGGAACAGAAGGGCAACCTTTTCCATTGGGTGTTAAGAAGTGACCAGGTAGCGGCCTTTGACCGGACGATTGCATTTCTGAAAAAGCAGAATTACCAAACCATACTTATCCAGGCTCCCGTCACAGATGTTGTTCATCATTCCTTTGAGAATAACAAGGAGATTGATCACTTTTTTCAATCGTATGGCATTGACTATTATAATACAAATACCAGCAGAATAGGAAGTTCATATGGCTGTTTTTACGACAGGGATCATTTGAATATAAATGGTGTGATGCAATTCAATCAATTGGTTTTAAATATTATCAAGATCAGGCGGTATCTGGATTAAGCATTGCGCCTGAAATGAATAAACCCATTCACATCCTGGCATGCAATAAGAGGTCATTTTCAGGGTTCAGTTGGTTTTTGAGAAAACTTCTGATACCTTTGCAAAAAAATTGACAGACAGCCGTCTGGATTTATAACAAACCAGGATTAAAAAGCAAAATAAAACAAGGAGGATAAAAAATGGCAGTGAGTAAAAAAATGACCACCAATATTATTGCAGCCGTAGTGTTAGTTGTTGTTCTGATTTCCGGACTTTATTATTATAATGTCAAAATGGTATCAGACGATGAGGCAAGAATAGCAGATATCCAAATTCCTACAGAGACAAGAAAAATGAAAAATGTCCTGGACATCGTTGAAAGAACCAAGCTGAGATGGAAAGATGCTATCTCTATTCGCGGTTGGGTTTGTAAAGAAAACGCGGCCCAGGAGAAAAGAGACATGTACCTGGTCCTTAGTTCGAAAAACAACTCCTTCATTTATAAAATAACAAAGAGCAGTCTGTCCAGACCTGACGTTTCGGCGGCATTGCACCTTGACAGCCTTGTTGACAGCCACGGATTTGTTGTTACATTTCCGGCGAAAGAGCTGATTAAAGGTGACTCTTATAAAGTTGGTTTTGTCATCATGGATGGGACAGGAAAATATTATGTAAGTGCAAATAAAAATTTAATCATCCCTGACGATGGTTCTCCCCTAAAAGTTGAAGCAGGATCAGATCCCGGAACAATTGCGCATAAAGTGGATTTGAAATTTGTTCAACCAACCCGTGAAATAACCTGTTGTTTCGATAAGGTTAAGCAGTCTGGTGACTATATCAACGTTACCGGATGGGGATTTTTAAAGGGGATGAATGCCGGCTCAAAAAACACCTTTATCCTGTTGAAGAAAGATAAAAAGGTGACCGTTTATGATGTTAGTTTAATTCTCAGAGCCGACGTAACAAGAGTTTTAATTAAAGAGAAGCTTAACCTTGATTCATCCGGTTTTACATCTTCAATTCCAATATCAAATCTGGAAAGTGGAAATTATGAGGTAGGTTTGTACATCATCAATGGAAACCAGGCCGGAATCGTTTACAACAAAAAACCGATCACTATCGAAAAATAGATGATCTGTTTTGGCAGATACCTTCTTTGCTCTTCCATTTTTATTCCTGATGGCATGCAGCATGCTTCTGAAAGAGTAGATGGTGAATAACTGATTAATCTGGAGTGTACAGAAGAATAGAGTGTTAACCACTAAATAATGCTTTTTGTTTCATGCAGTTCAACAGTATTATTTTTCTGTTTCTGTTTTTGCCATTGGCCCTTGGATTATTTTATTTTGTTCCCGGGAAATTAAAAAACTTTTCTCTTTTGCTTTTCAGCCTGGCCTTATACACCTGGGGTGATCAGGTATTTGTGTTGATTCTTTTATACTCGGCAGTTGCAAATTATAATTGCGGGCTGTTGATTGAAGATGGGAAAAGGAAGTTGGGACTGATTCTTTCTCTTCTTATTAACTTGCTGTTACTGGGATTCTTCAAGTATTATAATTTTACATTTACGGCGTTCCATGATTTTCTGACCTTTTTTGGCATAGAATTTTCATATTTGAAAGCACTTCCTGGTTTGGCAGCCCCGCTTGGAATTAGCTTCTTTACTTTTAAAACAATCTCCTACACGCTGGATGTATATCATTCGAAAGTAAAAGCCAGCCGTAATTTCATTGAGTTTGCCACGTATGTTGCTATGTTTCCTCCATTGATCGCCGGGCCGATTGTGCGATATATTGATATTCAGCAACAGCTTACAAAAAAAAATATCAGTATCACCAATTTCTCTAAAGGAATTGAGCGGTTTATTATCGGGCTGGCAAAAAAAATGATAGTGGCCAACACCTTTGCGATTGCAGCCGATAGTGTTTTTAGCACACCGTTATCGGAATTATCAACATCAATGGCCTGGGGCGGGATTATCGCCTATACTTTTCAGATTTACTTTGATTTCTCGGGGTATTCTGACATGGCAATCGGGTTAGGCAAGATGTTTGGATTTGACTTCCCGGAAAATTTTAATTATCCATATATTTCGAGAAATATACAGGAGTTCTGGAAGAGATGGCACATCACCTTATCTTCGTGGTTAAGAGATTACCTGTTCCTGCCCATGGCATATTCCGTCTCAAGGAAGTTGAAAAAGGAATCTTATCTGACCGTCCGAACAGATCACATTATTTATCTTTTAGCGATCTTCATCACTTTTCTTACTTGCGGAATCTGGCATGGTGCTTCCTGGAATTTCGTTGCCTGGGGACTATGGTACGGAATTTTCATTTCCATTGAACATATCGGGTTCGGCAGGATCCTGAAACGTGGTCCTATACCCCTTCAGCATCTTTACACACTGTTGGTTATCGTGTTTGGCTGGGTTATATTCAGAACAGAAAACCTGCATCAGGCAGCAAACTATTTTGTAAAGTTGTTCTCTTTTTCACATGGAGATGTTTCTCTAAACAGCTACCTGCGGTTTTTTTATCTTAATCATGAAATCCTGTTCATGACGTTGATTGCAATTATATTTTCTACTCCGGTTTATCCCATGATGAGAGAAAAAGCTGCGATGTTCATGAAGATGAATTCATATTACAGAAATTTGATTTCGTTTGCCGGGGTGATTTTTTTATCACTCCTTTTTATTGTTTCCATATCGCATATCATAGTGGGCACCTATAATGCTTTTATCTACGCAAGATTTTAGCAATGAAGAATAAATCATTCATATACATCCTTCTGATATGCATCTTTTTGGTGTTGATTATCTCCCCGTCATTTTTCCTGATCACTGGATTGTATAAAAATACGCAGAATTTTGAAAACAGGCCAATGGCGCTTATGCCTAAAATGCCTGCTTTAAAATTGAAAGATGGAATTGAATCGTATCATGAGGCCTCTGACTTTTTAGCAGGGTTCAACAAATATGTTAATGATAACATGCCTTTTCGAAATGTTTTATTCCGATTGTATCGAGACATTAAAATGCATATTTTTAACGTCAGCCCTGTTCCCGACAGAGTTGTTATTGGAGAAAAAGGTTGGTTTTTTATTGGCGACATTAACAGTGATGCTATAAAGGAATCAAAAGGAATAAAAGTATTTGGACCAGACGAATTGAAACAATGTGCAGATAACATTGCTTATTATAACTCATACCTCTTTAAAAAAGGGATTAAATTCTATTTTGCTGTCGCACCGGGGAAAGCAACTGTCTATGGGCAGTTTTTACCAATTGAGAAGTCCCCAAGACCTACCAAATTAGAGCAGATTACAGAGGAATTGGCAAAAAGGAATATCCGGGTCATTGATTTGAAGGAAGATTTCGTGCTATTGCCTCATGTAAGGCTGTATCATAAGACAGACAGCCATTGGAACCAGGCAGGGGCCTATCTTGGATATTATACGCTAATCAAATGGATTAAGTTGGATTTTCCCCAAGTTTCACCTCTGAGTCTCAATAATTTCAGAATTGACACCGCAGAAAGTGGGCAGAAAGATTTTTGTAAAACGCTGCAAACGAATTTGATCGAATACGATATACGGCTTTGTCCTTTAGAAATGCCACAGGCAGTCGAAGGCAAACAGCAATTACCTATGCCCAAAGATCATTTCGGTGAACCATCAACATATGAACGTCGTTTTACTTGTACAGGGAAACCGTTAAAAGTATTGGTTTTTGGCGATTCTTTCCTTGCTAGTTTAGTTCGATATATTGCTGAGAGTTTTGGTGAAACAATATTTGTTTACAGTAAAGTAAATAAGGATGTTATAGCTATCGAACAGCCCGATATAGTGATTAGTGAAACGGTTGAACGTGAGCTCGATTATTTTGTTAATTTGTATTAATTCTAATGAGTCCGTGGGATACTTTTTCAATGCTGGAGGGAATTAAATGAAAAACGGGAAGCGGATTGCCATGATTATAATCCCACCAATATTGGTGATTCTATATCTTTTTTTTAACCATACCGTTTTCAATGGATCTAATGATGCTGAAGGAGAGGCAAGATTGGTTGATATCAGCTTACCGATAAAAACAGATAATCCTAGTTTTCAAATTGACAGGTTAACACCGATGACATTGAATGATAAAGATGCTTTGTGCATCAGCGGTTGGGTCTTTAACAAAAACCTAAAAAAGGGAAATAGAAATTTGTATTTCGTACTTAAGTCTAAAGGTGAAACCCTCATTTTTGATATTGTAAAAGACGACCTTAGCCGACCTGATGTTTCGCGAACCTTTCAGTTGGTTGGAGGAATTGACAATCATGGATTTGAGTTGTTTTTGCCTTTATACCAGCTCAAAGAATTTGCTTATCAGATTGGATTTGTTGTTGAGGATGAAACGGGGAAATATTATTCCCTTACCAACGAAACGTTAAAAATATCAGGCGGAAAGGCTTTTTTACTTAATGCAGGATCAAAGCCAGAAACTGAGGTTGGAACAGAACCAGTGTCACATCAGGTATCTTTAGATATTCAAAAGCCGACAAAAAAGATCAGTTATTTTTTCGATAAAGTTGAAAGCACCGGAAAGATTTCAACAATCGTCGGATGGGCCTTTTTAACAGGTTTGGATGCAGGATCCCTCAAATCGTATATACTTTTAAAGAAACCCGGGAAGAAATATATTTTTAGTGTTAACATTCGGGAAAGGAAGGATATTACCAAGGCTTTTAACAAATATGGATTCAACCTGGATTCGACTGGTTTTAAAGCAACCATTTCATCGGAAAATTTAGAAGCAGGCAATTATCAGTTAGGGTTATACGTTACTCTTGTGTATAGCCAAAAGTTTATCGATATTGGCAAATAGATTCTGTTTTTTGATAAGGATTTTCAACAGGAACAGGATGAGGTTAATGAGTTAATTCTTTTCACTTCGACATCCTTAAATCCTTTCACAAACCCTAATGTTATCAAAAACATATCTTATCTGAAACCCAACATCTACAGAAAGCGAACCAACAATTCCACCCTTTTTAAACGAATCACTGTTTTTGGTAACCGGTTTGTCGATTATAAAATGGGATTTATCGGGGCTGGTGTGTTGAGTTGCATTGTTTTTGGAATAAATTACCATGATACCGATGATTTGGTTGGAGCATCAACTGCCGCTTTGAAACAGGGAAGTTATACTTTTCTGTTCGGGGGTGCCATCATGCGCGGATGCGAGTACCTGGCAACAAGGATCGGCAGACGAACGCTTGCTTTGGTGGCAGCAATGGTCATCCCTTCGGCTGTTTCCATCGGGCTGACTTATGGCGTTCACAGCATGAAGGGCACTCCAAAACCGGTTGAATCGACAATCCCGACAGCTATTTTCGTGATTCCTGCAACCGCCATCTGGGGGGTTAGAAAACGCAGGCAAGGGACATTGAAGAGGGTGGTGCGTGACAGGTGACGCGTGACAAAAATGGTGACAGGTACACGTGACTTGTCCGGTTTTTAATTAGTTGTATCTTTGCATCAAACAATCACGCATATGAAAATTAAGATCCTTATATTGCTGTTATTGGTTGTTAATCATGCAAACAGCCAACTCATTGAAAATCCTAACCCTTTGCCGGTCGATATTACGGCAAAACCCGATCTTCTCTGGAAATTTAAAACAAACGGACCGATTGTCGGTACACCTGTTATTGACGGGGGGACCGCCTTTATTGGCAGTCTGGACAGCGCGTTATATGCATTGGATCTGGCAACAGGAAAGTTGAAATGGAAATTACTGACAGGCGGACCAATCCGTTCTTCGGCCTGTATTGCCACGCAGCGTTTGTTCCTGCTGAGCAGCGATGGCTATCTATACAGGATGGATAAGGATTCCGGAAGGGTTGATGGTATTTTTCAGACGATGACGGGATATTTAGGCGACCTCCAGCACGATTATGCCGATTATTATAATTCCACGCCGGTGATTGTTGATTCAACGATCTATTTTGGCTCAGGAGAATACGTATATGCACTTTCCATCACGGATGGTTACCTCAGGTGGACTTATAAAACCGGAGGATTGGTTCATTCACGGCCGGCGATCAGCAAAAACTGGCTTTATGCCGGTTCATTCGACGGAAATTTATATGCCATTGATCGGAAAACAGGCACCCTGGCCTGGAAATTCAAAACTACCGGAAAATATTCTTTTCCAACAGGAGAGGTAACCGGCAGTCCGGTCATTGCAGCCGGGATGGTTTTTACAGGTGCGAGAGACTACAATCTATACGCGATTGACATGAGAGGTGGGTTTTGTAACTGGATGAAACAGTTCTCGTCGGGTTGGTCATTGCCGGTTACCGCCAATGATACGGTGATCTATGTGGGCACTGCCGATGATCGTTCATTATTTGCATTCGATATCCGCACCGGCAGACAATTATGGCAGGCTCCGGCCGGGTTTATTGTTTCCGGAGGTTGTGCGATCGGTAAAAAAATGGGTTATTTCGGAACCCTGGGAGGCAAGGTTCATGGAGTTGACCTTACGAATGGCGAAATCAAATGGACAGCAGAACTGGACAGTTACAAGGCAAACCATCTTGACTGGCTAAAACCCAATGATGCTTTCCGAGACGACATTGTCAAGTTAATCGTTACACCCCTCGACATGCATACAATGTACCGAAAGCTTGGTGGAATTTTTGGCGCACCAGCCCTGGATGGCAACAACCTGGTTGTTGCAGGATATGACGGGTGGGTGTATTGCTATTCAGCCGAAGCGAAGAAGTGAACGAGAAAAGATTGATTCATTTCACGGTGAAAACAACCGGTTTTATCGTGGAATAATAAACCATCTTGTTGTTTGCCAGTATTTTCAGAAGAAGTTTATGTTCTCCCTTACCAATAGAAGATGCTGGTATTTCAGCCTTCCATCCGGAATTGCGATAAATTTCGCTTTTCAGATACCTGGCAACATCCTTGCGGTCGAATCCATAAAACGCCTTGAATGATTTTCCGTCAATTTCAAGACTGACAGCCTTTGCAACGTTGTTCCCGGGACGATCTACCGCCCAACCCGACAGCCTGATGGTCGGTTCAGCAGCAACAATAGGTTGTCTTGCTTTTCCCACCCCTGTTTCATTGATAAAATCGACCGAATAGGCAGTCGTTTCATCTGAAGCAGTAGCGCCCTTTAAAAGGTCCTCTCCTTCTGTTTTGACGTACTGAAATTGATATTTCAAATCAGAAGAAAAATATCCGTTAAGGTCAGCATTCAATACTGTAAAGGTGAGGTCATGTATGCCTTCTTCCAGGCTATCGACCGGAATAACAATTCCCCATCCGGCGCCAATCTTTTCATCGGGTTTCATTTTTCTTGCCAAATCCTGCCGCTCGAAAATGAACTGTGAAATAAAAGGCTTTTCATCCAGATAGACTATAACGCCCCCGCTGTGTTGTTTTGCCTGAAGGTCAATAGCCCATCCTTTTAAATTGATGAAGTGCTGATTGTCGAAAAGAACGTTGAATTTGCCAGGGCTTCTTCCGTTGATAAAGTCAACATAAAGGCTGGCTTTCTGGTCCAGTGGTGTCAGAGATTCAAGACGTACAACCTTTTTTTGAAGAATTACTTTCACTTTTTTAAAATTCCCTGTAACCGCATATTCCCTGTTGTTTGGATTCATCTGAACCAAGGACAGGTCCTGCTCCCCTTCCTTAACAAACCGGGATGGAATAAACACTCTCCAGCCTTTGTATTTAAAATCATTTCCATCACCAGATGTATTGAGTTGTTTCGTTGCTTTATTCGGGGTAACCTCGAAAAGCTTTTCTCCGATCTTTACAAATATCTTGCCCGACGGAGAACCGGACTTTTCAGCAACCATCCTTCCTTCGACCCGGATCAGTGGTGTTGGAATGAGCATGGTTTCTGCAGAGGGTGAAACGGGCAATCCGTTGATCTTGTCTAAAAAAAGTTCAGGTTGTTTTTCAGACTTCCGCAGCGAGTACAAATCTACCGGGCGATGGTAGCGCAATGTCGGATCAGTGCCTTCGAAATAGCGCGCAACCATCTTTCTTTGACTTACAATATGTTTTTCTATATTTGATTTATTGACCATGTATCCGAAATCATCCGGTACGGTAACGGTTTTTTGGCCACAAACCCTGTCGATGATCATGTCGCCTACGTTGAGATAGAAATGGGATGTTTCGTGGTAATAAAGATTGTTGATGGTAACTGAATTTATCCCGCTGAAATCGTAATAATCCGTTACTGATGCCAGGCGTGAGAGTGCATCATAAAAAGCATCCAGGTTGATGTTGATATAGCTTGAAACATGGGTGGGGTTGACGTAAATATTGATGTTAATCTTATGGGCCCGTGCAAACCGTACCAGGCTGTCGATTTCGCAGATTGCTGATTCAACATCAGGAAAATCCTGGTAGTTGCCGAATGGAATTAAAAAAGTTTTTGAATTTACATGGTTTTGGGGTTCAAAACGGGCATAATAATCGGCAGTCGTGTCAAAAACAATTCCGGATGTATACAGTTTCGTCTCATCAACGTTTTTCTTTTTTGAAAGTGTCAGGTCGATTACCCGTTTTGCCGGCCGGAAGAGGATATAGCTTTTGAAAAAATTGAATTTATCTTTCAATGAAATGGGGTACGGTTGTCGCAGAAGATCGTTTTCGACGATCTTCGGGTTTTCCAGCAGCGATAAAAAGTCAATCCCGATCAGCAGGTTTTTTATCTGTACACCATTTCGAATCATCAGTTTGACATCCCTGTAGTGGTCCCGCGGAACGCCATTCGAGTAAGTCATGTTAAAATACTTTCCGTTCCGGATGTTTTGAGGATCAATCGAATTTGCCCTGGAAGATCCAAAAATAAAGGAATCAAATTTGTCAGGGTTTTTCAAAACATACCTCAGTTTCATGAATCGTTTATTGGGTTCCATTCTGGAAGGGCCACTGAGGTAAAAGAATATGCCATAAGGGTCAAGGACAATATTATAGAACAGAAGGGGGGAAAAAATCAGAAGCAGAATAACTGATCTTTTGAGAAATACCCTGAGAAATTTTTGAAGTTCGCTCACCCGATTAAAATTGAAAATAAATAAATTGTTGTTGTTCACCTGAAAACCAAAAAACCACAACGATTATTGCGTAATACATAGTCAGCCTTAACACCTTTGGCCAGCGGGAGCCGAGACGGGCAAGTCCGTATTCGTCCTTTTTACCAAACCACTCCACAATAAAAAAGAATAAAACAAATGCCATGGTTGTATAAAAACCGGTCAATTGTGTTAACCTGGGAACGGCAAAGAATGATCGTGAGGCAATTTTTGACAGATAATCGAACGCAGCAGAGGTGCTGTCGGCCCTGAAAAAAACCCATGACACCATGACAATAATTAATGTGAAGCAAGTTTCAAAAAAGACAAATATTTTATTGTTCAGGCTGATCCCCAGTTTTGACATGAGCTTTTTCCTGGGCTTCATGCCGATATGATAGAGGAACAGAAAAAATCCATGGATCACACCCCAGATGATGAATGTGAAATTTGCCCCATGCCAGAGACCGGTCAGCATCCAGGTAATCGTTATCCCGACCAGGTAGATAACCGTTTCTGATTTCATCCACAAAAAATTGTCCGATTTGAGCTTTCTTGAAGTGGAATAAGCAATGGGTAGGAAAACATAATCCCTGAACCATGTGGTAAGCGATATGTTCCATCTTTTCCAGAATTCCCTGATATCCCGGGCGTAATATGGGTAGGCGAAATTCTGCATGATGCTGAACCCGAGTAATTTTGAGATACCGATGGCGAGGTTTGAATATCCGGCAAAGTCAGCATAGATCTGAACGGTAAAAAGCATGATTCCGATTGCCAGCGTACTTCCAGGGTAGGTGCTCGTATTGGCGAATATCGTATTGACATAACCCGCGCATGAATCTGCAATGAGTGCTTTCATAAATAAGCCCCACAGTATCTGTTTAAGACCATCAGTAGCCAGCAGAAAACTGAATGAACGATTTTTTTGAATCTGGGGAAGTAACCCGGCTGGTCTGTGGATCGGACCGGCAAGGATAATCGGGAAGAAACTAAGCGCAAGCATAACATCTGCTGCTTTGCTTACTGCGACCAGTTTTTTTTGATACACATCGAGAATGTAACTCAGTGAAAGAAATAAATAGAAGCTGATTCCAACCGGGAGGACAAGGTTCAGTGTTAGCAGGTTCGGTTGCAGTCCAACCCACGAAATCACATCACTAAAAGTTTCGATAAAAAAGTTATAGTATTTGAAAATAACCAGGGTTCCAACGTTCAGGATCAAACCTGTAAGGAGGAATAATTTCCTCGTGGTTTTGATTTCAGATCTCTGGATGAGCAGGGCAAGAGAATAGTTAACAGATGAAATTAGAAACAAAAGCAATGCAAATTTCCATCCGAACAATCCATAGAAAATATAGCTGCTGATGAGCAAAACAGCATTCTGCCAGGAAGGTTTTCCGTTAAAAACAATCCAGTGCAGTATGAATACTATTAAAAAAAACAGTGCAAATGGGATAGAAGTGAAAAGCATGCAGTATAAATTATAATTTTACCCTGGAATCTGAACAGAGAGTTTTCAAAAATATGCTATTTTTTTTAATTGACAACCCTCCGTAGTATGAAATCGGCTATCATGCACAATATCAGCACCGTTTCAGTGATGCGAAAAGGTGAACCAGGTTGTGTGGCCGGTAAGAGGAGTCTTTTTTGAGTCGTTCAAGCACAGAGGGATGCAGCTTCTCATTTGTATTTGCAGTGTCGGAATTCTTTACCCCAATCGGCCGGTAAAGGATACCTTTTAACCTGTAGTACCATTTCATCGATTCATGTTTCAATCCCAGCGGGTCGGGGTGTAGTTCAAGTGGTTCAAAGCTCAGATGGCAACCCCGCGCTTTTTCGAGCATCCACTGCAATGGAATATCCGACAAAGCGCTTTCAGGATAACCGCCTCCCACGTCGGAGTGTACACCCACAAACCATACCTGCTCCAGCACCTGGTTTTTTACATCTTTCTGCTGATGCCATAGGGTAGCCGGAAAACTTTTCCTTTTCTCGTCTATGGCCAGCGCATGAAAAGCGTTTTCAATTTTTGAAGATAATTCGGTATCGTGAAATTCATTGCGCCCGTTTAAAATTCCATGGACGAAAAGCGGGTTTCCCAACGCTCCCACAGTATCCCAGACCCCGATAAATTTTATTTTTGTTGACTCTTCAACCGCATAGGTTTTCCGGAAGAGTGTGGCCTCTTCAGATTTTGGATGATATGCAGGATGCCTTGAACGATAGAGTGCATAGGCCTTTTCAATTTTGTCGGCATTCCTGACATCGAGGATGCCAGAGTTTCTGATCAGTCCGGATAAACTCCTCACGGTAAAAGCTCCCCGGCTGAATCCGAACAAAAAGAGCTCATCTCCAAGCTCGTAGTTGTTCATAATGAACCGGTATGCCTGGAGGATATTTTCAGAAATACCGGTGCCTGTTGCGCCATCAAAAACCTTTTTAAACAAGTTTCCCTCAGAGCCGATTCCAAGATCGTAATAGAGTTTTTGTATGGTACCGTCTGAAGATTTGGCACTCAGCGCATTGGCCAGCTTTACGACATTGGTCTGACAGGGTTTGCCGTTTTCCTGTTCGTCGGGGGTATTCCAGGTTCCGTCACAAAAGATTGCAATTCTTTTCATGGGATTGATTTCAAAAAAAGATGAAAATAATCAACTTGTCTTTTTCAGAACGGGAAAGCCGCAGGGTCTTGTCTGCAATCCCAAATCATTAAAATAATGATTTCGTTTTGAGTAATCTGGTAGAAAATTTTCATATCCCCTTTGATTAACACGCGTACATTGGTGATGGCTGTTTTTCGACCAATGCCAGGGAATTTTTTAAAAAGATTGATGGTCTCTTTAATCTCTTTGGTTATCGCAAAACAATAGGCCTTTGTTCCATTTCTTTGATAATAGAATTCGAGTATGCTGTTGAAAACAGAGACCGCCTTATCAGACCAGATTATTCTTTTAACCATTGATCGGTCTTGGTAAACACGTCTTCGTTTGAAATTACCTTTCCAACCGGATAATCCTTCATGCTTTCCTTAATGAACCGCAGTTCGAAAGGTGTTGGCTGATAGGGAGGGCCTTTCTCATTTCCAGCAATGCTGAATAAGTACTCAAGTAGGTCCTGATTCCTGATTCCGAGAATTTTACGAATTAATTTATTTTGCAATTCAACCGTTGACATCACATTTGTTTTGACAAAGTTACTTAAAAAAATGACTTTTCAAACATGCAGTAGATATCGTGTAAATGTTCACGAAAGTTTTTTTCCGATTTCGGTGAGCATCACTTCCGTCATTTTTGCAAGGTCATATTCGTAGTGCAGCCCCCAGTCTTTCTTTGCTACGTCATCGTTGATGGATGCCGGCCAGGAGTCGGCGATGGCCTGGCGGAAGTCGGGTTTGTAGGTGATTTCGAAACCGGGAATATGTTTCCTGATCTCCTCAGCAAGAATTCGCGGAGTAAAGCACATGCCTGCCACATTGTAGCTTGAACGCAGGGAGAGTTTAGATGCATCGGCCTGCATCACTTCGATGGTGGCCCGGATGGCATCGGGCATGAACATCATGGGAAGGGCGGAATCAGGGCCAAGAAAGCACTCGTATTTCTGATGTTTAATGGCTTCATAGAAAATTTCAACGGCGTAATCGGTCGTTCCTCCGCCAGCTTCGGTTTTGTAGCTGATCAAACCCGGATAACGTAAACTGCGGGTATCGACTCCATATTTGTTGAAGTAATATTCAATCCAGCGTTCACCTGCCAGTTTGCTGATGCCATATACTGTATTGGGTTCCATAATGGTGTACTGAGGGGTCCCGTTTCGCGGTGTTGACGGGCCAAACACTGCAATGGAAGAGGGCCAGAAAATCTTAGGAATTTTCAGTTCCCGGGCCAGCTCCAGCACGTTCATCAGGCTGCGCATGTTGATGTCCCAGGATGCCAGCGGGCGTTTTTCCGCATTCCCCGACAATATGGCGGCGAGATGATAAACCTGGGTAATCTTTTCGTGTTCCAGAATGATGTGGAGCCTTGATGCATCCAGTACATCGAGGATTTCAAATGGTCCTGTACCAGCTACTTCCGCCGGAGCAGGGCGGATATCGGTCGCGATCACTTTTGATTCACCATAAATTTTACGCAGTTCGAGAGTCAGTTCTGAGCCAATCTGGCCGGAACATCCGATGACAAGAATTTTTTCCATGGAAATGGTTGAATTAGAGTTTATGCAAAAATAGCAAGATTTGTTATCTTTGCAGTGCAATTTCATGAACCATCCGATGGACGACTTACCTGCGCGAAGCATACTGAATTATGACCTCTCAAATTACCTTCTATTTAAGCCAGATACTTGGAAAATACTATATTTCCGATGATGGAGCCGCGCTTGGGAAGATCAAGGATTTCCTGATTGACCAGGGGTCACTGCCGGGGAAAGAGACTGAGCCTGTGCGTGCCCGTGTGGTGGCAATCAAAGTAAAAAAAGGGAATGAGCTGAGAATACTTGATTTTTCATCCTTCGAGATAAAAAAATTCAAACGCAAGTTGAAAATCACCTGTCTTGAGGTTCATGATATCAGTCCTGAAAACTTTTCCAATTGTTTATGGCTCGCTGAAAATATTCTGGATAAGCAGATCGTTGATATCAACGGGCGTAAACTGGTCCGGGTAAATGATATCAGGATGGTGATGATCCCGGCGGGTACCTATGCCATTGCAGTAGACGTGGGGATGGAAGGCTTGCTGCGTCGGATCGGTATTGATAAACCAATCCAAACGATGCTTGATCCCTTCAAGGCGGATATCCCGGGGAAGTTTATCTTATGGGATGATATTGCGGCAGTTGATTTTTCAAATACCAACATCAAACTATCGAAGTCAATTTCGAGGCTGAATACTTTGCATCCTTCTGATCTGGCTGATATTATCGAAGAGCTTGACAAAGCTTCACGCACCTATATTTTCGCCTCCCTCGACGAGGAGCAGGCGGCTGATGTGCTTGAAGAAATGGAACCGCATGCCCAGATTCACATCGTGGAGAGCCTTCCGGTAGAAAAAGTAGCCGATGTTCTTGAAAAAATGCCTGCCGATGAGGTGGCTGATTTGCTGGATGCATTGGCTGAGGACAAAGCTGAAAAACTCCTGGAGGAGATGGAGAAAGAATCTTCCGAGGAGGTAAGGGAGTTACTGGAATATCCGAATAAATTTGTCGGCTCACTCATGACGACCGACTATTACACATTCAATGAAAACCTTACCGTAACCCAAACGCTGGATGAACTGCGCCGACTAAACCCGGAGCCTGCCCATATATATACCATCATTGTCACCGATAAACACGAGCATTTTCTCTCATCTGTTTCACTGGGGGAACTGGTGGTAGCCGATCCTTCCAAACAACTGAAAGAGATCATGAACAAGCATGCAGTGAGCGTTTTCGATGACGATAAGGTAGATTCCCTTGCCGATCTTGTATCCAGATACAACCTGCTTGCCGTTCCGGTTATCAATAAAAGCCGGGAGATGGAAGGGATTGTGGTGGTTGAGGATATTGTGGAGGATTTACTCAGCCGGAGAAAAACAAGGTGAAGCTACTTGCCGTTGACCATCTGAATCAGATCATTCCCGACCTCCATCCCTTTTTGCTGCATATCCTGCATGATTTTCCGGGATTTTTCGGGATGTCCCTGCTGAAAATAGAGTAACACCAGGTTGTGGTTGGCCTGAGGGTTAAGGGGGTCAAGATCAATGACTTTCTCAAGGTTCACTCCGGCGCTGTCGAGGTTATTCCTGGAAAACTCAATCTGAGCCAGTAAAAAGTAGGCATCGGGGATGGGGTTGTTTGCAATCTCCTTTCTCAGGTAGTGTTCTGCAGTATCGGGCTCTTTCCGGTCGAAGAGAACCTTTCCGAGGTAATAATTCAGATTTTTGAGGTTTGGGTCAATGGCATATGCATCCCGAAAAAGTTTCTCCCGTTCGGCCGGATCTTCCATTTTGGTTCCCAGAAGGGTTTTTGCGTAGGCAGAGTGCGGAGACCCGTTTACAGCATGGGTCCAAAAGGTAATGGGGTCGTTGAAGTAACCCGACCGAACGATACTTTGGATGGCAAAGATCAGTGCAATGCCGGCTACGATTCCAACTTTTATTTTCGGGTTGAAGTTGCCGCTGAAGGGAACAGCCTGGCTGAGCATGATCAGGATTCCGATCACCGGCAGGTACAAACGGTGCTCAAAAACCTGGTCATTCAGTGATTTTGGTACGATCAGAACCGGGATCAGGAAAATGATAAACCAGAACATGCCCAGGTAGGTCAAAGGGCGGGAGTAACTTTTAGAATAGACCACCAGCGCAATGAGTCCGGCCAAAGCAATGATGCCCCAGATCAATGTAATATCTTCCGCCATGGGGAAAACAGTGAGGTTTACCGGGAAGAAAATTTTACCGAGATACTGCAGGATAACGCCCAGCCTCTCCATGCCTGCCTGAGCCATTTCAGCGGGAGAAACCCAGTTTTTTGCCAGGGTGGCAGTTGATCTGACAAGCAGCCAGATGGCAACTGCCGTTATCCAGCTGATTACCGGAAAAACCAGTTTTTTCCACCCGTTTTTCAGATAGAAAAAGGTAACTCCGCCCATGATTACCGGGATAATGATGGCAGTTTCTTTGGTGAAAAGCGCCGCCAGCAGCAAGATCGAATGAAGGAACAGTGTTAGCGGGGCTGGCTTTTCAAGGTATTTAAATAGGAGGATAAATGATGACAGAAAGAAAATCATCAGCAACATGTCGTTTCTCCCCGGGATCCAGGCAACAGCCTGTGTAAGGACCGGATGCACCGCGAAAATAAGGGAAAGGAGAAAAGAATCGATCGGGGGAATTTTTATTCTTTTGAGAAACAGGAACAATAAAATAACTGAAATGATATGAAAGAGAAGATTTGTGAAGTGATAACCTGCCGGTTTAACACCAAAGATGCGCGATTCGAGGATGAAATCGACCAGGAAGAGGGGGCGGTAATATGCATCCTTCGTCGGATTGAAGAGGCCTCTCTGAAATGAAACGCCGATGTTTTTTGCATCAGCGTTATATGGGGCGTTTTCGACGATAAAAATGGAATCATCCAGCTTTGTGTATTCAAGGCTCAAACTTCTGGCATACACCATGAATGTAATGGATGCCAGGGTCATCACCGAGAATAGTGTGTTGTTAAACCAGCCCATAAAGCCCGCCGGTTGCTGCTTTTCGGCGTTTCTGACTTTATTTTTTGGCGATTTCATCGGATAATAGTTGTTTTGTGCTCCTTAGGCAGAAGGCAGATCCGCCAAAAGTTATATTTTCACCGCCCGGATTACCTGCTGAGACACGCCGGTTGAGATGCGCAGGAAATAGATTCCCGGCGACAATGTGTTAAACGTGTCCATCCTGAAGGCTGAAGACTGATTAAACAGCAAGTCTTTTGAAACTAACAACTGACCTGTGACGGAGAGGATTTCAACTTTAACTGTTTCCGTTTCTTTCAGAAAGCCCGAGAGTATTGGGGCTGTAGTAAAGGGTACCGGGTAAAGCATGAATTGATTCTGCGAGGCAGCATGTGAATCGGGTGTAGTAAGCATTGTTCTGGTGTTCATCAGGTTTGGGATTCCCCATCCGTAGAGCTGATCCGGTGAATTTGCTTTTGAAGCGGTATTCCGGACGGCGACGCGGATTTGTTCAGCAGAAAATGCAGGAGTCGATTGCCATAAACAGGCCAGCGCACCGGCCATGACCGGAGACGAAAAGGATGTTCCGCTTCCCTGGGTCACTCCGCCCCACCCGGCTACAATCGTTGTTCCCTGACCTTGTGCCACTACATCTGGTTTGGTCCGGCCATCGGCGGTCGGGCCGGTTGAGCTGAAGGATGCATAATAACCCGAAGCATCCACTGCGCCTATCGAAAATACACTATCGCCATCAGCCGGGGCGCCAACATATTGCCATGCTGACCCACCTTCGTTTCCGGCGCTGTTGACGACCAGGATGCCCCGGCTTGCGGCCAGGTCAGCAGCCCTTGTAACAGGAGTGGTGTTGCCATCCAAATCACTGTAGGTGTGGTCGAATACAGAATTGTCGAACATGGTATATCCAAGGGAGGAATTGATCACATCTGCTCCAAGGCTGTCTGCGAATTCAGCGCCACCGGCCCAGTTGTACTCTTCCACCAGCGATTCGGTCTCCCCGACTTCGGTCCTGATGAGCCAGAAGGATGCGTGCGGGGCGGTTCCGACCATTTCTCCGGGGAGATTGGCGCCCATGGTCGAAAGAACGCTGGTGCCATGGGTATGCATGTCGTCGCCGAAAACATTGTTACCCGGGATGCTGAAATCGCGGGTTCCGAGGATTCGGTTGTTGAGCCAGAGACTGTCGAATGCTGAAATCTGGTCAACATGGTAAAATCCGGCATCCAGGATGGCAATCATCATTCCCTGGCCGGTATATCCCAGGTTGTGCAATCCGTCAACTGCGATCATGTGGGCCTGGTTGTAAGCCATGCCATAGTTGATGACATTGGATGATTTAACATTGGCAACAGGACCCGCTTTGATCATGGTGTAAGGAGGGATTCCGCCGGTCGACTGAAATCCGGTTTTGCTGTCTGAGTTCTTGGGTTGACCCTTCATAACCATGTCAATATGATCAACAAACGGAAATGCTGCAATGTCATTTAAAATCATCAGATCATCGGTGTTTATAACCACCGCATTGAACCATTTTAGCCAAAAAACCACCGTTGCTCCGGTTGCTGCAATCTGCGTAACATAGGATGGGGTTACGGGCAAATCGCGGATATCGAGCGAAATGTTGGATTTTGAGCGGCGATCGAGGGATCGTTGGGTTAAAAATTCCGAGGGATTTGAAAGTGAGTAGGGGTTGTTATCTTTATCCTTCAGAAAAACAACATGCTTCTGCTCCTGGGCAAACAGGGTGAATGATAAGAGCATGATTGAAGCTATCAGGGCTATTTGTTTCATGAATATGTGGTATTAAAATTGAGATTTTTTACAAAAGTAAGGATTAACGAGTAAAAAAATGCGCTATATTTGTCATACCGGTGTGTTTTATTGCATATTCCTCTGATAAATGATCTTTCCTATGAAAAAGCTGCTTTTTACCTCAATTTTATGGCTGATTTTTTGTTTTCAGTCTTTTTCTCAGCCTGTGAGTCTGCCGGAAGCTGAAACAGCTGTGCATGCAAGGTTGAATGTATCCGGGATGGATGGCCAACGCAACATCCTGGGTCATGTTGTTTACCGGGATTCGGCTGGCTTAACCCTGTTTTTCCTATTTGAGCTTTCACCCAAGGGGTATATGATTGTTCCCGGGAATATGGAACTTCCTTTGGTGCTTGCCTATTCTTATACCGACAGTCCCGATCCTGAAGGGAGGCTCCTCAGTCTTGCAGTGTCGGACCTGACTTTACGGTTGAAACATCAGCCGGAAACTGTAAAGAACAATAACAGGTTGGCATGGGAGAAGGTCGGTGAAATACAAAATCGTTTATCGCCATTTCAGCAATGGCCTGAACCTGGCACAACTTTAACCGGAGGATGGCTGGAAACGAACTGGACACAGAATTCTCCCTATAATCTGCTTTGTCCGATGGACCTTGTTACCGGCGTACGAAGTATAGCCGGCTGCCCGGCTGTAGCCATGGCACAGATTTTAAATTTCCACCAGACCATCAATGGGGTCAAATTCAGAGATACGGATGATTATCACCACAATTACGCAGGACGAAATTACATGATCGATGATGACTATTTAACGGTCGGCTTTCCCTCTTTCCCGATGCTGAACGACGATCTCGAGTCGCTTCAGGGCAGATACAGCAACGGTATTCCACCGACAAACACTGACAAGGCGGCTCTTACTTTTGCATGTGGTGTGGCGGCAAAACAGGTGTTCACATCTTCGTCGTCAGGCACTTTCGGAGTCAGCCAGGCCTTTGATGCCTATCTTAAATTCAACTTCGAAGAAGTGAGTTTGCTGGTTGATGGCGATCTTCTCCTTTATCCAAGGATGGCCCAGAATGTGAAAGATACCCTGCCGGTCCATCTGGCCATTGTCGATCCGGCATGGAGCATGGGACATAATGTGGTGGTTGACGGTTACAACACCGACAAGTATTACCATCTGAACTTCGGGTGGGGAGGTTCATACAACGGATGGTACCTTCTTCCCGACGAGATTCCCTATGGGCTCACTGTGATTGAAGGCGCAATCGTTGACATCAATCCGGATGTATCAACAGGAATGGCCGGACGTCATGGTCAACCGGCGTTATTTTACCCGAATCCGGCAAACGAGGTATTGTATATCTCCGGTGGAAACAGAGGATATACCAAGGCCGAACTGTATTCTGCGGATGGACGTTTACATTGGTGCACTGCGTTGGATGGTACGAACACGGTTGTAAATCTTTCAGATTTCCGGGCTGGAATATACCTGATCAGGATCAGTGGGAGGGATGGGGTTGTCTCAGGAAAAATATTGATATGCCGATAGTTGTGTAATGGCGACTGACTGTTGTCAGTACCTCTCACTTTGAAATCCGAAGAACATTACGAATAGAGAAGCAGGAACACTGCCGGGAGTATAATGCCGATAGCTGTGAGCCATGCGCCGCGGCCGAGGATGCCGTTCTTGCCCCTTAGCACGAATAGTCCGGTGATGGCCAGCACGATCAGCCCGACAGCATAGAGATCGGAGAACCATGTATACCACTTTTTCAGGTTGTTGTAGTGGAGCAGATTCATCTCCTTGATGCCATAACGTGTGGTTTTTCGTTCCATCTCCGCTTCTCCGTTCGTCAGGTCAACATAAACAAATCCTTTCGTGAGAAAAATCTGTACATAACCTTCTCCGGTGATAAAACTTTTAAAATTGTCTTTTTCGTGTACTTGGTCAAGCACAGAGTTGATATATGCCTGGTTGACCTGGCCATCTTTTGGCAGAGGCACTTTAAGTTCGGTGTAAGATTTCCCGTAGTCGGGATGCTGAAAATCGCCGGATTTGAAGTGGTTGAGTACAATTCCGGAGATGGCGTAGATAAGGGTCATGCCAACGCATAAATAGCCGATATCTCGGTGAAGCACATTGTTCCACCTGCGGAGGGTTTTAGCTTGCATCGTTATTTCAGTTCGATGAAATGATCGGCTTCGATGGAGAAATTTGACAAATGGTCCTTCCCGCTGTTTTTCAAATCTTCGCGCAACGCATTGATCTGGTCGAGTTTATCTTGTACCCCCTGGTCCTCGTGGCCTTTGGCGCCGGTATGAACGCCAACGTTATGGCTTCCCTCGGGTTTCTTCACTTCGGCTTCCCATTCGTTCAGATATTTGGCATCGATGCGTTCCTCCTTCAGCGTTCCGAATACACGTACCCGGCTGCCAAGGAGTGCATCTTCAAACTTGGCGATTTTCGGGCCTGTCGTGATCTCCACGCGTACGCTGTCTGTTTCGTCAACAAGGAACATTCTTTTTCCACCATGTTTGCATATGTGAAGAGCAGTGCCTTCGATGATGACCGGTTTATCTATGCAGCTATCGGCCTGTTTTTCAAAAGTAAGGATCTTGATCACGGTCGTGTCATTTTTAATGGCACCGGCAGAATCTTTGGTTCCCTGGTTGCAGGCGGCGATCGCAAAAAGGATGAAGATCAACAGCGGAAAAAGTTTCTTTGACATGGGGTTTGGTTTGGTTTATGGTGCAAAGATCGTGTTTTTTCTTTTATTGCCAAATGCTTATTATTTACAATCATACGTGAATCACTTGGTTTAATTACGTATCTTTGCACCGGCTTTTGAATATTCAGAGATCCACAAGCAAGCCCTCCAGTCGTTATCACCTCCTAGAAGTTATATCGCCGCCGGTTTCTTCTCGTGATTGAAGCTTAAAATCACCAGCCATCCAGTATTCATTCACAAAAAAAGTACATGAAAAACATTTTTGTATCAAATTTGAGTTTCAGGATCAATGATGAGGATCTGAAACAGGCATTTGCTGACTATGGCGCCGTAACATCAGCCAAGGTGATTAAAGACAATTTTTCGGGAAGATCAAGGGGTTTTGGTTTCGTGGAAATGACCAATGATGAAGAGGCTGCCAAGGCCATCGAAGAATTAAACAATGCCGAATTCGACGGTAAAGTGATGACAGTTTCGGAAGCTCGCCCTAAAACAAACAGCAAACCAGGTGGTTTCAGCGATTCGCGCGGTGGTGGTGGCGGCGGATTTGGCGGCGGCGGCTCACGTGGCGGCAGCGGCGGATTTGGCGGCGGCAGCATAGACAGTGGCGGCAGAGATAGTGGCGCTCGCGGAGGCTTCAAAAAAAGATTTTAAGACCCGGTTACTTTTTTACCTAAATTCGTAGATCACTTCAAGATTTACCTCATGAAGAAGATCTATGTTTACCTGATTTTAGCAGGCATCGTTGGTTTCAGCGGTGCCATGCTTTTTTTAGCCCATGGTGGAACAGGCCGGCACGGACTGGTCCGGGTGAACCCGGCATTTCGGCAATATGTGCAGGCTTTTACTTCCGGTACAATATCCACGCATGGAACCATCAAGGTTCGGCTGGCCGATGATTTTGCCGATACGGTCTCTTTTAATACACCTCTTGCAACGGCTTATTTCAAATTCACACCGGATATCAAGGGGAAAACTTTCTGGAGCGACAGCCGGACCCTGGAGTTTTTACCAGACGAACGCCTTCCCCAGGACCAGTATTACACCGCTGAATTTTATCTTTCACGATTGTTAACCCTGCCCGATTCTCTGAAGACAATGGTCTTCCAATTCCATACGATGTCGCAGGAGGTGTCGGTTGAAATTGATAACCATAAGGCCTATTTTCACAACGATCTTTCAAAAGAGCATCTCAACGGAATCCTGCAAACCTCCGACATTGCCGACGAAACACAGGTGGAGAAAATTCTCACGGCTTCACAGGGCGGTAGAAATCTGCCGGTTACATGGACACATGACCGGAAAACCCGCACCCATCTCTTCCAGGCTGATTCTGTCAGCAGGGGACGTGAAGCCGGAGAGGTTAAACTTACCTGGAATGGATCGCCCATCGATTCAAAATCAGCCGGTAGCATGGCTGTTGAAATCCCCGCCCTGGGTAATTTTACCGTTATTTCGGCGGGTAGTCTTCCCAATGCTCAACAATGTGTAAGGGTTCAGTTTTCTGATCCGCTGAAAACAGATCAGAATCTTGACGGGCTGTTTAAAATCGGCCAGTATAACAATCTCCGCTACAGTATTGAAGATAATCTGCTTTTGATTTATCTTCCGGAAACTGAAAATGAAAAGGTGCTTTTGACACTCGAACCATCCATTCGCAACATCAACCAGATTCTGCTTGGGAAAAGAGTGGTTGAACAGGTTGAAGTAGTGAATACAAAACCAAATGTTCGTTTTTTTGGCGACGGGGTGATCCTGCCTGGTTCCAATGGCATGCTGCTGCCGTTTGAAGCAGTCAATCTGAATGCCGTGGATGTGAAAGTCGTGCGGATTTTCGCCACCAACATCCTGCAATTTCTGCAGGTCAACGAGTTGAATGATAATTCTCAACTCGCGCGTGTCGGACGGGTCGTACTGAAAAAAACGATACCACTCACCGGAGTGACAGACTACAGCAAATGGAACCGTTATTCCATAGATCTTTCAACCCTGATGAAAACAGAGCCCGGAGCTATCTATTCGGTCATCATCCGGTTTAAAAAAGCTTATTCAACCTACCCCTGTGAAGATTCGGATACACTCAATTCCAGTTCAGACAATTTGTTCGTTGAAGGAGACCCGGATAGTGAGAATGACCAAAACTGGGATTATTACAGCAGCTATGAAGAGAATGATTATCGCGACGGAGGCTGGAAAAATTATCATTGGGAGGAGCGCGAAAATCCATGTAAGCCTTCCTACTTTTTCAACCGATCGGTCAGCCGGAATGTACTTTCCTCCGATCTGGGGATAATAGCAAAAGCGGGGAGCGACGGTAATTTTCATGTTTTCGTTACCGATCTGATCACGGCTAAACCCCTTTCCGGAGTTTCTGTTGAGTTTTTTAATTTCCAGTTGCAAAGCCTGGGAAAGGCCTCCTCCGATGCAAATGGCATGACGATCGTTGCCATGAAGAAACGCCCGTTTATTCTGGTCGCAAAAAGTGGAACACAAACCGGATATCTGAAACTGACGGACGGAAATACACTGTCGCTCAGTATGTTCGATGTAGCGGGCGAGCCTGTTCAGAAAGGGCTGAAAGGATTTATTTATGGAGAACGTGGTGTATGGAGGCCGGGTGATTCGATTTACCTGACTTTTATTCTGGATGATAAAACAGGTCAGCTGCCATTGCACCATCCAGTGGGGATGTCGCTTTTCAACCCGAACGGGCAGCTGATCACCCGAATGGTCAGAACAAATTCTCTCAATGGTTTCTATAACTTCAGTACAGCCACTGCCGCTGATGCTCCTACCGGAAACTGGCTTGCAAAAGTAGATGCAGGGGGTGTTGAATTCCAGAAAACATTGAAAATTGAGACGGTGAAGCCAAACCGACTTAAAATCACTTTCGATTTCAAAACGGACAGGCTTGTCAGGGACAAGATTCCGGCCGCGATGCTTCAGGCTGCCTGGCTTACGGGGGCTGAAGCACGCAACCTGAAGGCGAGGGTGATGTTAACTTTGTCGAAATCAGTGACTGCTTTCAAGAACTTCCCCGGTTATGTATTTGACAATCCAACGGCAGGTTTTGCCGCTGAAAATATCACTGTGTTCGATGGCCGACTTGATGCCACCGGCCGCACGATGGTTGTACCGAAGATTCATGTGACCAATATTGCTCCGGGGGCACTCAAAGCTAGTTTCGAGACAATGGTCTTTGAAGATGGCGGGGATTTC
Source organism: Bacteroidota bacterium (assembly GCA_026391845.1). GTDB lineage: Bacteria > Bacteroidota > Bacteroidia > Bacteroidales > FEN-979 > CAIVAT01. The sequence goes on along the minus strand of JAPLDG010000205.1, from coordinate 27,897 downwards.
AGCGTTGACCGGTTTACCATTCCATATTATCCGTATCAATCCTATGCCGGTCTGAGCATCCCCAAAGGATCGGATGGCGACAGGGTATTGTACACCGATAAAACATATAATATCAGCCTGCTGAATGTGGATGCACTGGGTGTGTTGGTTCCTTCAAACCAACTGAAAGTGGAGGTGTTCAAACTTGAATGGCGATGGTGGTGGGATGATTCCGAGGCTGGATCAGCCGACTTTATCTCAACAGCGTACATCAGGCCATCAGATTCAGCAACCTTGAAAACCGTGAACGGAAAAGCTGTCTATACTTTTAGTACAGCTTATAACGATTGGGGAAGATATCTCATCAAAGTAACCGATAAAACTTCGGGCCATGCCGCGGGTCAGGTTGTTTATGTTGACTGGCCTGGTTATTTCCGCATGCCGGGAGGCGAAAAACAGGCCGCCGCCATGCTTACCCTTACAACCGATAAAAGTCAGTACAAGGTAGGCGACAAGGTTAAACTAACCCTGCCAGCCTCACCCGATGGAAGGGCGCTCATTACCATAGAAACCGGTTCGGGAATTCTGAAATCTTTCTGGGTGCCCACCACCAAAGGAACCACCGATATCTCCTTTGACGCCACTGAAGCCATGTCGCCCAATTGCTATGCATATGTGACCTTACTGCAGCCTCATGCCCAGACAAAAAATGACCTTCCGATCAGACTGTATGGTGTAATTGCGGTACCGGTTGAAAATCCGAATACCCACCTCAAACCATTGATTTCCATGCGTAATGAACTTGAACCGGGAAAGGAGGTCTCCATTCATGTTACGGAGGCAAGCGGCAAGGCAATGACCTACACCCTTGCCATGGTGGATGATGGTTTGCTTGATCTCACCCGCTTTAAAACGCCCGATCCGTGGAGCGTTTTTTATGCGCGGGAAGCGCTTGGAGTTAAAACCTGGGATCTGTTCGACCAGGTAATGGGGTCATTCGGAGGGGAGTTGCAGCGAATTCTCAGCATCGGGGGTGACCAGGATGTTCTGAACAAAGGCGGATTGAAAGCAAACCGGTTCAAACCTATGGTTAAATTTCTGGGTCCGTTTACATTGAAAAAAGGGCAGGGAACAACACATTCATTCATCATGCCCGAGTATATCGGTTCCGTTCGGGTAATGGTGGTTGCCGGACAGGATGGGGCATACGGCAGGGATGAAAAGACTGTTGCTGTGAAAAAGCCGCTGATGGTGTTGGGAACTCTCCCACGGGTATTGGGTCCCGGAGAAACGGTCAAACTACCGGTGAGCGTGTTTGCCATGAACAACGCCGTAAAAAACGTGAAAGTGGAGGTGATTGTCAATGAAATGTTCATCATCGGCGGAGCAAATTCACGGCAACTTTCGTTCCATGGAACCGGTGATCAGTTGGTCACTTTTGATCTCACGGTTGACCAGAAGGTGGGTATCGGCAAAGTTCGGATAGTAGCTGTCAGTGGCAATCTGAAGGCGGAACACATGATAGAGATCGGGATCCGCAACCCGAATTCTCCGGTGACGGATGTATTGGAAAAGATTATTCAACCGGGAAGTACCTGGACGACCGATTTTCACGCGCCGGGAATACCCGGTACAAACAAGGGAACCCTTGAAGTTTCGGCCATTCCGCCGCTGAACCTGGAAAAGAGGCTGTCGTATCTCATTCATTACCCCTATGGATGCATTGAACAAACCGTCTCTGCAGCTTTTCCACAACTCTATCTCAATGGTTTCGTTGAACTTTCGGAATCTTCAAAAAAGGAGACGGAACAGAATATCCGGTCTGCGATTCAACGTTTGAAATCATTTCAGATGCCAAATGGCGGATTCGCTTATTGGCCCGGAGCGCAATATGCGGATGATTGGGGAACAAACTATGCCGGCCATTTCCTGCTGGAGGCAGCGCAAATGGGATATGCCCTTCCTGTCAACCTCCTGCATGCATGGAAGGAATTTCAGCGCCAGAAAGCGGTTTCCTGGAACGTCGATGCATCCTTTTACAACAACGACCTGATGCAGGCGTATCGTTTATATACCCTGGCCCTGGCCAAAGCGCCGGAGCTGGGAGCCATGAACAAGCTGCTGGAGAAGAAAAACCTTGCGGTATCTGCCCGGTGGCAGCTTGCTGCAGCCTACCAGATTGCCGGAAAACAGGAAGTTGCAAAGCAACTCGTCAACACCTTGTCAACATCGGTTCCGCCTTACCATGAAAGCAATGATACCTACGGCTCCGACCTGCGCGACAAAGCGATGATCGTTGAGGCCCTGTGTCTGTTAAACATGAAAACCAGGGCAGCTCCACTGGTTAAGGAAATTTCGGCTTCATTGGGAAACAACGAATGGCTAAGTACCCAGTCAACCTCATTCGCCCTTCGTGCCATTGCCAGCTTTATGGGGAGTAGTGGAGGCAGCGGCATCCTTGCATCCCTCCGGATAAATAACGATCAGCCTGTAACGATCGAATCGATGAAACCGATACTTACCCGGAAAATCGATGTTCAGCCTGGTAAAAAGGGAGTCATTCAATTGGTCAACCAGGGAAAAAACATCCTTTTTAGCCGGCTCATTCTTACCGGAATCCCGGCGCAGGGAGATAACACCTCTTCGTCAAACAGCCTGAAGATATCCATGGTCTTTAAATCCATGGCAGGATCGGTTATAAAGCCAGCGGCTCTTCAGCAGGGGACCAACTTTGTAGCAGAGGTTTCTGTAACAAATCCCGGAATGCGTGGATCCTACCAGCAACTTGCTCTTTCGCAGGTTTTTCCTTCCGGATGGGAAGTGATCAATGCCCGTTCCGGCGATCTGGCGCAATCCGTAGCAACTGCTTCTGCTTTTACTTACCAGGATGTGCGGGATGATCGTGTCAATACCTTCTTTGACCTCAACCCCGGTCAAACGAAAACGTTCAGGGTGATGATGATGGCCGCCTATCTTGGCAGGTTTTATCTTCCGGCAACCGTTTGTGAAGCCATGTATGACAATACCATCAGCGCAAGGGTTCCGGGATGTTGGGTTGAGGTGGTTCCGGCTTCAAAATAACGAAGCGGGAAATGACGGAAGAATCTCGCTTGCATCAGATTCACAGGGTTTTGAAAAACAGGCGTATCAGGCGTTACGTGGCTTGTATATTGCTGCTGTTCATGGCTCTCCTGTTTTGGTTTTCTCTCCCGCGGCCATTGTTCCAGGATCCCGTTTCTACCGTTTTACTTGATCGTGCCGGGAATTTGCTTGGCGCAAAAATTTCGGCTGACCAGCAATGGCGTTTTCCTGAAAGCGTTACCGTGCCGGAGAAATTCAGACTTGCCATCACCCATTATGAAGACCGGTTTTTCAGGTATCATCCGGGATTTAATCCTGCTGCGCTTTTCAGGGCGGCTTATCTCAACATGAAGCACGGCAGGATTATCAGCGGAGGAAGTACCATCAGCATGCAGGTAATCCGTCTGATGCGAAAAAACAGGGAGCGGACCTACCTGGAAAAATTCAAAGAGATCTTTTTGGCTTTTCGGCTCGAAGTTTCGCACAGCAAGGCCGATATCCTGAGGCTTTATGTCTCACATGCACCGTTTGGCGGCAATGTTGTAGGGCTGGATGCCGCCGCCTGGCGTTATTTCGGAGCCGATGCCGGATCGCTCTCCTGGGCAGAAGCTGCAACGCTTGCAGTGCTGCCAAACAGTCCGGGACTTATCTATCCCGGTCGCAATCCTCATTCGCTGTTGACCAGGCGCAATAAACTCCTGGATATTCTTTATGCCAGGGGTGTGATTGATGCATCAACCTGTACCCTTGCAAAGAGTGAAAAAATTCCGGAAAAACCATTTCCTTTGCCACAGCGGGCACCTCATTTGCTCGACCGTATTGTAAGGGAAGGAAACAGTGGAACCCGGGTCTGCACCACGATTGATATCAACGTGCAAAATCGGGTCAGCGACATTCTAGACCTGCATAGTATTCAGCTCAGAGCCAATGAAATCCACAATGCAGCTGCACTGGTTCTTGACGTAAATAGTGGAAATGTACTGGCATATGTTGGAAACATCCCGGGAGAGACTGCCAGGGACCATGGAAACAATGTGGATATCATCACGGCTCCGAGGAGTACAGGCAGCATCCTGAAGCCATTTCTCTATGCAGCCATGCTGAGTGAAGGACTTTTACTGCCCAACACACTGGTCCCTGACATTCCCATGCAGGTTGGCGGATTCATTCCCGAAAACTATAACCTGACCTATGACGGCGCCGTACCGGCAAAAATGGCGCTGTCGAGGTCGCTGAACATTCCGGCGGTAAAAATGCTTCAAACTTACGGATATGAGCAATTTTATGCTCTTCTCCGAAAGTTGGGCATGACAACACTGTCGAAACCGGCAGACCATTATGGACTGTCGATCATCCTGGGCGGAGCCGAAGCCAATCTGTGGGATCTGGCCGGGATTTATGCTTCCATGGCACGTACCCTGAACCACTATTCCGGAACCAACCCGAAGTACAGCAGATCGGATTTTCATCCACCCGGTTATCTGGCCAGTGAAAACCGGATGAGTCAATCTTTCAACGATCAGTCATCCTGGTTCGATGCAGGATCAATCTGGTTGACCTTCGAAGCCATGGTAGAGGTTTCGCGCCCGGATGCTGAGCTGCAGTGGCAGCAATTCTCGTCGTCGCATAAAATCGCCTGGAAAACCGGAACAAGTTTTGGAAACCGCGATGCCTGGTCTGTGGGTGTTACACCGGAATATGTCGTGGCGGTGTGGGCCGGAAATGCTTCAGGCGAAGGGAGACCCGGGCTGACCGGTGTTGCCGTTGCCGCGCCGGTATTGTTTGATATTTTTAAAGCCCTGCCGCCAGCCACCTGGTTCAAAACACCTGAAGGCGCACTCATGCCGGCAGCGGTTTGCCGTTACAGTGGCTATCTGGCCACCTCCTTGTGTGAATTTGTTGATACCTTGTGGGTTCAGAAGTCGGGTTCCAAAACGACCCCCTGCCCATTTCATCAACTCATCCACCTCGATAAAACCGGTCTGTGGCAGGTAAATTCAACCTGTGAGTCGCAGGAGAACATGCAGCATGTTTCGTGGTTTGTCCTTCCGCCGGTGCAGGAATGGTATTTTCGCAACAAGAACCCGTTTTATAAAGTATTGCCCCCGTTTCGGAAGGATTGTGGTGGAAATACCGACCGGCGAAACATGGAGATCATCTATCCGAAAAACAACAGCAAAATTTATATTCCGGTCGATCTCGACGGAAAACCAGGAAGTACGGTATTCAAGGTTGCCCACCGGAATACTGAAATCCGGGTGTTCTGGCACCTCGACGATCGTTTCATCGGTACAACAGTTCAGATGCATCAGATGGCCCTGTCGCCCGACCGTGGCATTCACAGGCTTACGCTGGTTGATCAGACCGGGGAGACGCTACGCATCGTATTTGAGGTAATCAATGAGACATTCAATGGCATTACTTATTAACTTTGCAAACCTAACATCATGGTTCATGAAGAAGAATGATCATTTTTTGATCTGGCCTGTTGCGTTACTGACCCTGTTGACCATTGCTGCCTCATGCACAAAAAATGATGATTTGCCTGCTGAGGTTCCTTCAGGGACCGTATCATTTTCAATTGAACACCGGGTAAATGGTCAGCCACTGAAGAAAAATGAACTGATTTATACCAATGCCGCCGGAAATGAATATCTGATCACGGATCTGATGTATTTCATTTCAGATATCACTTTTTACAGAGATGGCGGTGCCGCCATGACGATCAGGGAGTGGAAGGATATCTTTTACATTGATGAGGCCATGCCCGAAACAAAAGTCATTCGGTTCTTCGACAAGATCCCTGCAGGAACCTATGATTCAATCACTTTTATCTTTGGAATAACGGAAGCGAAAAACAAATCGTTCATGTATGTGAACCCCCCGGAAGCCATCATGGGCTGGCCTGAAATACTTGGCGGAGGTTACCATTATATGATGATGAATGGAAAATGGAAGGATACAATGGGAGTTGTCATGCCATTCAATTTCCATCTTGGGATCGGGCAACTGTATAAAGGAAACAGCTACAATGTTGACTCGATTTATGCGTTTGTGCAGAATTGTTTTACCGTGCATTTGCCAGGTTCATCCTTTCAGCTGGCAGATAAGCAGAATATCACCTTCCCGCTGACGATGAACATCGAAAAATGGTTTGAAAACCCGCATGTATATGACCACAATCACTGGGGAGGGGCCATCATGCAAAACCAGCCTGCCATGCAAATGGCGAAGGAAAACGGGTGGGACGTTTTCTCCATTCTTACACACTAAAAAACATTAAGTTTGGAATTTTCAATGTTTGATATCACCTTGTTAACCTGGTTGCACAATCATCTGATACCGCGTTCCGTTCCTGTTCTGCAGTTCATTTCAGATACCACTACCTATGTCAGTCTGGCAATGGCATTAATGGTTGGCATCAGTTCCTTACTCAAAAAGTCGAGGGTTCTGCTCATGCAGTTTTTCATACTCGTTGCCGTATTACTTATAGTTCTTGTGGTTACCCAGGGTTTGAAAGGTCTTATCGACAGAGACCGGCCGTTCACCACTTACCCCGACATTGAAAAATTATCTTCGGGAGGTGACTCTTCCTTTCCCTCCGGGCATACCCTGGAAGCATTTGCTATGGCAGCGGCCATATCTCTGTTGTTTGCAGGGAAAAAAATCTTCATTCCGGTTTATCTGTGGGCGATATTGGTGGCCTATTCAAGAATGGCGCTGGGAGTGCATTATCCCAGTGATGTCCTTGCAGGAATTATGATCGGAACATTTATCGGATGGATCGTTCCAAAGGGATTCAGGCGGACAGGCATTGTTGAAATGCGAAAACCGCATCCGGAATAAAATTTAGAAGGAGTCTAAACACCGCCTTCATTATCGCCACAGGCACGCAGCATGTCGCATCTTTTAACCAGGCACGAATGTCCTTGAAGTACATATATATAGGTGGTGTAAGCAACTATTTAGTACTTTTATGTCTTAATTAGTAAGGTTGCATCACAATTCATTTAAACAATTTTTAAAACCATGAAAAAACAATCCGTACGTTTTCTTGCCATGATGATCGGCGTAGCATTTATCAGTCTGATATTCAGCACAGTATTAAATGCCAATCCTTCCGGGGTTCCCTCTCCTTACAACTATACCGGATCTCCCGGGGATACGCGCAATTGCGTCAGCTGCCATGGAGGCTCCGCGTTGACTGTTACCGGCTGGATTACCTCCAATATTCCGGCCCAGGGATATACCGCCGGTTCTACTTACACCATTACAGTAACCGCTACAGGAACAGGCCGAAAAGGATTTGAGTTATCCCCCCAGAATGCCTCAGGAACCCAACTGGGAGTTCTTGCTGCCGGAACGGGCAGTAAACTGGTGGGAGGAACAAAATATGTGACCCACACTTCTGCCGGATCCTCAACAGGCACTTCCGTGTGGTCATTCTCATGGACGGCTCCAGCTGCCGGCACCGGAACAGTTACTTTCTACAGCGCAATTACTGTCGCTAAATCCAATACCAAATTAACAAAATTGATAGTGAACGAATATCTTGTTGTTCCGCTCACTGCATCGGCGAATGCAACACCGTCAACGATCTGTGCCGGTCAAACATCCCAGCTCAATGCTGCTGCCACCGGAGGAAGTGGAACATACACCTACTCCTGGACCTCTAATCCGGCCGGGTTCACCTCATCCCTGCAAAATCCGCAGGTTTCTCCCACCGTGTTAACCATGTATATGGTGCAAGTATCGGATGGAACATCTTCGGCAGAAGCAACAACGGATGTTGTCGTTAATCAGCCAGCAACAGCTGCGGCAGGCAATGACACGACCTGTGCCTACATCACCACCACCGTGCCGGTGAACGGTGTTGCGACCAGTTATTCCACGGTACTGTGGTCCTCGGATGGTACCGGAATTTTCACGGCTGCCGATGCACTTTCAGGCTATTATGTACCCAGTGAAGCGGATAAAGCTGCCGGAAATGTTACACTTACCCTCACGGCGTCTCCTTTTTATTTCGACAGTCCAACCGGTATGCAGGATACGCCAGGCACGCAAATCGGCATGAGTATTTCACCGAATCCCTGCACAGGGCTTTTCAAAATCAGGATGAGTGGTTTTGACAATAAGGAAGCTGTTATCACGATTTCGGATATTACAGGAAGAACGATCACTCAGCGTGAATCAGTTACATCAGTTAACCGGTCGGAGCAGTTTGATTTGTCGGGAAATCCACAGGGTCTTTATCTGGTCAAAGTCCAGACAGATAACCAATTGTTGGTCGGCAAACTCGTAATAAAATAATGTTGAACCATGAATGAATTTGATGACAAGGCACAGCAGTGGGATCAAAAC
>JAPLDG010000205.1:4289-19445 GCA_026391845.1 Bacteroidota bacterium | reverse complement strand
GATGCACCTTGAACGTACAAAGGCTGTTGCCCGGGATATGCTTGAGCAAATTCCGGTAACTTCAACCATGAAGGCGCTGGAATTCGGGGCCGGTACGGGGCTGTTGAGTTTCTTTGTGAAGGATTTGTTTGCAGAGATCACGCTGATGGACACTTCTGAGGTGATGCTCCAAAAAGCGGAGGAAAAACTAACGGCCGGTGATCATGGGAAGATCAAAACGCTGTTTTTTGACCTGGAAAAGAACCGGTATTCCGGTGAACGGTTCGACCTCATTTTCACACAGATGGTGCTTCATCACATCAAGGATGTAAACCTGATCCTGGGGAAATTTTTCGACTTGCTGAATCCGGGAGGATATATCGCCATTGCCGACCTCTATTCCGAGGATGGAACATTCCATGATCCGGGGGTTGAAGTTCACCCTGGATTTGATCCGGAAGAGCTTTCCAATCAGTTGAAAAACAGTGGATTTAGCAATTTATCTGCCAGTCCCTGTTTTACAATCCACAAAGAGACCAGCACGGGAGCTTTCCGGGAGTACCCGATCTTTCTGATCACTGCAAAAAAATAATCATACACACTTAAAAGAACTGAAATGAAACATACCGTTGAAACTTCCTGGAAGGGGAACATGTTGTTTGATGCCAATGTCAGCGGGCATCATGTGATGATGGATGCAGTTGCTGCTGTTGGCGGGGAAGATAGAGGTTCCCGTCCGAAGGAGTTGATGCTGGTGGCTCTGGCCGGATGTTCCGGGATGGATGTGGTGTCGATTCTGAAAAAAATGCGGGTCGCATTTACCGGACTGAATATTCGTATTGAGGCTGATGTAACTGAAGACCACCCGAAGCACTACGAAAAGATGCATGTCGTTTATGAATTTACGGGAGATGATTTGCCGATGGACCAACTTAAAAAAGCAGTCGAACTCTCCCAGGATCGTTATTGCGGAGTCGCTTTTGTTTATAAAAAGGCCATGGAACTCAGTTATGAAATCCAGGTTCTGCCCTCTCAGGCTTAACCCTGAATCCTTACACGATTTTCCAGGTCACTAGTCACGTGTCACGCGTCACGATTTTCACACCTTCGCTCAATGCAATTTACAACGATCATTCTTGCCGGGGGGCAAAGTTCACGCATGGGTGCCGATAAGGCTCTTATTCCCTACCTGGGAAAACCATTGATTCAGTATTCCATTGATCTGGCGCTTTCTTTTACCCATGATATTCTTATCAGCGCCAATAACCATCACTTTGATGACCTGGGATTTCCGGTTGTAAACGATATTTTCATGGTAAAGGCGCCATTGGCCGGCATTCATGCAGGGCTGACAGCCAGCCGGAACGATTGGAATCTCATCCTTACCTGCGACATGCCAAATATATCCGCAGAATTGATCAGCAGGTTATCAGAACAACTGGACGGAAACTTCAGGATGGTTGTACCACAACACAGCGGTTTTCTGGAACCCTTGTGTGGTTTTTACCACAGGGATCTGATTCCGGTAATAGAAGGGAATTATTCTGCCGGGAAACTGAGCCTGCTTGATTTGCCGGGGTCTGTCAGCCATCAGTTCATTTCCATGGATAAATTACTTCCACAGGAGATCGCACACTTGTTCAAGAATGTAAATGAGAAAAAAGATATCCCTGGTTATACCGATGCGCACTTAACATCCTCCTGAGGCCTTTTTCTTTTTCTTGACCGGGACCACGCCTGGTTTTGGAGTTGAGGATGAGGATGCCGAAACGGGAGCTGCCGATGCTGAAACATCACCTCCGCCCAACGCCATGGATGCTGCCTTTCGGAAATCATACCTGGCGATTTCGTCGCTTGATGCACCACTTCCCGGTTTGGTCGGATTCAGGATGGTTTCCATCCAGTAATTCAAGCCTCCCTGAAGCACATAATTGTTCTGGTAGCCAAGCTGGCGGGTTAGCAACCAGGCTTCATTGGCCTCTGTTGAACCGTTGGAATAAAAAATATTCATCTTGGTTCCCTGGTTGAGTATTTCAACGTTTCCTTCGGAAAGGATATCCTGAAGCGGGATATTGATGGCTCCCGGGAGACTGAACATGTCGAATTCGCGGGGGTTGCGAACATCAATCAATTGGATGGACGGATCTTTCTGGATTATTTTATCCGCCACTTCATCCGGTATTACAAACTGGGTCCCGGTGCGGATTTCAGCAAGCAACTGCTCCGCCGATAATTTGTAGGGTCTGGTGGTATTCTGAGGTACGAGCGCGATGATGAGCGCCAGGATCAACAGGACCAATGTGAGATAATGTAAAGGCTTCATATTTATTGCTTTAAATTTTTCAATTTGTTGTTTGACCCTACCCTAAATCCCTCCCCAAAAAGGGAGGGACTTACTCCCCTCCCTTTTTGGGGAGGGGTTGGGGGTGGGGTATTAATACTCCTCCCTCGGGAATTTCTTCTCCACCCATTCCGAAACATAAAACATGCCCAGCGCCACAGCAACCAGGATCAGTGCAAAAACGCCGTCGCTCAGGTCAAGCATGGTTGAAATTTTGGGAGATCCCATTGCGCCTGACTTGTAGAGGGTTTCAAACATCGGATAACCGAATGCAAAGAAATAGACGCCGATAAACAGACCCACAATGAAAATCATGGCATCGATTTTTCCAATGGCCGCTCCGCAGAAGCTTGTTCCGGGGCAAAATCCGCCCATGATAAATCCTGCTCCCATGATCAGACCTCCCACGATCGCGGAGGTCAGAAAAGTAGGATTTATATAAACCAGGTTGAGGTCAACCCATCCAAAGAGGCTGAAAAACAGGAGGCCGAGCATGGCCGTGACCCCTCCTGTGAAAAAGACCTTTAACACGACCATGTCGTATCCGTAAAAGAGTCCGGCCAGTTTCCGGCTGGATGAAAAACCGCATTGTTCAAGGACAAAACCAAACCCGATCCCAATGACGAAGGCCAGGAAAAAGTTGGTGTTTGAGGAGATGATATCGTTGACTGCTAAAGGTCCCATATTGATTTTAGATTTACGATTTACTTTTTTGTTTTGCAATTATATTCCACTTTCTGAGGTCGTTTCAAAAGTCCTTTTTTACCGCTAAGACGCCAAGTCGCCAAAAAAACAGATTTGATTATTAGTACTTTGCGTCTTTGCGTTTTATTGTTTTTTTGACTTTGTTGACACCCTTTCAGGGGGGCGGCATTATATCCAGTTTCTTCTGAAAAACCACGCCAGAGCGTATGCTCCTCCAAATATCGCCATCATGGTGATGATGCCGCCAAAGGAGATTACAGCCATTCCGCTGAGGGCAGAACCGCTGGTACAGCCCCGACCGAGCTGAGAACCCACACCAAAGAAGATACCCCCGAGCAAAGCGAAGAGCAACCTCCTTTTAGAAGTGATTTTCGGGCTGTGTTCCACTTTGAACTTCAACCGGCCGGCAAGTGGGCCGGAAGCGAAACCTCCTACAATTACACCCAGCATCTGGAAAACCAGCCAGTTCTTCAGCGGAGAACCCGAATGTTCTTCTTTGTACTCTTTAAAGTACTTTGTCTTTTCAGCGTAGGATGGGGCGACCGTTTGAGTGGTTGCCACTACCACGCTTTTTACCGCGCCACTTGCGCCAAGCCCGCGGCCGGCAATAAAGTTCGCTGCCAGCAATACCAAACCAAGCAATACCCCGCCGATGTAAGGGTTCATGTACCTTGATTTCTTTGGTTGAGTTGTTGTTTCCATCGAATATATTTTAAATCGGAATTTGAAATTTGAAAGTGAAATTTGAAATTTGAAGTTAATAGAGGTATCTGCTGGCCTGACCGGCATATACAATGATAAATCTTAAAAACAACCCACCGGTAAGCACAAGGGTTGAGGTAATGACAATCGGAATCTTATACCCAAGCAGTTCAAGAACCTCCAGAAAAGCGGGGACAAGCAGGCCGATAAACACCACAAAAATCCAGAAAACCTCTGTGTAAGGCCCTCCGAGAAACATGTTGGCTGCATCGATCTGAACCTGGGTACTGGCCTGAAACCCCATGAACATATGAACGATCAGGAATAACTCAATGCCGATCAGCATGAGGTCGATGCGGCTGAAGATGTTTCTTTCGAGGTGGCTTTTCGCCATCAGCATGATCACAGCAGCTCCGGTAGAGAGACTTGAAGCAAAAAACAAGGGGCCCAGGATACTGGTATTCCAGAGTGGCCGGGCGTTAAATGCTGAAAGCAAAATACCCGTATATACACCCAGGATCACGGCATACAAAAGCATGATCCAGGCAAGTATCAGCCGGTATTTGATGAAAAACGCCTCCAACTCATCGAGGAAGGGATATTTCCATTGCCAGGCTGGCAGCAACTCTTTTAACCAGGTGGCCGACCAGATAACCGATACCGGAGTGATGACCAGCAGCGACCATGCTCCCCATGACATGGGTGATTCGATGCGGATGGCCAGATATAACTGCCAGAAAAATGCTTTGTGGTTCAGGTCGAGAAAGAGGGCTCCCAATCCAAGGATCAATAAAAATGGTGTGATCATGGGAGCCCATTTGATGGCGGCGGGGTATTTTTTTTCGCGGCCCATGATGTAATAGAGCGAGGCGAAAAATAGTATTCCGGCCGCAACACCTCCCAGGAAAAGATAGAGCGGGATCTGCCAGTGCCAGATGTTCAGGGTAGGATCCACCATGGGGTTCATGCGACCGCTGATGATTAACTCTTCTCTCATGGCATTCAGATTAAAAAGTAAAGATTTGGGTTGGTCCCCGCCTCGGGAATCAGCCTTTTGTATTTCCGCTTTTTCAACACCTGCGATATTTCACTGCGTGGATCATCGGTATCCCCGAAATAGAGGCATTTTGTGGGGCAAACGGCCACACAGGCCGGTGGAAGTCCATCTTTAACGCGATGTATGCAAAAAGTACATTTGTCCACGTATCCTTTTGGATGTGTGTATCTTGCATCATAAGGACAGGAGGCGATGCAGGCTCCGCAACCGATGCATTTATGGGGTGTGACCAAAACAGTTCCGCCATAATCGTAATGGCTGGCTCCGGTTGGGCAACACCGTACACAAGGCGAATTGGTGCAATGATTGCAGCGTTCGGAGCGGATTTCCATTTCAAGCTGAGGGTAGGTTCCGTCGTTTATTTCAACAATCCAGTCACGGCAGTAACCGATCGGAACGTTATTTTCTGTCTGACAGGCAACAACACAATCGCTGCAGCCGACACATTTTCTGGTATCAATGGCCATTGCGAATCTCATGCCTTCACCTCCTTATCCGGGTTTTCAGTTAAAAATGTGACGAAGTTTCCTCTCATGCCGGTTCCACCCATCACAGGGTCGAGCAACACTTTGGTAATCAGGGCAGAGTCGCTTACTCCCTTGCCAAAAGCACGGGTAAGCTGCGAACTGGTATGACCGAATCCATGCACGATGTAAACCGAATCCCAGCGGATCCGCTCGGTAATCCTCACTCTGGCGGGGAAATTCGTGGTAGAGCCATCCTGGTTTTTCAACCAAACCTCCTGACCCTCTTTTAGTTGCCAGTTGGCAGCAACCTTTGGATTAACCCAAACCTTATTTTCCTGCATGATGGCGGCCAGATTCGGATTGTTGGAGGTGCGGCTGAAGGTGTGCGACTGTGTTCTTCCATAAATCAACCGGTAGAAGCCTTCAGGCGGTTCTTCATGGGGAGTGTATCTGGGCATGGGGTCAAATCCGGCCTGTTCCAATTGGCTGGAATAGAGTTCAATCTTCCCTGATGGCGTATCAAATACCGGCGGGTTATCAGCTGAAAAATAGAGATCGCCCGACTGACGTTCATATTTCTTAACTCCTGTTTTTTTCATCTCTTCCAGGGAAGAGTCCATCCGTTTCAGTTTATAGTCCAAAAATTCATCAAAAGTTTTCCAGTCGAAATACTTACCAAGACCCATTTTTCCGGCCAGCTCTTTGGCGATCCACCAGTCGGGTTTGGTGTCATATTTAGGTTCTGCAGCCGGCATGCGCAGGGCGATCACCGGTTCTCTGTTGTGGTCGTTCCGGAGCACATCATAACGCTCCAGGTAGGTGCATTCGGGAAGGATCACATCGGCCCACCCGGTAATTTCCATGGGCATGGTGTCAATCACCACCAGCAGCTCAAGTTGCTGAATGGCTTCCAGGGTTTTCCTGGTATCGGGCATGGTCATGTTCAGGTTGCTGCCATTGACAATCCATCCACGGTACTGAAAATCTTTGAGATTCCCGGGAATGGATCCATCCACAATGGCATTGGCAAGCGGTAGTTCGGCAAATGGGTATTGATCGCCGAGGATGTCGCGCCATGATTTATTCACCGGCGGGAATGGCGGATGCGGATATTCCGGGATCTCTTTTAATTCGGGAAGGTAGAACCCGCCACGACGGCCCCAGGAACCAAGCAGTGCATTCAGAATGGCGATGGCGCGCGACCGCTGGGTATCGTCTCCATACCATGTAACATGCCGGCCCGGATGGATGATGACGGCCGGCGAAGCATTTGCCATCTCCTTCGCAGTATCGCGGATCAGATTGGGGTTGATGGTTGTAATGCCATAGGCCCACTCCGGGGTAAACGGCTGGACATATTCTTTCAGTTTGTCGAACCCGGTTGTGTATTTTTCAACATAATCCTTGTCGTACCAGCCATTGCTGATGATCACATTTGTCCAGGCAAGTGTACCTGCGAATTGTGCATGTTCTCCCCCAAATGGCTGCCGATCAGGACCAGGCATCGTGTATCCCGGATATCCGTAGGCTCAGGAGATTCCAACCCTGTGCCAAAAGTGAGTCCGAATCCAACCTCGCGCGGGCCTTTGCATTGAGCGTAGGAAGGACCGGCGACGGAGTCGGAGCCATAGGCTTTCATGAGCGTAGTCAGAAGTTTTCCACCCGAGCCATGGGTGATGAGGGCAACCGTTTCCGGGCCATATTTTTTTCCGATAAAATCCAGCTTTTTGGCAACAAAATCAAGCGCTTCGTCCCAGCTGGCGCGTTTGAATTCCTGTTTTCCCCTCGAACCGGTGCGAATGAGTGGCGTTTTGAGCCTGTCCTGGTCATAGTACATGCCAACACCACCGGTTCCACGGGGGCATAATCGGCCATTGCAGTGCGGGTCTTTTTCGTTGCCGATGATCTTCCAGATCTCTCCCTGATCATTTTTATAAACCCAACCGGCACATTTCCAGAAGCATATCTCGCAATAAGTGGGCGTACGGAGATAACGGGACTCATCTAAATGCACATTGCCTGTGAGCCGGTCGATCAATGAAGGTTCTTTTCCACCTCCAAATCCGATAGAGCCAAGCATTGCACCCCCGGCGCTAAGCGTTGAAATTCTGATAAAATTCCTTCGGTTCATTCAATCTGATTTTATACTGTTTCGCCATTTCAAATATAGTAATCTATTTTTGTCTATATATGCAAAGTTGCATAAAAATTAATTGTTAGTTTTGTAAAATTATCAACCGCTTTATTCGATGATACAGAAAAAAATGAGCGTTGCAGGCAGGCTCTGGATCGAAATTGATGGAAATAATTTTCTTGGGTCCGGGAGAATCGAACTCCTTGAAAAGATTGAAACATTGGGTTCCCTAAGAAAAGCCGCTATATCCATGGGTTTGTCATATCGTAAAGCATACTATGCCATCCGCTCAGTCAATGAATTGGCTCCTTCACCGCTGGTCGAATTGAAGCAGGGAGGCAAGGGAGGCGGCTGTGCAAAGTTGACAGCAACAGGTCGAAAATATATGCTGGCATACCATGAAATCGCACAACAATTTGTGATATTTCTGACAAAACATTCCAAGGCACTTTAAAAGGAATTTTTATTAATTTGGCTGCGTTATTCATCAAAGGGAATAACGTTTATCGTATGGATGGTTCAACGTTGTTTTTTATTTCCCTGATGGTGGTTTCCATCATGTATTCGCTGGTTGGGCACGGTGGGGCCAGCGGCTACCTGGCGGTGATGTCGATATTTGCGATCAGCACGGTCTATTTCAGGAGTTCTGCCCTGATCCTGAATCTTTTTGTCGCCGGGATCGCGTTTATCAATTTCCGCAGCGGGTTTCAAATCAGATGGCGCCTCTTTCTGCCTTTTCTGATTCCCTCCATCCCCATGGCTTTTTTAGGCGCACTGATCCATATCAATCCGGCCACCTATAAAATATTCCTGGGAATTTTATTGTTTCTTGCCTTATTGAGGTTGTTGTATCGGCCATCCAGAGACTATAAAATATTGCCTCCTCCGGGAATCCTGTTATCGGTGCTGATCGGCTCGGTGCTCGGATTGCTTTCGGGGATGATCGGAATTGGCGGAGGCATTATCCTCAGCCCGATTTTCATCCTGATGAGATGGTCGCATGTGAAAGAGACGGGGGTTTATTCATCCCTGTTTATCCTCTGCAACTCGCTGGCCGGATTGATCGGTCTTGGGTTCAATGGCATCGTATTACCGCCGCATTTTATCTATTGGATCATGGTGGTTGTTGCAGGAGGACTGATTGGTTCAAAAACAGCCATGAAGATTCTTCCGGTGCGCTATTTTAAAATTTCGCTCGCGATCGTCCTGCTGTTTGCCTGTTTTAAGTTGCTCATTCCCTGATCAGTCCTGCCTGCATGGTCCGAAAATCTTTCCCTCAGTTTATTATCATTTCCGGTAGCGGGAAAAAGGTTGGAAAGACCTTCATGTCCACTGCCCTGATCCGTGTTTTTTCTGCAAAGTTTCCACTTCTTGCCCTGAAAATTTCGCCACACGTACATGATTCACTCGGGAACACCTGTTTACGGGCATCATCGGAAGGCATCCGGATTTTCCAGGACCTTGGACCACATGCTAAAAACAGTGGAAAATTTCTGGAAGCCGGGGCGTTGCAATCGTATTTCATGGAGACGGATGATGGCCATCTTGCCGAAGCCTTTGAACTGTTCATGAAGGAGTGCAATAATGCCAATCATCCGGTAATATGTGAGTCGGGAGCATTAACCAGTCTGATCAGACCCGGGATCTCAATTTTTATTGACAGCGCCACCGACGACCTCCCAAAACATAAACTGGAAGCCAGACAACTGGCCGACGTGGTGCTTCCTGCGAAATCATTTTCCACTTCAGCATTGACCGGCAGGGTCGGCTTTTCGGATAGCGGCTGGTATGTTATCTCCTGATTCATCATGATTTTAATATTCCTTGCAGGAAATTTTAATCGGGTTGTCGGTTTAATTTCTTTTCTCAGATCAAATACTCTATATTTGCCTGATGTTTAACTGTTTTAGTATGATTTTTAGCTTTTTTACAATCCTGACCATTATCAGTATTTTCCTTGCAATGATTCTGTCATTGTTCTTCTTTGTCAATAAGAGAGGTTTTATCCATGAAAATAAAATACTGGCAATCCTTCTGATGATATTCAGTCTTCAGATCTTCTATTCTTTTGCCACGAGTACCTTCGCTTTTCAATATTTCATGGATTGGCATAAGCAACTTTTCCTGGTCAGGCAAACGTCTTTCCTGATCGGCCCGCTCATCTACTTCTACGTCAGGTCATTTTTGAAAAAAATGGATGTTTTCGATTATCGCTTGTCAGTCCACTTTTTACCATTTGCAGGTGCGGTCATTTTCTTGTTGGTTTACTACCGGAATCTGAATCAATTTATTATCTGGGATTCAATGATCGACCTGAATGACACCATCCTGATCCTGATCCACAACCTGATCTATATCATTCTCTCCCTGTTGAGCATGAAAACAACAACAATTACCCTCAGGGGGTTTTATAAGAGTATTTTAATTTCTTCCCACAACAGGTGGCTTCAGATTCTGCTGGTTGGGTTTATCATCATCTGGATTGTGAATTTAAATTCATTCGCAGTGTTTATGATCCTGCGGAAGCCCGGATGGTGTGCTTATACCGTAAGCATATATGCCCTGGCTGCATTTTTATTTATCAACACCATCATGTTCTGTCTTCTGTTGAAACCAGATATTTATTATGTCATTGCGAAGTATAAAAACACTAAACTTACCGAACCTGACAGATCGGCGTACCTGCAAAAGCTGAATTTCCATATGGAAACCTATAAACCATTCCTTAATCCCGAAATTACCCTTGAATCTCTCGCCAGTGAAATCTCGATAAGCCCCAGGATACTGTCTCAAATAATTAACGAAACATTCAAAAAGAATTTCAAAGGCTATATCCTGGAGTATCGAATCAGGGAGAGCATGCAGATTCTGGCCGACTCGAAATACAGGAACCTTACGATCCTTGAAATACTTTATCAGGTCGGGTTCAATTCAAAGTCGGCCTTCAACAACCAGTTCAAATTGTTTACCAACCTGACTCCCATCGAATACCGGTCAAAAACCATCGGCTGAAACAAACACCTGTTTTTATGTTAAAAATGGTCCGTTAACGTGCAAAAGGACGACGCGGGACCTTTTATGATGTTATTTTGTGCAAAAAACATTAACAAATAATTTTTTTCACAATGAAAACATCGTTACTGACTTCCATCATGATTTTCCTGTTTGGAATTTATGCCTTTTCACGACCAATACCCCCTGACAGCCTTTACTTCGGACAAACGCCTCCCGGCGATATCCCACAACTTTTTGCGCCGGGTATTGTGACACTCCCAGGCAGGAATGAGGCGGCCATCACCTTCTCGCCCGACGGGGCGTTGGTATTTTTCTATATCGAGAAATACCCTCAGCCCGGAAATCCATTTACACTATATGCCACCTATACGAACAACCACTGGACTACTCCCGATACCATCCCTTTTTCGTACGGACGGGCCACGGGAGAGCCATTCTTCTCCTATGGAGGCAACCGGGTATACATGTATGCAACGAATGCTTTGAATCACACGGGTATTGTAGATCTCAGCTATTCCGAAAGGCAGGGTGCCAACTGGAGCGATCCCGTCAGCATGGGGAATCCGCCCAACTCTGAGGCTTACCAGTACCATCCCTGCATTGTTGGCGATACTTCAGTCTATTTTTCCAGCAACGCAGGCGATGTATGCAGGTGCCAGTACGAAAACGGAGTTTACCAGGGCAGGGTGATTCTTCCTGTCCCTATAAATCATATGGGTTCCCCAACCTGGGGCGATCCCTATGTTTCGCCCGATGAAAGTTATATGATCTTAAAATCCATCAGGGCTGAAGGATATGGGCAGAACGACCTTTACATCGCTTATAAAAAGACCAATGGTACCTGGACCAACCCCAAAAACCTGGGCAATATCATCAACACTCCGGCCGATGAAACATCTGGAGATATTACTCCTGATGGTTTATACATGACCTATGGAAGTAATAAGGACCTCTACTGGATATCTACGGGTTTCATCGACAGCCTTAAATTCACCAATTACCTTCCCTATATAAAAAATCAGATTCCTGATCAGGCAGCCATTCTGGGAGAGTTATTCACCTGTACCATTCCCGACAGCACCTTTGTTGATGATGATGGCGACAACACCCTCACCTATGGGTCAAAACTTACCAATGGAGACCCTTTGCCCTCCTGGTTGACTTTTGATACAATAACAGCTTCCTTTTCAGGTATTCCACCCACCACTCAAACCCTGAATATCAAGGTAACCGCCACCGATTCAGCCCAAGCATCTGCCTCGGGAAACCTGAAAATTACGATAACGCCGCATACTTCGACCGATCAGATAAACCAGGAAACTGGTGGTGAAAGAATCTTTCCCAATCCAACGAGCGGGTTGATAAACATATCGTTGAATGCATTTTCCGGTAACAAGGCAATTGCAGAGGTGCGCACCCTGCAAGGGAAGGCCGTCCTATCAACATCATTCAACAAATACGGCTGTATTGATATGACCGGTAATCCAAAGGGGATTTATATTTTAAAGCTACTGGTGGGCAATGAAATAACGGTCAGGAAAATCTGCCTTCAATAGGTGGATTTTAATGACTAAAATCATCTGGAGGAGATACCATTGGCCGGGATCTACAGTGCCAGCGGGCCGGTGTGCTATGATCAGGGATGATCATGGGCTCGGATTCAGTTTTTTAATCAGGTCATAATAGCTGAAGGAAATCTCCGGATGAAGGATCCGGAGTATTTCTCCTTTTAAAGTAGCCTTTACAGGCCAAAAAAAGTTGTTCATCAGGTCGAGATTCGTGCTGAATGCTTCATATCCCATCGACCAGCGTATTTTGCCATTGATGTTTACTTCAGTAATTTCAATGTTGCATCCGTCATCAATGCGGTTTTTGTATGAAGCACCGCATGATCCATCAGCAGAACATTCATATTTAAGGAGATGTCTGGTTTTTTCAATTTTGATCCAGCCAGATTTTTCCTGCACGATGTTCGTAAGATGAATATCTGCATCAGCCTTTTCCGACCATTTATTCCATTTTTCTATTTTCCCCAGGGATTTTCCGTCAATCAGCAGGTCTCCAGGCACTTCCAGTCTTCCTTTAATTTCCATGTTAAAACGGACCCCGCCCCTGACCTTTATTCCTGCTTCACCATTTACGGATTGAGGAAAGTAAAAGTCAGTTCTTTTCTCGGGCTCAGGTTTGCCACCTGATTCTTTGAACCAGTTTAGTAGTGTAGCATTTGAACCCGGACCGTCAAAAAACCATCTAATCTCTAATGATTGCATAAGGGCTGAGTTTATCGTAAATAACAAACCCTTGTTTGCCTGTTAAGGTATGACAGGACAAACAAGGGTATTTTACATTTTTCAGGAATCAATTTTTATTGAACCATCCCCGCCAATTTCTTTTTGGCTGTCTACCGGACTGAATTTCATTATTCTTGCTGCTTCATCCATCGGAATTTGTGTTGCAGGATTGTCAGCAATCGCAATTGCGGCTGAAACCGGAACTCCATCTCTCCATTGTTTGAGGAATACAGGGTATTCCGCCATGCTGTTTGCATTAACCTGTTTTGCGCCAATATCTGCACGAAAACCTTTACTCGTCCAGGTCGAATTGCCGAGTGCTGCAAAACATGCAGTGGAATATAAAAGTCTCAGTTTACCGTACCCGTTAATGCCGGTTATGCTTGCATAATCTATGGCGTCATTATCAAAGAAGACAATTGTTCCATTATTCGAATCGCCTCCGTGAAGGATCAGAATAACATCAATAGCCCTTGTGTTTGGATTTAGAGCGCAGAAATTAACCTTGTTTTTAAAGTTATCAAATGTCGCCTTGTCGTTCTGCAGGATATGAATACCACTGTACGATGCACCTAAAATTTTTAAAGCTAAATTGACGCCTGATTTATCCATGAAGTTATAAAGCCAGTCATACTCCTTTGGGCCAGGCCCTACCAGGTAACTTACCACAATGAGTTCTCTTTCGGTTGCATTTACGGGGCAAAGCGGAGTTTGTATCCCGGCAGTAGAAGGAAATACAATTGGGATGACAATGTTATCGTCCAGATAAGGATAGGGCAATGTGGCAGTTTGTCCGTCTTTGCTCAGTTTTATAACCAGCAGTCTTAAGTCGGCCGGATTAGGCTGCCAGTTGTCCACCCATTTCCCGTGGCCTGGTATCGGGTCGGGAACTGTAACGGTTATCGTATCCGGAATCCAATGTTTGGGAAAACCGCCAGACCAGTGTCCATGACTAGGGTTGGGATCGGGTACTTGTTGCTGAATGTTATCCTGAACCCATAACGGAACATTAATTGAGTCCTGCCAGTTCGCTGATGTTCCTTCAACGTGTCCACTGCTGTCAGTCACTCCTGTAAAAATAATATCATCACCACCCCCGATTTCCATATCGGTATCGATGATCTGCACCTGTGCCCCCTGCATCGGAACGTTTAAGCCCCAGCAACCCGGCCAGTAACAAACCGTAGTGTTTATTCTTATTTGTGCCATAATAAAAGAGATTGGAAAATGCCTACTCTTGACCTTTTCGGCTTCCGGTGACTGAATTTTTACATGAAGGCTTCAGCAGGACCTTTTTTATACCCTAATAAATCCCATATAATACGAACATAAAAACACAAAAGTACATTTTATAAACAGGCGTAAAATACCGGGAAACCGGTATTTTACAATAGGGCAAATGCTTTAATGATTTTATGTGTGCCAAGCTTCTGGTGTATGTTTTTCCGGTGGGCCTCGACCGTATGGTAGCTTACATAAAGCTGTTCGGCACATTCCTTACTCGTGAATCCCTTGCGGAACAATTCAAAAATTTCTTTTTCACGCTTGGTTAATTGTGGTTTGGGTTCCATGGTTGTGAAGTATTTAAGTGATTTTTTCTCCCTGGGCTTGTGTTTTCTTTAAAAATTCTCTAGGTTTTACCTATCTTGTACCCATAAGTATTATACCCACCACCTCATCCTATTTGTGCATTACCGCACTAATTGTTAACAACGAACGCAACTTTTTCACCAGCATTTAAAAAGATAATTGTTGAACCGCTTAAAGGATTATAGGCAGTAACATCTCCAGCCATCACAGGTAGTCTTACGTTCCTCATATGGTATGGGGTGAATTTACTGATTCATGGTTGGGAATAATAAGAGCAGGCTATGTAAACTAAACCATTAAAATCAACCGTGCTTGAACAGGCTTGTGACGATGTCGGTAAAAGCTGACCATGTACAGAAAAAAACCGGATGTATTTGCCTTATGCATCCGGTTTTCAAAGGAAATTTACCGGAAAAAAACGGGATAGAAACGCAGAAATTACTGATATATATCAACCAGCCGGTTCATTGTCCATCTACTTGAAGAGATAAAACGGGATCAAGAGGAATTTCTGGGGTGGGCAGGGAATTGTGAATTTTATGCATCGCATCCTTCTCCCCGGAATTTCCGCTTGATCCATAAAACGCCAGTTGGGGGAATCCATGATTGTGTATAAAAAATACTTCAATACACCAAGCTTTGTCTAAATTCGTATGAAAAAAAAGGCCATAAGTAATTAACTTACAGCCTTTTTGATTTTATTTTGCGGAGAGACTGGGATTCGAACCCAGGGTACACTTTTGGCGTACACACACTTTCCAGGCGTGCTCCTTCGACCACTCGGACACCTCTCCTCTTTGTTTCGAACCGCAAAGGTATTAATAATATTGATATTTCATACAGTCATCCCGCCACGAAGGGAAGTTTTAAGCAGT
>JAPLDG010000205.1:0-4274 GCA_026391845.1 Bacteroidota bacterium | reverse complement strand
GGAAGTTTGAAGCAGTTGCTTTACACTTTCGCTTGAATAGCCGCATCCAAGCAGGTACATCAGCTTGGTAACCGCCGATTCCGTGGTGATATCGGAACCCCCGATAACCCCGATTTTCCCCAATCCGGCGCTGGTTTCATATTTCCCCATGTCAACGGCTCCACCCTTGCATTGGGTGACATTGAAGACTACGATGCCTCTTGCAACAGCATCCTGCAATTGATCAAGAAACCATTGGATGGTGGGGGCATTTCCGGCGCCGAAGGTTTCGAGGATCACCGCCCTGAGCCCTTTGGTGTTCAGAATTGCCTCTACGGAACTGGGAGAGATTCCGGGGAATAATTTCAGGATCGCGATGTTTTCATCCAGTTCCTTTAACACCCGGAGCTTTTTAAAGTTGGGTTTCATGATGAGGTTATGATGATACTTGATGTGGACCCCCACCTCGCCAAGCAATGGATAATTCCCGGAAACAAAAGCTTTGAAATTTTCTGCATTGAGTTTTGAGGTCCGGTTAGCCCTGTAGAGTTTATTTTCGAAACAGATGGCCACTTCGGGCACTACCGGGGTATCGACCTCTTTGGCCGCTGCAATTTCAATGGAATTGATAAAATTTTCACGGCCATCGGTGCGTACCATGCCAATCGGCAGCTGCGAACCGGTAAAGATGACCGGCTTATTCAGGTTCTCGAGCATGAAACTCAAGGCCGACGCGGTGTAGGCCATGGTATCAGAGCCATGCAACACGACAAATCCATCGTAATCTTCATATTTTTCTTCGATTACACATGCCAGATGAATCCAGAAGGCAGGGTTCATGTTTGATGAATCGAGCAGCGGTTCAAAAGTGTAAAAATCGATGTTGCAATTGAAATTTTCAAGTACAGGGAGATATTTATACAAAATATCAAAGGTCAACGGCCTCAATGTCATTGTTTTCGGATCCTGGACCATGCCGATGGTCCCTCCGGTATAAATTACCAGAATGCTTGTTTTTCCTATCATATTATACAATCAAAAGTTAAAAATCAAAATGATTGATCGCAATCATGCCAGTATTGAATTTGGCCAGCAATCAGCCACGAAGGTGGCGTAATATAATTAACCGTGGGTGAAGCCCACGGTTATTAATATTACGCGCTTTCAGCGCAGTGCAATGATTGGAGCATGCTCAAAAGCAAAATGAAAAAATATTTAGTAAACTAACCAATTCCAAACATCCTCAGTGCATTTTCCGAAGTTACTTCTGCGACCTTTTCCAAAGATACATGTTTTATCTCAGCAATTTTTTGAGCAATAAGCGGGATATAAGCAGGCTCATTCCGCTGGCCGCGATGCGGAACCGGAGGCAGCCAGGGTGCATCGGTTTCAAGCAGCAAATGCTCAAGTGCGGTATGTTCAACCACGGTTTGCAGTCCTGAGTTTTTATAGGTCACCACCCCGCCGATTCCAAGCATGAAACCAAGCCTGACAGCCCTCGCTGCATTCCCGGAATTGCCACTGAAACAATGAAATACACCCCTCAGTTTTGGGTCATGCCGATCTTCCACCATGCCCAGAGCAATTTCCATTGAGTTCCGTGTATGAATCACAACCGGAAGGTCGTATTTGATGGCAAGATCGAGCTGGATATTGAAAGCCATTCGCTGGGCTGCTTCATGCGTTTTATCCCAGTAAAGATCTATGCCAACCTCACCGATGGCATAGAATTTCAATTCGGGCTTTTCGAGGTAGCCGGATACCAGTTTTAACTCGTCCGGATAGTTCTCTTTGACCGAAGTAGGGTGCAGCCCCATCATCGGGTAACATAAACCGGCGTATTCCCGGCAAACCTGCAACATTTTCCCGTGATACATGGAATCGATGGCGGGCAAAAAAAGATACCGCACATCTTGCTGTTGAGCCCGGAGCATCATGGCGCTGCGGTCGTGGTCGAACTCGTCGGCGTACAGATGGGTATGGGAATCGGTGAAATGCATGAAAAAATTACGAATTAAAAATTATGAATTACGAATGGTGGTTAACCTTTCAACTTTAAAAATGAAACAATCGGGTTTATGTTTATTTGTTTCATGCAGTTAAAATGTTTTCGGGGGCATTCCCGGAAACCAATTTTGCTGCAGGGACGGCACGACAGTTCTCTGACCTCTGCGATCATGGAATTTGATTTGAATTTTCCCGGGAGGTAGGGATACATACCGAATGCCGGGATCGTATTTCCCCATACTGAAACGATTCGCTTATTAAACGCTGCCGCCACATGCATCAGCCCGGTATCATTTGTCAGAACTGACCTGGCATGCCGGATGAGTGATGCCGACTGGTTGAGGTTGTAAAGACCACATGCATTGTAAACAGATGCTTCTGCCAGACCCGAGATGAGCGCCCCCCGGTCCTTGTCATCTTCACCGCCAAGCAAAATGACAGGCTGGGCAACCATGTTGCAAACTTCGATAACCTTTTCCGGCGGGAAAATCTTGGTATTGTGTTTTCCTCCGATCACAATGGCGATGAACCCATCGCGATGGCTCGCCGGCAGGCTGGCAATGGCAATCTCATCTTCGGCCGGTATGAAATAATCGAGACCTTGTCCGTCGTTTACAACGCCCAGTGGCGCTGCAGCCTTGAAATAGCGGTCAACTATATGAATATCAGGCAGCACCTTCATTTTGAATTGTACGGCCAGCCACTTTTGAAAATTTAATTTCGGAAAAGATGCCGATGCTGTTCCGAGCTGGCGTTTGACAAATGCAGAACGATAATTCTTGTGCAAATCAACAATGAAATGAAACCCCTGCGATTTTAGTTGCGGAACCAGCGTTTTAAAATTGTGGTCGTATAACCATATTTTATCGATAAAGGAGTTTGCCCGGAGGATCGGTTCGTTCTGTGCTTTAGTCAGAAAGTGAATCTCAGCGCCCCGTAGCTGTTCTTTCAAACAGCGCACGACCGCACTTGTTAAAACGATATCCCCAATCGAACTAAACCTGATTATCAGTATCTTCGTAAGATGTTCCCCCATTTTCCTGTTTCGCTGTTTCGCTATCTGATAAACGCATTATTTTCCATCTCATACCCGATTGAGGTTTCCGGTCCATGCCCCGGATAGACGATGGTTTCTTGCGGAAGGGTAAAGAGTTTTGTTTTGATGCTGGTCATCAACTGATTAAAATCGCCGGATGGCAGATCGGTACGACCAATGGTATCTTTGAACAGCACATCACCGGTGATCACAAAGTGCTGATCCTGGTTGTAAAAGCAAACGCTGCCCGCAGCATGTCCAGGCGTGTAGAGCACCTTCAGTGTTGAATTTCCCCATTGAATCGTTTCATTGTCTTCCAGAAAGCGCTTTGGTTCGGGAACCTGACTGATGGTATAGCCGAACGACGATCCGATCTCTCTGACTGTATGGAAAAACGGAACTGAATTTTCATGGTATTCGGGAAATATTTTATACGTCTGAGCGATGAAGTTATTTCCAAGGACGTGGTCGATATGACAATGTGTGTTCAGGTTGCGGACAAGGGTTAGCTTGTTCTCAGCCATGTATTGCTTCAGTTCAGCCTCTTCTTCCGGCTCATAACACGCTGCATCAATCAGCACACATTCGCCGCTTTCATCGTACAAAATATAGGAATTGACCATGAAACTGTTGAATACGAATTTTTTAATTTTTATCATCTTTCCCGTTGTTTTCAAGCGCTGCAAAGGTACGAAAATGCGGCTACATGACGGCCAGATTGAAAATATTCGTACCTTAGCACCTCCATTTTATTTCCCAGGATAACCGGATATGGCGAAGGATACATGCGTGAACCGATGTTTTAAAATCTGGACAACAGCATGGCTCATTCTGGGTTTGATCCTGCTCTTTCAGGTCGCCGGACGGACACAATTTTACAATGGCTCTCAACTTACATTCGGTAAAAGCAGGATTCAGTACAACAATTTTCTTTGGCTGAACTTTCGGTTCGAAAAATTTGACACCTATTATTATCTGAACGGCAAGGAATTGGCGCAATACACGGCCGAGTACGCCGATAAGCACATCAAAGAGATTGAACTTGACCTTCAGTCGAACCTGGAAGAGAAGGTACAGTTCATTATTTTCAATACACTTTCCGATTTGAAGCAGAGCAATATCGGGCTTTTCGGCGATTGGGACTATTACAATACCGGAGGGGTTACACGGATCATCGGAGGGCGGGTGCTTTTATTTTTCGATGGAGATTATGAGCATTTCGACCAGCAGATTCGTGCCGGGATTGCCCAGG
>JAPLDG010000076.1 GCA_026391845.1 Bacteroidota bacterium | reverse complement strand
TTCACGTAAATGGAACCCCGTGCGGTACTTTAACCGGCAACATCAAGAATTCATTCACCAATGCAAATCTCGCAGGTGTGTCTGTTGTAATCAACGGAGGAGCTCCGGTTCTCACCAATGCTGCCGGTGTTTATACTCTGACCAATGTGATGCCTGGCGTTGCCACCATCGCTGCTACTTTGACAAACTTCCTGCCTTACAGCGGAACTGCCAATATTGTCAGCGCGGTTACCACAACCAAGGATTTCCTGATGTCACCGATCCCTGCTTATCTGGCAGGTACGATTACCAACAGTGCCAACGGCAGCCCCATTAAAGGAGCCAAGATTGTATGCAACGGACTCACTACCTACTCTGTAGAAGGTGGCGCCTATTCCCTGATGGTCTATCCGGCTACACCGGGCACAGCAACCATATCAAAAGTTGGTTTCGGAAGTTTTACATCCGGTACCCTTACTTTTACACCTGGTGTGACAACCACCCTGAACACAAGCCTGGATGAGGCCCTTAATCTGCCTTCAACCCCGTTTGTTGCTGCCCTCAATACACCTCCGACGCAAGTTGCTCTTACATGGGGAATTCCCAAGGGAGTTTATGAACTCATCTATGATGACGGCGTGCAGGAAACTTCCACCGATTGGACTTTGGAAGGAAATATGAATGCAGTTAAATTTACTGCATTGAACTATCCGGTCACCGTAAAAGGTGGTAGCGTAAACATTGGACTTGCTACAGACTATCCGAACGGTACTACCATTGCAAGTCTGGAACCTTTCCAGATCCAGGTTTACAATGCTACAGGCACCGGTGGTTTGCCGGGCACTGCAGTTGGCGATCCGATTGATGTGGTTCCAGCCAATTTTGGATGGAATTCCTTCACCCTTCCCGATATTGCCATCACCAGCGGTAATTTCTACCTGGTTATGATCCAGGGAGGTAATGATCCTGTATGCGCCCGTATTGGCGTTGACAACACTGCCACTCAACTGCGCAGCTATTCCAGGTTTGTTACGGGTAACGGTTCATGGTTGCCGGCAAATGGCAACTTTATGTTACGCGCCGTGGTAAGCGGAGTTGGCGGACCTATTGACGGACCCGATGCCATCGTTGGATATGAGGTAAAACGACTGCTCCAGACTCAGGAAGCTACACCAGCTCTCTGGACGGCTGTTTCCACACCAACTGCTACCAACACAGTGGATGCCAACTGGCCTTCATTACCTGACGGTCCTTATCGCTGGGCTGTGAAAGCTAAATATACCGGAAACCGCTTTTCTGAAGCTATCTTCTCGAATGTGATCGGCAAAGGCTGGACAGCCAGTGTTACTGTTAATGTGACCCTTACCTGCGATGCCATTGCAAAAGCTGGCACCGCTGTCAAGTTGACCTCCACAGTTGCCGGTGTTGACTCCAATTATACCGCACTCACCGACAATACTGGCAAGGTTGTTTTCCCAAAAGTATGGAAAGGCAGTTATGACCTGAAAGTCACCCGCTTTGGTTTTGACAATTATACTGCATCAGTGGTTATTGATGGCGATAAAGTGTATGACATCAATTTACTCGGCATGAAACCTGCTCCAACAGGCATGACAGTTAACGAACAATCACTGTTGACCTCATGGTCACCGCCGGTCATTGAGGTTGTTCTTCTGAATGAACCTTTTGCCAACTATACCACCAACGGCTGGACAACACAGCCAAACTGGGTGATTATCGCTGGTCAGGGTCAGCCTGCTCCATCTGCCTTTTTTAATTGGACACCTGCATTGACAGATTATAGCAGAAGCCTTACCAGTCAGTCATTGGTTGGTATCGGAGCTCCGGGCTTTAAACTTAGCTTCGACTATAATTTAGGAGATTTCCTGAATATGAGCGGTGACGAACATCTCTCAGTAGAAATTTCCACTGACAACACCAATTGGGTAAGTCTCTATCAGATTGATGGCGGCGCTGATATCCTCTGGACAACCAAAGAAGTTGATCTGGCTGCATACACCACCAAAACCTTTAAACTCAGGTTCCGTGCATGGGGAGCTGATACATTCAATATTGACTGGTGGTATTTAGATAATGTGAAAGTTGTTGCCAGCGATGATGCAAGCGCTTGTATTATTGCCTACAACCTATATCTGAACAATGTACTGGAGTATGTTACAACAGATACTACCTATACAATTCCTTCAGGCCATGTTACCTACGGTACAAATTATGATGCCTGTGTGAAGGCAGTTTATGCCAGTGGTTATTCCACAGCTTCCTGTGATAACTTTACATCCAGGTTCCTCTGCGCACCAAGAGATCTCGCCGGGGTACCTCAGGAAAGCACCGCTTACCTGACCTGGGCAAAACCTCTCTGCACAGGTAGTGGCTGCACCCTCGCATCGTACATCTATGATGGAAACATATCGACCAACGGAACTTCCATTAACGCTGGTTATAATATCAGATTGGGAAATTATTTCCCTGTTACTCCGGCTACAACTTCCGGCGTAATAAAATCAGTTGATATATATTTCTCATCGGGA
>JAPLDG010000185.1:1604-5937 GCA_026391845.1 Bacteroidota bacterium | reverse complement strand
TTATTGATGAAAAGGTAAATACAAGCAGCATGATGATACCTCCCATGCTGCTGCAACCTTTTGTTGAAAACGCCATCTGGCACGGGCTGATGCAAAAAGAAGGTGAAGGCACCATCACCATTGAAATAAAAAAGGAAGATGAAGAATACCTGAACATTTCAATTTCGGATAATGGCATTGGCCGGGAAAAGGCAGCGGAATTAAAAAGCAAATCAGCCACCCACAACTCTCATGGATTAAAGGTCACCTCTCAAAGGATTGAAATGATGAACAAGTTTAACTCATCCGGCGCGCAGGTTAATGTGATTGATCTGCACGATGAAAAGGGCAATGCAACCGGAACCAGGATTAAATTAATCATTCCATTTTAAAATTTCGCATTTCCCCCATCTTCCAATCATTGCCAAAACACCCCCGGTTATCAAATAATTCCTACCGGTTGTCAATTCCGGCTTGACTTTCTTTGTATCAAGCCCGACATTTGCCATAGCTAAAATTGCAATCCAAATTTTATTTCAACGCTATGAAAACAATCATACTTTCTGTTTTAATTATTTTCCTGACGGGCGCTGTTGTTGCCCAACAGACAGATCCCCCCGGGAATGAGCCTGTAATGTACTTTAAACTCCACCAGCCCAATCAGGTTGGTCTGAACAAGAGAAACACAATTCGAACAGATGAATTAAAACCTGCCACGAGTGCAGAAATTCAAGCCAGGGAACCATCCCAAACATTATCCTTCGATCCGGCATGGGCATCCCGCTTCCAAACCGTCCTCGACAGTGTGAGGAATGCTACCGGCGTTAAAGGGTTATCTGCAGCTGTGCTTGTTCCGGGAATGGGTACATGGACAGGAGTCAGCGGCATTGCCGGCACCGGAATTCCCATGACCACCGACCGGCGTTTCGGCATTGCAAGCAATACGAAGTTGTTTATTGCCGTGACCCTTGCTAAGTTGCAGCAGCAAGGGGTTTTATCTTTAGATGATCACCTCTACCAATGGCTTCCCTTCTTTCCAAATGTTGACTCCAGCGCCACCATACGCCAGCTTTTATCGCACGAAAGCGGGGTCTTCGATTTCTGGAATGATAATATCAGCGGATTCTGGAACCTCATCCTGGCCGATACTTCACATTTTTTCACCCCGGAAGAAATGCTGGGCACCATTGGCGCACCAAAATTTGCCCCAGGACATGGATTTAAATATTCAAACACAGGTTATCTCCTTGCCGGAATGGTCATAGAAGCCGCAACAGGACACGACTATACTATGAGCCTGCATGATGTCATTTTTGATCCACTTACAATGGATAGCACTTTTGTGGGGGCAGTCGAATCGAAGAATGGCCCTGTGGCCCATGAATGGGTGTGGAGCCTTGGAGAAGTTGCCCAGTCGCCTATGACCTCTGGTTACAGCGCTGTATCCACTTCTGCAAACATCCTTTCCCTGCCGGGAGAAATGACAGAATGGTACAGCAGATTATTCGGCGGTAATCTTCTTCCGGACTCTGTTCTGGCTGAACTTCTTAAAATCGAACCCACCTCTACCTATGGCCTTGGAATTTTTGATCTTGAAAGTAATGGCCACAAATTTTATGACCATAACGGATCCATGATTGGCGATCTGTCGGAAATGATCTATGATAAACAGACAAAATCAGTGTTTTGCATCATGACCAACAGCAGGGAAAATTTCGATTTTGGGAATATCCTCATTCCCATGATGAATGTTCTGTGGAATGAATGTCCAAAAAAACTCAATGATGCCGGTATTACGAAAGTACTCAGCCCGTGGGAGAACGGCTGCACACCGTCGGTTACTCCGACTGTTACTTTACAAAACTTTGCAAGCCAGCCAATGACTTCGGTTTCCATCCATTATAAGATTGACGAGGATCCTGTTTCAAACCATTCCTGGACAGGCTCCTTAGGATCAGGTGCTTCCGTAAATGTCACGCTGCCGGCAATAGCAGCAGGCAGCGGACAGCATTCATTTACCTGCTTTACAAGTGCGCCAAATGGCAATCCTGAAGGATATAATTACAACGATACAGCAAAAAGCAGATTTATCGTAAATACATCAGCAGCAGCAACTGTTCCTTTTACTGAATCCTTTGATGGGGAAGTTTTCCCTCCTGATGGTTGGTCATTAAACAGTTCATCAGTTTATAGCTGGGGCAGAACTTCGCTGGCAAAATTTAGTGGCACCTACTCAGCTGTTAAAGCCAATTATCAGGATTATTCTTACAGGAGCTGGGATATTAACCTTCCGCTATTGAACCTTGGAAACCAGAGCAATACAACGCTGAGTTTCACCTATTCGTATGCCCGCTATCCCAATCGCAGTGATTCCCTTATCGTATCCATTTCCGCTGATTGCGGTACATCCTGGCAAACCTTATTCAACAAAGGAGGTACTGGCCTGATCACCGCGCCATCGACCACTCAATTGTTTTTCCCACAAACTCCTGACCAATGGAAGACGGAAGAAATTCTCTTGTCCGATTACACTGGGAATGTCCTGATAAAATTCAGAGACGTGAGTGGAAACGGCAACAATCTTTACCTGGATGACGTGAGTGTCAATTTCCCGACGGGTATGGCTGTAAACAAATCACCTGAAAGTTTTGTTGCCTACCCGAACCCTGCTTGTGACGTAATAAATGTCTCCGGGTTGCCGGTCAACTCCGAAGTCAAAATCATGAATTTGACCGGGAAGGAATTGTTGACGCATAGAACAATAAATTCTACCTCATCTATTGACATACGCAACCTTACTCAGGGTGTGTATATTTTACGCAGCACATCAGGGGTGAAGAAAATTGTGAAGATGTAATAATAACAGGTAACGGCTTAGTATTTATTCGGCACAAAAGTCTGCTCCGACATCGGCGGCCTTACGTAAGATTTGTCACGCTCAAGCGGTGGCAGGATGATTGTTTCGCGGGGCACATCTTCATGAGGAATCAGGCTGAGAAGATGGCGGATGCAATTGAGACGGGCTTTCCGCTTGTCGTCGGCTTCCACCACAAACCAGGGAGATTGCTTGGTGTCGGTATAGGCGAACATTTCATCCTTGGCCTTGGAATAATCGACCCATTTTGTACGTGATTCCACATCCATGGGGCTGATCTTCCACCGGCGGGTGGGGTCTTCGATCCGCTGAATAAATCTTTTTTCCTGCTCTTTGTCGCTCACAGAAAACCAGTATTTGATGAGGATAATGCCTGAGCGGATGAGCATGTTCTCAAAATTCGGGCATGATCGCAGGAAATCCCAATACTCCGCTTCAGTGCAAAAGCCCATGACACGCTCCACCCCTGCCCTGTTGTACCAGCTACGGTCAAACAGCACCATTTCCCCTGCAGCCGGTAAATGGGGAACATAGCGTTGAAAATACCACTCTGACTTCTCCTTCTCTGTCGGAACACCCAAAGCAACAACCCGGCATACCCGCGGATTAAGGCTCTCTGTAATGCGTTTGATGGATCCACCCTTCCCGGCAGCATCCCGCCCCTCGAAAAGGATCACCACCCTAAGGCCTTTATATTTGATCCATTCCTGAAGCCGAACCAATTTAACCTGGAGTTTGGCCAGTTCATCCTCGTACATTTTCTTTGGCAGTTTATCAACGCCCTCCTCTTCCGGGTTGGAAAGAGATGCAGCAGGAACAGCAAGCGCTTCTTCTTTTGGCTTGTCTTTTTTTATTTTGTCCTTTGGTTTATCTTTTGGTTTATCTTTTTTGTGGCCCATGGAGAGAAATTCTAATTACGAATTAAAAATTACGAATTACGAATATACGAAATAATTGACCTGAATGGGAAACAATTTTCATATCTCTAAGTTATTTCCCTCGTACCATCAGAAGCTTCGGCTATATAAAAATCTGCACGGAGCCCGGTCCTTGTAAGATACTCCTGTCCAACTTGTTCCATGAATTTTTCAACGACACCTTCACGGACAAGGTTCACGGAACATCCGCCGAATCCGGCTCCGGTCAAATCCTGTTACTTCGTAGTTATCATGCAACGATTCATGCGAAGCATTCATCAACGCGCCAAACTGCAGGATATCGCCTTTGAGCAGGCATGAAACAGCATTCAGCACCCGCTGATTTTCAGAGATCACATGGCGGGCACGTCTGCGGATCACCTCATCAGGAATTTCTTCCTGCATCTTATAGAATTGCATGAAGCTGATCTCTCCAAGTTTTGAAACTGGAAAAATCTGGCTCAGATAAGTCACGGCAAGCTGACATTCGGCAACCCGTTCATTGTATTTAGATTCTGCCAATGCCCGGTGTTTGTTGGTATTGGCAATAATAAGTTTGAAG
>JAPLDG010000185.1:0-1578 GCA_026391845.1 Bacteroidota bacterium | reverse complement strand
ACGCGCTTGTGTTCCAGCGTGAGGCAGTTGAGAAAAAGTGCGTGATCTTTATACCCCATGCCCACCGCAAACATGTCCATGATCCCGCAGTTGAGTCCGATAAATTCATTTTCAGCACGATGCGACAACTTTATCAGATCAGGCATCTCAAGCTGACTGGCATTCACCAGTGCATTGAGCGCAAAAGCAGTCACCATCTCGATGGAAGCAGATGATGAAAGCCCTGCATCTGCCGGAATATCACAGGAATAGAGCATGTCAAATCCTGTTACCGGGATGTTCAGCTGCCTGAACTGATCGAAGATGCCAAGCGGGTAATTCACCCATTGCCTGTGAACCTTTGCAGACAGTTCATTCAGCGGGATTTCCGCTCTGAATTCCATGTTTGAGGAGGCAAGTCGTACCACCGCTTCCGCATTGGGCCGGATGACCAGAAAGGTTCCGAGTTGCAAGGCACATGGCAGTACAAAACCGCCATTGTAATCGGTATGTTCTCCGATCAGGTTGACTCTTCCGGGTGCGAAAAAGCTTCCGGGTTCAACTTCAGGGTTTCCGTAAAGTTCAAAAAAATGTTCTTTTATCTTTTTCAGGTCCATGGCAGTAAACGCAAGGTTAGGGTACAAATCAGGGTTTTCTCAATATACCCGCTAAATTAAAAAGAAAATCCATAAAAATGCACAAGGCCAGGTACGAAAGCAAAATGCAAAAAGATAACCGGGAAAATGATAATTTTGACGATTATTCGCGAAACATCATGAACAGGTTTGTTTTTTTATTATTCCTTGGATTCTTCCTGTTGCATTCGAAAATTGGATCGGGTCAGGATTCTGACACCATCAGGCTCGATGGCGATTGGAAATTCCGCCGGTCAGGCACCGGTGAATGGCTTCCGGCAAAGGTACCCGGTGTCGTTCACCTCGACCTCATGCAAAACAACCTGATTCCCGATCCATATCTGCAGGATAATGAGTCAAAACTGCAATGGATCGGTGAACCCGAATGGGAATACATGAAAACATTTCAATTCGACGAGAGAAATTCATCCATGCCTCACATCGAACTGATTTTGAAAGGATTGGACACTTATGCGAATGTTTATCTCAACGATTCATTGGTTTTGGTTGCGGATAACATGTTTCGGGAATGGGTTGCAGACGTAAGGCACTTAGTTCGTACAGGTATCAACACGCTGCGTATTCAATTTCCGGCCATCGTCGCCGAAAATAAAATCCGGTATGCAAAGTTACCCTTTAAACTTCCCGGCGACGAAAAGGTCGTCTGCCGGAAAGCAGCATATCATTTCGGCTGGGATTGGGGACCAGCGCTAGTCACCTGCGGAATATGGCGTTCGGTTTATATCCGCGAATGGAGCGGTTTAAAGGTATCCGACGTTCAATTTATCCAGAAAAAACTCACCGCGTCAGTCGCTGAAATGGCCGCAAATTTCACTGTCTTTTCAGATCAGGATGATTCCGCTGAGGTCAGAATTTTTCTTGACTCTGTTGAAATTTTAAAAAACCCGGTCATCCTGAGTAAAGGAAAGACGGTTGTAACAAAGGATTTCTCAATCCTTAACCC
>JAPLDG010000107.1 GCA_026391845.1 Bacteroidota bacterium | reverse complement strand
TCGGGATGAATTCATCGCTTTTTCACTTTCTGGCATGTTGTTAAACAAGCCAACCATGGCCTTCATGGCTTCCGGTAACTTATCGTTTTGGGTTCCGATATAGGAAAAGAGGTAAAAATTCTGGTAGGGTTGTTGCGGGGAACGATAACCGGCATAAGCGCTGTAGGCAAGTCCTTTTGACTCGCGGATTTCCTGAAAAACAATCGAGTTCATGCTGCCGCCAAAGTATTCATTGAAAAGGCGAACCACCGGAATAATGGTTTTATCATAACCAATCGACTTGGAAAGCATGATGATCTCAGCCTGCTTCATGTCGTAATCCACGGTATAAACTTTCGAACCATCATTTGGCAGCTGTTGGAATTTCGGCGAAGGAGGTACCGGATTCAATGCAATGGGAACGAGATGCAGTTCATTTAACAGCGCGGTAAGCCTGTTCACATTTTCAGGTCCGTAATAGAGTACTTTATGCTGAAAACCATTCAGGCCCCTGATAATGCTGACAAGCCCTTCTGCAGTGAGTCTGTCCAGCTCAGAAGCCGATAAAATATTTGTAAAGGGCGATTTTTCACCATACACGCCAAAGTTGTACATAGCACTCCAAAGGATGGCATCTTTTGAAAGTTTATCGTCATCCCGGCGCTTTTTAATATCAGCCACCAGATTGTCCAATGCCGGTTTGTCGGGCCGTGCATCAGAGAGTAACTGTTCAAACAATGCAATAGAATTGGCCATATTTTCATTCAATCCGCTGAGCGACACCCATACATCCACATCGGAACTATATACATTGAATGAACAACCAAGTTTGTAGAACTCCTCCTGTACCTGCTTCGGGGTGTATTTCGAAGTACCGAGAAACTTCAGGTAATCGAGCGCAATGCCAAGTTCACGGGTGCTGTTCGTCCCCATGTCAAACAAATGGTACAATGAAAAAGTGCTATTCTCGGTGTTTTCCTTGTAGAGAACAGGGATTTTGCTTTTGATATCGAACTTCAGGATATCCTTTGCATAGTCGATAAACACCGGTTCGATGACCTTGCCGGGTTCTGCCACGATCTTCTTCAGAAAAGCCGATTCATCGTCGCGGTTCATGGTTACCGGCGTGATCTGAGGCTTCACCACTTTTGCAGTCTCCTTTGCCTGGCCATTGCGCTTGTAAACAATCACAAAATTGTTTCCATAGTTTTTATTGGCAAAATCAATGATATCCTTTTTGGTGATTTTTGACAACCGGTTTATATTATTTACGATGTCAGCATGAGGAAGTTCCTTCACAAATTCATCCACCAACTCCATTGTCCGTCCGGAATTGGATTCATATTTTTTAATTTCCGCCAGTTTGAAATCGTTGATGATGGCAGGGACAAGCCAATCGGGAAACTCCCCCTTCTTCACCAGTTCGATCTGCGCCATAATGAGGTCTTTCACCTCTTCGAGGGATTGGCCTTCTTTTGCTTTTCCAAAAAATATATTGACGGAATAATCTTTCAAAACATAGGAAAAAGCGCTGGCTTCCAGCACTTTTTGTGCTTGATTCAGGTTCAGGTCCATCAACCCGGCATTGCTGTTGCTTAGCACCATATTGCACATGGTCAGGAGGTCAGCATCTTTGGTATCAGCGCCGCCAAGGCGATAACCAATCATCACCGACTCAGCATCCGGACCAAACACTTCTTTCACGATGGGTTTTACAATCGGGGCCTCAACGGCAGGAACGTAGGCTGCAACCGGTTTTGAAACCGATTGTCCGAACGTGGCATCCACCTGTTTAATCACCTCATCCGGATTAAAATCGCCTGACAGCACGATGGCCATGTTGTTGGGAACATATCGGGAAGCAAAATAATTTCTGAGGGAGGTCAGTGATGGATTTTTCAGATGCTCTACGGTTCCGATGGTCGTTTGTGTTCCATAGGTGTTCGTAGGGAATAACCCTAAAAACAACTCA
This sequence comes from Bacteroidota bacterium, assembly GCA_026391845.1. Lineage (GTDB taxonomy): Bacteria > Bacteroidota > Bacteroidia > Bacteroidales > FEN-979 > CAIVAT01. The sequence continues at coordinate 1,449 of JAPLDG010000107.1, read as the reverse complement.
TCAAAAACCTTATCATCATCCCGATCCAGGCTCATGTTTTTCTCTTCATAAACGGTTTCCAGTTCCGTATGAAACAATCGGAATACCGGATCTTTGAATCGTTCCTGCTCGATCTGGAGCCATTGGCTGATTTTATTGGAAGGGATATCGTTGATATAAACCGTTTCCTCAAACGAAGTAAAGGCATTTGTCCCTTTTGCCCCGATTACCGAAAGCAGCTTATCATATTCATTGGCAATGGCATAGGTGGAAGCAACCCCCGACAAGCTATCGATTTCATGGTAGATCTTTTTCCGCTGAAGGGTATCCAGCGTTTTTTTATACACTTCAAATTTGTATTCGATCTGATCGAGCAACACCTTTTCACTGGTAAAATCCTTGGTGCCAAACTCATCGGTGCCCTTAAACATCATGTGTTCAAGGTAGTGCGACATTCCTGTATTGTCAGAAGGATCATTTTTGCTCCCGGTGCGCACAGCGATGGCTGTTTGAATGCGAGGCGCATCCTTATATACAGTGAGATATACCTTAAGCCCGTTGCCCAACGTATAAATTCTGGCCTTGAGCGGGTCGCCCTGGACTGAGTCATATTTGTAAATTTGGGCCTTTACGCTGAATGTCAATACGAACATCAGCGAAATCATGGTCAGTCGTGTGATTGTCTTTTTCATTGGATAATAGTTAATTAAATTGAAAGTAAATGTGGGATTTTGATTGCAGTTTCATTTTGGTAATATTCGGAATATCGCTATGGATTTACCTGGATTTCACAAGTTTTATCGTCTCTCTTAAATCTCCATTGATAATTCTGATGAAATAGAGCCCGGCAGGCATGTCGGCAAACATGAATTCGTGCTTAATCTTTCCGGAAAGCTCCGAAGAGACAACAATTTTCCCGATCATGTTGAATATTTCGACCGTCATGGTCCCATCCTGATTCCCGTTTTTTTGTTCAAGTATAAAATTACCGGTTGTTGGGTTGGGATAAACTTTAAACAGGAAATTTTCCAACACAGGCTGTTTTTCATCTTCCCCTTCGGTCATGCTGGCAAATGCAGCAGACTTGGCATTGCAGAATTGGTCGGGAGTTGTGATTTTTCCTTGAAGATGTCCATCCTGTATGACTTTAGTGCCCGGAAGAAACAGAATATTCTGTCCGGCAAGCAAGACAGCGTCACCGCCGGCCTGCACAGTAAATGTGGTTCCGTTTCCTGCCACAATGATGGTTTGCAAGGCATCATAACACTTTGACCGCCCATCAAATATTGTAATATTCTGCAAAGTCAAGGTGGTTTGAGTTCCATTCACGATCATGGTCACAGCATTGGAGGTTGCAACGCATGCATCGCCAGTAGTCAGCCGACAGGTTATCACGTCATTGTTTGCCGGAACATAAGAATATACAGGATTATTTGATCCAACATTATTACCGTTGACTTTCCATTGGTA
>JAPLDG010000333.1 GCA_026391845.1 Bacteroidota bacterium | reverse complement strand
GGTGCAGATCGGGTTTGCCGATGCTGCTATGGTCACACTGACTGGCAGTGCAGGGTTGACCGAAATAGTAACCGTGTTTGTGGGTAATGGTCCACCGCAGGTTCCGGAAGCATTTTGCAATTGCCTGAAATAGGTCTTGGCTGTCAATACTGTTGATTGGTAACTCAGCATTGTCGCGCCATTTATATTGGTAAACGTAGTGTTGTTCAATGAACTTTGCCATTGATATGTGGGATTTGTTCCATTCGAAGGGGCAACGCCAGTTAACTGAGCAGGGACTGTGTTTGTACAAATTGTTTGGCTCGCAGCAATTGAACCAACAACCAGCGAGGGAAACAAGGTCATGGTGATTGCATTGGAAGTTGCCGGGTTTCCGGTCACGCATAAAGCGTTTGAAGTGAGCATACAGCTGATTAAATCCCCATTTGCGGGCAAATAGGAGTACGATGATCCTGTGGCGCCATTGATGTTAACGCTGTTTTTCTTCCATTGATAAACAGGAATAGTACCTCCATTGACCGGCGTAGCCGTGAAAGTTACAAAAGTTCCGAAACACACCGGGTTGGTTGAAACAGCGATGGTCAGAGAAACTGGTAAAAAGACGGTGCATGTGGTTGTTGCATTTGAAATAGCCCCCGCGGAATAGCTTGAACCTGGAGCCACCGACCATGCTTTGTAGTAATAGGTTATATTTGGATTTAAACCGGTATGGTTGAATGAGGTGCTGGTTCCGTTATAAAGAATGGTTCCGCCACCGGATATGGCATTTCCGGCTGAATAACTTGTCCCTGAAACCGGAGTGCCGAAGGTGGCGCTTGTGCTGTAAGCCACCATAATTGGATTACTGGAAGCATTAAGAGTCCAGCCAAGATTTATCTGACTGATACTGAAAGAAGTGGCTAAAAAACCGGTTGGATTGTTTGGTGCAGTGCAACTGGCAAAACAGAAAGAGATCTCCTTGGTTGTTGTGTTTTCAACAATGCTGGTAATGGGCAGGCTGGTGTTGGTGCCAGCCCATGAATGTGAATGGGGTGTGGTTGCATCGGTAAAAGATGTTTTGCTTCCTGTCCCTGGGAAAGGGCAACCCGTAGAATTTATTGTGCCATAGGTTGTTGGCGGGTTTCCTGTGGCACTGGCATTGACCGGGTATAACCCCTGATGGGAAGTGGTGTTGATGTTATTTGCCGAGGAATGGGCTGTAACATATGAACCATCCACATGGTAAATGATGAGGCCATGCCCCGGAATTCCTGCATCGAATCCGGTTTTTTGCCGGTTTTCGCAAAGGAAGTATTCATTCGTCGTAGTGGTATTATAGCGAACAACATCGGTATATAACTGGGAGTTACGCAGAACGATCGTTTGACCTGTTGTTAAAATAACAGGAGTTGTCCAACTTAAATACGCCTTTATCCAGGCATTCGGGTGTGCAGGTGTTGTCCCTGAACTACCATTCCATGAACCTCCAGCCATTAAATCCCAACTACCTGTACCTGAATATGATCCTCCGGTAGAATAATCTGTATCATAAAAATCAGGGGAGCCCAGGTTATGGCCAAATTCATGACACATAACGCCAATGGTTCCCATGCCGGAGGCATTTCTTTCCGGCATGGTGGTATAGGCATCTACCTGAACCCCGTCAAACGTTCTCTGAGCAGAAGTATATCCTGCGGAAGAAAGTTCCCAGCTATGCGACCAGATATCGTTTGTGTTGCCTGTTTCCTCCTGACCCTGCCCCTGGTGAATAATCGCAACGCCATCCACAATGCCATCCAGGTTGTTGTCATAATCTGCAAAATTCACCGCTGCCTGGTTGTTTGCGGCAACAACTGCCTGGTAGGCAAATTCGCCCCACTTGGTGTCGGGACCGTAATAATCATGGTTATTGGGCAAAGTAACCCATACGGTAACGGTTGTGTTTACCGTGAGTTTACCATAGGAAACTTCGATAAAATAATCTCTGAAACTACCGGTTGAATTGTAATTCACCTGATTCATGTAGTTCGAAAAGTTTGTTTGTGTATAGGTCGTGGTAGCTGTAGCGAAATTTGCGAGAACGAGCAATAGCTTCCTGGTTCCGGTTGGTGGAAATCCACCCATCAAAGGGGCGCTGGGAGCCCGACCGGTAATCAGCTGATCTTTCATTTCAGCAACCTGTGCCTTGTTGAAAAACAAGCCTTTACCTGTGCTATTTAACCATGAAACCTCCGCAGGATTGCGCTTTGCCGGATCCTTGGCCTGGATACCGGAGAACACAAGTTTTCCGGACTGGTCAAGGCTGGCATATTCATACGTTCCTTTTGAATTCGTCATAATGGTGTAACCGTCTGAAGTGACCGCCCAATGTATGAACTCATCACCTTTCAGCAAAATGGTAAGTTTTGTTCCGTCAGGTTGCGTATAACTGATCGGATCAGGGTTTGCAATGACTGCACGAGCGACATCAACCTGAATTAATAATTGTCCAATTGCAAAAATGGCAATCAAATAAAATTTTGTACTTGTTTTCATGACCGTTGTTATAAATGAATAATGGACAAATTCAGATTTGCCTCTTAATAAGTGTATTGATGGCAAGGTAAAGGATTATGATTCTGAAGACAATGTAAGATATCCATAAAACGCTTTTACGGGAAACCGCTATAGACAGAATTAAAATACAAAATATGTTACACTAAATCAATACTTTATAAAATATAATGGCGTGTTTTTTTCACGCCAGCCATCGACCTGCATTTGTCTGATTTATTGCTCTGATCCCAGGAAAGAAAGCAAAAAACGATCACCTTTGCTTGAGGATTTTAATCGTAGTGTAATTTTTTCCAGCGAAAATATGCATCAGGTATATGCCATCCCGAAGGCTCCCGATCGAAAATTCAGTTATCCGATCTCCTGCCAATTCCCTGGTTGACAACTTTTCCCCACGAATCCCGTATATTTCTGCCCTGACTTTCTCTGATGGCTCTAACCCTTTGATTTCCAGTGAAAAGACCCCGCTGGTAGGGTTAGGATAGATTTTGCAGAATGTCTGTTCAGGCGCCCCTGCAACATCCTCTGTCCCGGCCAACACAGCAACCAATGGTTGATTTGTACAAAAAGGTCCCTGCTGGGCGATATAACCAGTCATAAAGCCTCCTTCTGCAACGAAAGCGCCCGGGTAATAGAGGATCTTCTCGCCTGCGATCATTGTGGCGCTGCCTCCCGGGAAGACCATAAAGGAGGTTTCGTTGCCAGCTACAAAGATTGTTCCGATGGCATCGAAACAATCATCTCCGGAAATCATAACATCCTGAATTTCAACAGCTGTAGGAATATCTATTACTGTCATAATGATGTTATCTGAAACAACAGGATTTGATAAAATACAGGAGGCATTAGAAGTCAAAACGCAGTTTACCTGATCATTCATTGCGGGAATATATGAAAATTCAGGATCGTTGATTCCAGCATCAATTCCGTTCACTCTCCATTGGTAAAGCGGGCTTGCTCCCCCGTTTTCCGGGAATGCTGTGAAAGTAACACTTGTTCCCTGATAAACCAGATTTGCCGACGCTGTAATCGAAACGCTCACCGGCAACCAGGGGTAAATGGTCATGACCTCCGGACCCGAAGTTGCCGGATTACCGGAAACACAATCACTGCTCGATGTCAAAACGCAGGTGACCACATCGTTGTGAACAGGATAAAATAAAAATTCCCGGGAGTTCCACCCTATTGGGTTCCCGTTAACTTTCCATTGGTATGCAGGCGTTGTGCCTCCATTTACCGGAGTGGCCGTAAACACAACCAGGTTTTCATCACATTCCGGATTCGCAGAAGGTTCGATCGTTACAGCGGCCGGTAAAATGGGCCTGACGAGCATGGTCAGCCGGTTGGATGCAGCAGGGCTGCCTGTTACACACGATTCACTCGAGGTTAGCCGACATACAATGCTATCGCCATTCGTCGGGTAATAACAGAAAACCGGGCTGTTGGTTCCTGAATTCAAGCCATTCACCTGCCACTCGTAGCCGGGGGCATTTCCCCCGGTTACCGCCGTCGCCTCAAATGACACGAGTGTACTATCACATACATTGTTTGCTGACGCAACAATGGATATGCCAGCTACAGGTGGTATATTTACAGTCGTCAAGGTTACGATATTGGAAACGGCAGGGTTGCCTGTAATACAGGAGGCGTTTGAGGTTAACACACACGTTACTGAATCAAGGTTCTCAGGTATGAAGCTGTAAGAAGGGCTGCCGTTACCGGCGTTTGTCCCGTTTACCTTCCACTGATAGGCCGGTGAGGTTCCTCCGTTCGCCGGTGTTGCAGTGAAAGTAACTGTCATGCCATGGCAGACAGGGTTGGCTGAAGCAGCAATCGAAATTCCGGCTGGATATGTTGTGCTACAGGAGCTGGATATCCTTACATCATCAATACAGATACCCCTGCCATATTTTGCATTTCCCTGAAAAGCAATGTAATAATTAGGGGAACCACCCGGAAGCCTGATGGCCTCCCTGGTCCACGCCGTGATGCTTGATGCAAAGGAGGCAAGAAAGGTCCATGTTCCTCCGGGGGAGGTTTTATAAAACACGTCCAGTTTATCCTGGCGCCCGGTCCAGGCAGCTTGTGTATGCCAGAATATCAGCTCCGGCTCGACGACCAAAGTCAGGTTCAATTCCGGACTTATCAACCTGGTCATGTGATCGGCAGCGGTAAAATCTTTTAAACAACCGTTGTATGCGCCGTCATGGGCATTGGCAGGATTGCCGTTACCGCTTCCGGTGATGAAAACCCAGTTGAGATTGGAACTGTTTACCTGCTCCTGGGTCCAGCAATCGGGAATCAGCCCGCCATTTTCAAATCCTTCACTCCAGGGAAAAACACTTATTGCATCACATAATGTGCTAATTATCTGTTCATTGCCATAAGAAGTTCCATAACTATTGGTAGCAAAAGCACGAATATAATAGGTAGTATTTGCAGAAAGCCCCGTGATGGAACTGGTAAAAGCGCCTGCTCCGGATCCGTCCATTGTATGATTTCCGGCGATGGTCGGGTTGGCAGAGTTGCTCCAGCAAACACCGCGGGAGGTAACCGGAGATATCCCTTCAGAAGTAACATTTCCCCCGGAAGTTGCACCATTCGCCGAAATGGATGATACAACAGCAGTTGTCACAACCGGCGGTCCGACCGAAATACCTGTGATGCTGATATCATCAATAGCCCAGTAATAGCCATATGTTCCGTTATAATTCCATTTGAATTTCACATTTGATTGACCTGCGACTGCTGTAATTACCTGATTGAAAGCAACCGGGTTGGCACTTGAAGTTGTTGTAAATGAAGCGATGGGCGTCCAGGTTGTACCACCATTAATGCTGTATGATAAAGTTCCGGAAGATCCTTCATAACTCAAAAAAAAATGGTTGAACCGAAGCTCAACATGGGAAAATGAGGAGAGATTCAGGGTCGGGGTTACCAAATCTGCATTTTGTGAATTTTCAATGCCATAACCATCGCTGTTCAGGTAAGCATAATTGCCTGACAATGCAGGATCAGGGGAGCCGCCTGTGATGGCTCCAAATTGCCACACCTGCCCGTTACCTTCGTGATCGGTCTGTGTCCAGCAATTGGGGATCGCTGCTACGGTAAAATTTTCCGTGAATGGCAAGAAATAGGCGCCACATAAGGTCTTAAATATTATATCATTGCCATAATATGTTCCATTGGCATTGGTGGCGAATGCCCTGGCATGGTATAACGTTCCGGATGACAATCCATTCATCTGACAGGTAAAAATGCCGGTTCCCGAGCCATTGGAGGAATTATTACCCGAGATGGTCGGATTGAATGCCGTTGACCAGCACACACCCCTGGATGTGATTGCAGAACCACCATCCTCGGTGATACTTCCCCCGGAGAGTGCAGAAAACAAGGTGATTGCCGAAGCAGCAGTCGTCGTTATCAACGCTCCCCCGGCAATAAACACCAGGTCGCTCCCATTGCAGGATCCATCACTGTTGACGGCTACCAGACGGCAGTGATAGGGCTGATTGACAACCAGACCTGTAATATCCGCACTTACTTCAACCGGATTATTGCCCGATCCAGCCACAGTGATCACTGTACTGTTCCCATAGCTGGTGGTTGTTCCCCATTGAAAATAACAGGTTGTTTCAAGTCCGTTCGGATTAACAGTTCCGTTCAATGTAGCAGAAGATGAAGTGATTGCTGAGGCAATTTTGGTTGTTGCAACCGGATTGTTTCCGATCCTGAAGGAAACTATCTTCGTTTTTCTGGCTTCCGAAGCCCCTATATATTCAGTGGTAAACCAAAATGTCTGATCATCAGTCGGATCAACAGACATGCTGGCATAATCGCCCCACCTGTTGTAGGCAGATTGATAATATGAACCCGAAAGTACAGTCTCTTCGGGGATATCAAGCACTCCTGAGGCGCTTGCATAAGCGGCTGCAGATTGTCCGGCATAACGGATTCCGGGATATACCGAGTTGCTGGAAACCGAATAGCCCACCGCAATTTTATTTGATCCATTCATGGCCACGGTTCCCATCCACCGGGAATGAGCATCAGGAGCGAAAGTACCTTGCTGACGGATTGTCCAGGTTGTCGCCGGTGGTGTTTTTCGTAGTTCATACCACCTGATCCCGGCATGATCCGTTCCGTCAACATTCACCGTATGACAGCATACGATTGATTGATAGGCGCCGAAATTCCTGTATTGCGGTACATTCATAATTACGGTAGATATGGCGCACAGTTTTCTGGTTGTCACCGGCTGTGCGATGTTATCCCACCCATCGGCTCCGCCGGGAAATTGACTATTGAACGGCATCACATCCAGTTGCTGTTTCCTGTTGAAGGTGGAACTGGCAACATTGCTCCAGTCAACCGCCAATTCGTATATCCAGAGTTGATCGGACCCTCCGCCAACAGCGTCATCATTGAAGGCAATGAAAGTGCCTGGTGTGCCTGCGGGAGCAAAGCTGCCATCATTATCTGCCGGCGGAACAACAACCACTCCTGTGCCTGGCCGGTACGGATTATCGAAGGCAACCATTCTGGCAGTACCTCCGGCAAGCATTTGTGATCTTTCAAAAACATAAATATCATTTCCGGTGGCAGGCTGTGTATTTGTACCCATGTAGTATCCATCCCTCCACACAGCAATTTTTTCATAATCAGGTATGTCAACCACATCAAAAGAGTACTGAAACCAGGTATCTGTCGGATCATTTGAGGTTGAAACGGCAAACAACATATAGTCATTGGTCCCACTTATGGAGAATTCAGCAGCCACCCATCTGCCAGCCTGCTCATCATATAAAATGATCGGATCCCCGTCATTGTAATTTGCCCCTGGTACATTCCCAAACAGGGTATTCATGTTGTTGGAAAGAATCAGTGCGCCTGATTTATCATAAATGGCATACATGCAATTTACGGCTTGCATATAATAGTCTTCGCCGGCAGCTCCATTGCAATCGGGTGGATAGTAGGGAGATGACTGACCTTCGAAGTTACAGATTGGCGCACTGGCAACATTCGGCATCCTGCCATTTGATTTCTGCCAGGCTGCATCGGCTTCCTTTGGCAAGGCTTTAGAAGCAAACGGATAGGCGGGTTTATTCCAGGGGGTATTTTTCGCTCTTTTTTGTGCCTTTTCGTACAAACTCCTGTATGCGGTTTTCGTCATTGCCGGAATATTGCGCAATGGCTCACTGACACCGATAAAAACGCCAGCTTTGACAGTCCCGGGTTTCACAGGAATGTCCTGGGCTGTTGCCCTTTGTAAAAATTGAAGCATTATCATTAACAGCAGAAGTAAATGGCAATGCCTCATCCTTATATTACTTTAAGGTTAGAATACTCAAAGATAAGGAAGAACAATCCGATCAGTCTTGTTTGATGATTCTGGCTGTTTCGGAATTTCTTCCTGTGATCACCTGCAATAAATATATACCTGCTGCTTTACCGGAGAGTGAAAATTGCTGTATCAGAGCACCATTCACTTCAGTTGAAAACACCTTATTCCCCGTCATTCCGTAAATTTCCACACGGGTTTTCTCTGCCTGATTAAACCGGGTAAACTCCATTGAAAAAATCCCATTGGTAGGATTCGGGTAGATTTTAAAACTGGAATGTCCGTTGGTCATAGAAGGATCTTCAATTCCTGTCATAACCGCCATAAGCGGTTTCGGAACACACCAAAGCCCTTCCAAAGAGATATACCCGTACAGGAACCCACCAGGTTCAACCACAGTACCCGGATAATAAAGGATATTCTGGCCCGCGATCATGGTTGCACTGTCTCCGGCCGGAATGGTAAAGAAAGTTTCGTTGCCGGCCACGAGGATTGTTTGCGTGGCATTAAAACAAGTTTTTCCATTGACTGTCATATTCTGAAGTTCCACTGTGGCAGGAATGGTGTTCACAACCATGGTGATGCTGTTTGATGTTGCCGGGTTTGAAGATGTACAAAGGGCTCCTGACGTCAATACGCAGAAGACCACATCTCCGTTGACCGGGTTATACGTATATGAATCACTATTTGTTCCGACATTACCATCGTTTATTTTCCACTGAAATACCGGGGATGTGCCCGGGTTGGTGGCAGTTGCTGTAAAGGTCACAGGAGTCCCGGCATCGGCAGGATTGGCGGAAGCCATGATGGAGACGCCAACCGGTAAAACCGGATTCACCGTCATGGCGATGATATTTGATGTAGCGGGATTTGCCGTTACGCAAGTGGCATTCGATGTAACCACACAGGATACCTGGTCGCCCGACACAGGCGTATAGGAAAACAATGCATTATTGCTGCCCGCATTCGCCCCGTTCACTTTCCACTGGAAAACCGGGGTTGTTCCTCCGTTTAGGGGCGAAGCCGTATAGTTGACGCTGGTGCCGGCACAAACCGGGCTGGAAGAAGCAGCAATCGAAATAGTGACGGGGAGGATGGAGGCACAGGAACTCGAAACCTCTACATCGTCAACACAAACGCCATAACCATATTTGGCATTTCCCTCAAAGGCAATGTAATAATCACCAGATGCAGCAGGCAACGTAAGGGTCTCCTGGGTCCACACTGTAATGTTGGCGGTATAGGTTATGAGCAAGGTCCATGTGCCGCCGGAGGAGGTTTTATAGAACACCGAAAGCTGGTCCTGGTCAGCGGGCCATAAGGCCTGGGTGTGCCAGAATTTTACCTGGGGGCTTGGTAACGACGCAATGTTTAGCTGGGGGCTGATCAACCTGGTTTTGTTGTCGCCAGAGTTATTGTCCTTCAAACAGGCATTGTATGTTCCTCCATGTGCACCAGCCGGATGACTGTTTCCGCTGCCGGTAATAAATGTCCAGCTTATTCCGGAACTGTTTACCATCTGCTCGGTCCAGCAACCGGGAATTGATCCGGCGTTTTCAAAGTTTTCATACCATGGAAATGTACTGACCACGCCGGAACAGGTTGTGGTAAACTGGATATCGGTTCCATAAACGGTTCCGTTCGCATTGGTTGCAAAAGCCCTCACATGATAGGTTGTGCTGCCGGTCAATCCGGTGATGAGACTGGTATAAGCGCCAACGCCGGATCCATTGGAGGTATGTGATCCGGTCACAACAGGGTTCGATGAAGTACTCCAGCAAACACCTCTTTCGGTTACGGGTGAACTGCCTTCACATGTCACAGTTCCACCGGATGTTGCACCATTGGCCGAGATAGAAGATAACGCCGTTGTTGTAACCCCGGCCCCGGAAACAAGCTGGATATTCCGGGTGAGTGTGGCATGGTCAGAAACAGTAACCCCGGTAATGGTCTGCGTCTGGTAACATGGAGCGGAAATCTCAAGGGTATAAGTCCCGGCCTTTAAAGGCCGGTGATAATCTCCAAGGGTGGCAGATGAATAAACTTCAGAACCATTGTTGTCATGGCCCGTGATGAAAACTTTGGCGGCTACCGGCAAGCCTGTCACCTGGTCGGTGATGATCCCGTACAGTCCATATCGTGACTCCTTAAGCAACTGGATCAATGAACGCCACAGATAGGTCCAGTGAGTCTCTAATAAATTAGCTGCCAACAATTTTACATCGGAAATTTCAATGGTGATTTCACGGCAGTGCTGAAAATAATTCATATAATCCTGGCGGCCACCGTTCACTTCATACCAGGCATAGCCATTGGTCACGCCGTTGCTCAGGTAATCCATGTAGGTCGATGGGGAGTGAAGGTGCACGGTATCGGCAAACTCGCGGCTGATATATTGCCACCAGGTATCGTCGGGATGCAGGGTTGGCCAGGTATCCCAGGGATAATTGACCACTTCTGCTCCTCCATGAAAATTACAGGCCGCGGTGAAATGCCGTGATGTTGCAAAATTCATAAAACCGACGGTTTCAGGTTGCCACGCATAGCCATCGGGATGCAGACCATCCTGGGGATCCTGATAATTCCGGTTCATATCAACACCATTGATATTAAAACGACGGGCTCCGGATACAGAGCTGTTCCCTCCGTAATAGGTACCGTCGGGATTGGCCAGCGGATTGATATAGATCTCCATGCTGTTGACCAGGTCTGTTGCTTCCGCATTGGTGCCATAGTTCGACAGAAGATAATCGGCTAGGTGAAGCATCATTATATAACCTGTCGTCTCATCCCCATGGATGGAAGAGGTATATAAAAACTCGGGTTCTGACTCATCGGTCGCCACATTGTCTGATATTTTCAGCACCAGCAACCTCCTCCCGCTGGCCAGGGTCAGGATGGTATCAAGATTGCAGATAGCAGGATACATCGTCTGAAACTGCACCATCAGAGCCTGGTAGGCATCGTAGGTCGGATAAAAATTCCAGGTTGTTTGCGGACTTAACAGCACATGGTCAGTCATCACAACCCCAGGGCCATCACCCGGGGCGGGCAAAAGGGTTATATCATATCCGAGTGTCATAAATTTCAGGTACTGCCTGATGTTCGCATAAGCCCAAACCTGATTGTCTTTCACGTTGTCAATCGAGATCAGTCTGGTCAGCTCGCTGATCTCAGAAGTGGTCTTTATCTGAAATGTGAAATAGATCTCATTTCTCTGTTTTAAAGTCTCCGACAGCTCCTGCCCGTTCAGCATTAAACCGGAAAAAAGACCGGCAATTAAATAAAGTGTGATTCTGAGTTTCATTCTTAGTTTTGATTAATAGTTAGTTTTGTTTAACAATCCTGATGGATTCTGAATGGCTTCCGCTTGTGAGCCGGATCATATAGATGCCGGGCGTCCTGCCGGTTAATGAAAAATCGTGGGTCTGGTTGCCGGAAACTTCCCGGCTCATCACCTTCAATCCGGTCATATCAAAAATATCTGCCCGGATCACCTCTGCCGGTCCGAAACCCTTCAGTTCGATATGGAATAGTCCGGTAGTCGGATTGGGATAGACCTGGCAGAAAGCGGGCTGTGCAGGGAGGAATCTTTCATTTTCTCCGGCAACCACTTCTGCCATATTTGGCGCCGGACAGAATGGCCCTTCCGGAGCGATATAGCCATACATGGTTCCTCCCTGAACAACCGTAGTTCCAGGCATATATAAAATATTCCGGCCGGCAATCATCGTTACATGGCCCACGGCAGTCACCGTGAAAGCATGTCCCTCCCCGGCCACGGTAATGGTTTGAATGGCATCAAAGCAGCGCGTCTCGCCTATGCTCATGTCGTTCAGGATGTATGTTATCGGAATAGCCGTAACAGTCATGACAATCGTGTTTGACATGGCCGGATTTCCCGAGGCGCACGATAAATCGGAAGTAAGCTGACACGAAATTTCATTCCCATTTTCCGGGGAATAGGAATAGGTTGAACTGGTTGCTCCCGGGATGTTCGTTCCATTCAGTTTCCACTGGAAGGCCGGTGTATTTCCACCATTTGCCGGTGATGCTGTAAAAGTCACACTGGTTCCGGTCATGACCGGGTTGTCGCTTGCAATAATGGTGATTTCTACAGGATAAATTGTGGTGCATGCACTGGATATCTCAACATCATCGATACAAACGCCGTATCCGTACTTTGCATTGCCCTCGAAAGCAATGTAATAATCGGCTGTAGGATTGGGAAGTACCATCGTCTCCAGTGTCCAGGATGATATGGCGCTGAGATAAGAATTCAGCAATGTCCAGGTACCTCCGGATGATGTTTTATAGTACACCAGGAGTTGATCCTGATCCGGGCTCCAGTAAGGCTGGGTATGCCAGAATTTCAATTGAGGCTGGGGCAGGTTTGAAAGATTGAGTTTCGGAGAGATCAGGCGGGTTTTATTGTCTGCAGAAGAGTTGTCTTTCAGACAGGCATTGTAACTTCCGCCATGGGCAGTGCCTGGATTTGAGGCTCCGTTGCCTGTGATAAAAGCATAATTCAGCCCCGGGGTGGTAACGTACTCCTGCGACCAGCAGTTGGGTATAATTCCTCCGTTTTCAAAGTTCTCTGCAAAGGGAAACGCAGCAATGGTGCAATTGGTAACATTGATATAATTTGTTTTAATTTCAGTATCGGCGCCATATGGGTTTGTGACCGTTAATGTGACCGTGTACAGGCCGGTTGCGGGGAACTGTACCTGCGGATTCGGGGAAGATGGACTCGTACCGCCAACAAAGGAAACAGTTGCCGGGCTGAATGACCATGCCCATGAGGCAGGAGAATTCGTTGATAAGTCGGTGAAAGTGACTGTTTGTGCAACCAGTGGAGTTGTCGGAGATGCCGAAAAACCGGCTGCAGGGGGATCCGTATTGCTATAGCAGCTGATTGTGGCTGCCCATCCGGCGGGGTTCAGGCTGACATCCGATGTGAAGACGAAGGTGAGTGCCCCGGCTGCATTGGTGGCTGTGACAGTTCCCGGCCCGGCCGTTCCATGGTAAGATCCAATCAAAGTTGCCGAAGCATTGATTCCATCGTATATCTTTAAGTAATCGTACCCCGATTCTGTGCTGAACGAAGTAAAGGCGGCGCGGATCTTTGATCCTGCAGTAGTCGGATAAAATGTTTCAGTCAGATTTTCATTGTTCTGGTAGTTTCCGGAAGGACCGCCCGAATCATAAAAGTAGCCGGTACAGGCGGTTACAGTTGTATTTGACATAATATAGGCAGGAATCAATCCGATCACCACCTGTTTTCCTGCCGTTGCACTATATTGCCCGGCAGCACCGCCTGAAACACTGTAATTCAGGTCAACCGGAGTGCCGATCGGCGTGGCAGCATCAGCGGTAACACTAAAGATTGCATTCCCTGAACCGCCTGCAGCGAGGGTTCCAACAGCTGATGTGCTCGTGTTGATCACCAGGTATGGGCTTGTTCCCCCGACAATTGATAAGGTCCCGATCACATTTGATACCCCGGCGTGACCATTGTTATTTGTAACTATCAATATGTTAGCCGTTTCGCCCGCATCAAGGATGCCATCATTGTCACATCCGGCGCCGTTATCCTGAACAATGATCGTTCCCACCTGAAGAACCGGGGCATTGGCGGTGATATTAAAGTTCGAATTCCATGAATTGGCGCCGCTTACTGCCTGAATAACAAACGGGATCACCTGCTGATCGGGGATGTTGTTGGCCACAGTGAATGAAAAAGCGTCATTTATAGTAGTTGAGAGGCCCGGATCAAGCGTGCCAAAATTTTCGGTATTGTCTGTGACGGCGATCAGTGCGCTGGTCGATGACAACGTTGCAATCACCCCTGTCGCGGCAATTACACCCACATTTTTCAGTGAAGTATTTAAAAGGTTGATTTCGCCAAAGTCCATCAGTCCGTTGCCGTTCCCGCCGGGAATCGGGTCATTGATGATATTTCCGGAGGATACCACATAAGGTCCGGAGGCAGGGATCACCTGTATGGTTCCGGTATGGGGCTGCTTGTTTTGTTTGGTAATCACGATATCGGCTGTGCCTACATTGCCGAGCGCTGCAAAGCTGAGGGTTGCCGCACCCGTGGCATCAGCACACCTTGCATCGAGCAGAGTGCCATTCATTGACAACGCTATGTAAGCATACGGAACAGTATTTACTTCCAGGGTGCTCATCCCAAGCATCATCGTGCCGGGATAAGAGGCAGTAAGGGTGGATGGAACCGAATAATAGATCATAAGAGAAGGATCTCCCATCAGGTGATAGATTTCCCAGTAGTATTGTTTTCTGGATGTTGAGGACTCCTCCACGGCTAAATTGCCGCAAACAACCATTTGTCCCTGGGTGACAAACCAATCGTCTGTTGTTTCTCCATGATCATGAAAAGCGCCGTCATAAGCGCCGATATGGTTGGCATCGTAGGCTGGATGGAGAATAATGTTCTTGAACCCGCATCCCCACCAGTAATCCTCATCCCAATAAGTATTGTTTGACCCTCCGATATAGCCAACTGATCCTTTGTTGGCGGCCCGCAGCTGCTCTTCGGCAAAACTGGTTACATCAAATTTACAGGACAGACAGCAATTCCCTACCATCAGGCAATATTTACCGGCATTGGTCAGGTTTGCAACATCAGAAATCTGAAAACTGGGACTGGCCCAGCCGCTTTCGCTGCAATGGGCTGTATAGTTTGCATAAGCCACACCGGCTGAAACATTTGCTTTGATGTTTGATGAATAGTTGCCGCCCGCAGGCTCCGGCTGCAGATAGGTATATGAAGTAATTCCATGTGCAGCATTGAAGTAATTCTCTGTGCCATAATTGATCTGGCCATTGCTGTAAGTCTCATAACTGGCATCTGCGCCTGCAGCCATCACAGCTTTCCCAAGAAAGGACGGATCGGGCATCAGATACTTTTCATACTCAAGGGTTTTGTCGATCTGAGGCTGCAATTGTGCAACAGATGTTGCCGAAAAACGGCCATAATAGACCTCGGGCAGATTGTCGCCGGTATATTCACAATAACGAAGATCGGTGAAATGAGAACCTGCTCCTCCTGCCCAGGCCGGGATCTGTGCCACATCGCCAACAAATAATACAAAACTCGGGGCGTTGTATCCGGCCGGAGGGGTGTTGTACAATCCCTGGAGCCATGCTTTGATGGAGGTGGTGGTAGTTCCGACAGCAGAATTATTGGTATAGCCTTCTATCACCTTAAATCCTTTTTTCTTTTTCCAGGCAATGAAGGGTTGCAGGGCGCTTTGAAACATTACATCCGATACGATCACGTAAGTAACCGGCGATGAGGTGATCATTCCGTCTGATGGAAACAACGGGTTGAAATTTCCAACCATCCGGTTCAGGCTGTTGAAATAGGGCGACGCCTTTTTCTGCTTCAATTCAAGGGTTGCGGAGATATCTGCATTCCCGAATATAACCTCAACCTCAAGCACATCATAGATGCGCAATTTGTTTTCAACCGGATTGTATTGAACGGGCGAAATATCCACCCGGGCCAGGTTTAGTGCCCTCATGGTTCCGATAAAATTCACGGTGGCAAGTTTATCTGCGATCCAGCCATTGGTTTCGTATATTTCCTTGTTGTAAACAAATGGGACATTGAACGGATCATCTCCTTTGGACATGGGTGGCTGTGCAGGAATAACAGGTGTTTTCAAACCCAATTCCTTCAGGTTGATTTCCTGGTAATGTTGCCTGATAATCCTGACTGAAAAAGTTGCATTGACCGGAACTTCAATCAATTTATGGTAAACCGGCAGGGAGGGTGCTCCCTCAATGTTCCGGTTACCCAAACCCTCGATTGCCAGCATTGAAAACATTCCGGCTGTTGTATTGACATCGGCATAGGAAAACCCTGCAATAGAACTTGTAAGGATCAATTTCGCATAAGTACTCTCTTTGACGGATACATTTGTCCGGCCACTTTTTATCTGTATGTTCCCGGAAAAAACAACAACCGGAAAAAGGAGAGCAATCATCAGAAATTGCATGATCCTGCTGGTGGAGTAGTTCTTTTTCATGTTTATAAAATTTGAGGCATTGGTTGAATAATGCCTCAAATTTAGTTATTTAATTAACAGATGCCTCTGCAGCATGGAATATCTCAAAATTTAATCCACCTTCATAATTCTGGTGGAACCACTTTGACTTTCAGAGGTTACCCTCACCAAATACAATCCTGCCGGTTTTTCAGAGAGGGAGAATTCATGCTTTAACTCATCCATCATCTCCGACGATATAATTTTCTCTCCGTTCATGTTATAAATACCCACAATTACTTTCTCTGAAGGAACATAACCTTCCAGCGCAAGGGTAAACTCACCTGTTGTCGGGTTTGGATAGATGCGGAAAAAATTCCGCTCAGGGCTCCCCGGCATTTGACTATTGCCGGCAACAACCGATGCCTTGGCCGGCGGCGGGCAATACGGTCCCCCGGGAGCGATATAACCAAGCATGTAACCACCCGAATCAACCTTGGTGCCCGGATAATAGAGGATATTCTCCCCTGCTATCATCGTGACGCTGCCCCCGAGTGGTACGCTGAATATGGATCCGTTGCCGGCAACCGAGATGGTGTGAGAAGCATTGAAACACCTGGCGTCGGGAACTGTGATATCGTTGATATTATTAATAGCCGGCACGTTGCTCACGGCCATAGTCACTACATCAGAAGAGGCAGGATTCCCTGAGACACAGGCAGCTGCCGATGTTAATACACAGGATACCTGATCACCATCAGCAGGAACATAGGTAAATGTAACCGCGTTTGTTCCGGTATTGGCGTTGTTTAATTTCCACTGGTAAACCGGAGATAATCCTTCATTGACTGGTGTGGCCGTGAAGGTTACCGAAGTTCCCTGATCAACCGGATTGGCCGAGGCGGAAATGGAAATGCCCACCGGCAACAATGGTTCTACGCTCATGATCACAGAATTGGAGGTGGCGGGGTTGACTGTCAGACAGGCTTCGTTTGATGTAAGCACACACTTGATCGCGTCATTGTTGGCAGGAATATATGTGTATGAAGCATCGGTAGCGCCCGGGATATCTCCACCGTTCACGTTCCATTGATAGGCGGGTGTTGTTCCCCCGTTGGATGATGTCGCTGTAAAGGTCACCAGAGAACCGGTGCAAACCGGATTGGAAGAGGCTGCAACCGAAATACCCACCGGTAGCCAGGGATGGATGACCATGGTCGTGGGGGCTGAAGTTGCCGGGTTCCCTGAAATGCAAACATCATTTGACGTCAAAACACAGGTAACCTCATCGTTGTTGGCCGGATAGGTGTAAAATTCCGGGGAATTAAATCCAGCCGGGTTGCCGTTGACCTTCCACTGGTAGCCAGG
>JAPLDG010000222.1:34979-36161 GCA_026391845.1 Bacteroidota bacterium | reverse complement strand
AGGAGTAGTCGCGTTCACGGGGCTGGGGAGAATGAGAATTGAGATAGAGAACGATGGCGATCCCGGTCATCACAAAAAGAAGAAAAATCACCCAGGCGCTCTTTTTGTCCTGCCTGAGGGTGTAGTAAATACCGATGAATCCCAGAAGGAGCGGAAGGAAATAAAATCTGTTATCTGCCTTATTTCTGCGACTCTCCGGAAAATCCTGGGAGCCCAGGCGCATTTCATCGATTAATTTGATACCGCTCTTCCAGTTCCCGTCGAGTTTATTACCCATTCCCTGGACATCATTCTGCTTTCCGGCAAAATTCCACATGAAATAACGGTAGTACATATGAACCAGCTGGTAATTCCAGAAAAATGCGAGATTTTCAGAAAAAACAGGAACATTCAGGGTTTCACTTTTGTCGCCGTTTTGAAGTTCAACCGGGATCCCTTTCACCTTTCCCCACCGGATATATTCACCTTCAAAACGAGGCTCAGACTGATCCCACATACGTGGAAAGATCGTTGTGAACCGAGGATCGTAAACCGGGATCACTTTTTCCCGATTATCGGTGATGATGTATTTGCCAACTTTTACATCTTTGGCATAAACAGGGTTTCCATCGGTACGGTCAACAACGGGAGCATTGTAATACTGCCCCTTAAACAAAGGCCAGTCTCCATATTGTTCCCGATTCAGATAAGCCAGCAGGTACATGGCATTTTCAGGATTGTTCTCATCAATAGGTGTATCTGAATTACTGCGTATCACCAAAAGCATGAAGGAAGAGTAACCGATCATGATAAAAGTAATTCCCAGGATGATCGCATTCCACACAGGTTTTCCATACCTGCTCGTGTATATCAGGCCCCAGATAACTGTACCAATCAGCAGGATAAAATAGATGATTGTTCCGGAGTTGAAGGGCAGTCCGACGGAGTTGATGAAAAAAAGTTCAAACAGACCGGCCAGTTTGATAATCCAGGGAATGATCAGATACATGACCACGGCGAGGATGAAGATCGAAAGTACAGAGGTTAATGCCATGCCCTTCCAGCCGGGGTTGGGATATTTTTTAAAATAATAGACAAAGGTGATGGCAGGAATGGCGAGGAGGTTAAGTAAATGCACTCCGATGGAAAGCCCCATCAGATAAGCAATAAGGATGAGCCAGCGATAGGCATGCTTCTCATTGG
>JAPLDG010000222.1:21577-34948 GCA_026391845.1 Bacteroidota bacterium | reverse complement strand
AGGATGAGCCAGCGATAGGCATGCTTCTCATTGGCATGTTCCTCCCACTTGAAAATGGCCCATACGACGATCGCGGTAAAAAAGGACGACATGGCGTAAACTTCCCCTTCAACGGCAGAAAACCAGAATGAATCGGTGAAGGTATATACAAGGGAACCCACCAGCGCAGCACCCATAACGGTCCACATTTTCTGACTTGTCATTTCACCATGTCTGACGACTATTTTTTTTGCAATCATGGTGATTGTCCAGAAAAGGAAAAGGATGGTAAAACCGCTGGCCAGCGCCGACATGGTATTCACCATCCGGGCGACATGGGTCACATCTCCAAACGCGAACAGCGAAAAAAACCTGCCCAACAATTGAAATAAGGGCGCTCCCGGCGGGTGACCAACTTCCAGTTTATACGCGGTGGCAATGTACTCACCGCAATCCCAGAAACTCATGGTAGGTTCGGAGGTGAGAATATAGACGGTTGATGCAATGGCAAACACAACCCAACCGAGGATGTTGTTAATCTTTTTATAACTGTTCATCGAGCATGGCTTAAAGCGAGGCAAAGGTAGGAAAAATAGCAACATTTTTGTATTTTTGCCGGGTACTGTAAAACCTTCAGACATGAATAAACTCGTATTGATACGCCATGGCGAAAGCACATGGAACAAGGAAAACCGCTTTACCGGATGGACAGATGTTGACTTATCAGACCGTGGGATCCGCGAGGCAATTGAAGCAGGAAAAGTTCTGAAAAAGGAAGGCTTTGAATTTAAGGTTGCCTATACCAGTTATCTGACCCGTGCACTCCGGACATTATGGCTGGTGCTCGAACAGATGGATCTTCAATGGATCCCGGTAGAAAAAAGCTGGAGACTGAATGAAAAGCATTACGGTGTGCTGCAAGGGCTGAATAAATCGGAAATGGCTGAGAAATATGGAGATGAGCAAGTGCTTATCTGGCGCCGAAGCTACGATGTACGCCCCCCTGCGCTTGACCTGGAAGACCCTCGTCATCCTCGATTCGACCACCGTTACCGCGATCTTGACCCGAAAGATATTCCGGCAACGGAGGCCTTGAAAGACACCGTTGAACGCATTGTTCCATATTGGAAAACAGAGATGGAACCCGCATTGGCCAAACACAAGCAGATTGTTGTTGCTGCCCATGGCAACAGCCTGCGAGGCATCCTGAAATATTTAAAGAGCATCTCCGACCAGGATATCGTCGGCATCAACCTACCTACAGGAATTCCATATGTTTTCGAATTTGATGAAAAAATGAACCTGCAAAAAGATTATTTTCTTGGCGACCCTGAAGTTATAAAAAAACTGATGGATGAAGTAGCGAACCAAGGGAAGAAAAAATGATAAAACGCTGGGTAATCCCCGACATACACGGTTACGTAAAGACCGTTACCTCACTGGTCAACGAATTGATCAGGCCGATGCGATCGGACGAAATCTACTTTTTGGGTGATTACGTTGACAGGGGGCCCGACTCAAAAGGAGTAATCGATTTTATCCGTTCAATGCAAAAAAGCGGATATAATGTGACCCCGCTAAAGGGCAACCATGAGGATTTCATGGTTGAACTATACGATGCTGAAAAAAAATCAAAAAATGCCTGGTGGCATAATTTCGGGAATAAAAAACATAAGGCCTGGCTGGACATCGGAGGTAAACCTACGCTGGCCAGTTTCGATGTACCTCACATTCGCGATGTTCCTGAAGATTATATCGAATGGATGCGAAACCTCACCCATTACGTTGAACTGGATCGCTTTGTGCTTGTCCATGCCGGCCTGAATTTCAAGATGGAAAACCCATTTGAGGATATTCAGTCGATGCTGTGGTTGCGTGAATACGAGATCAAACCTGAAAAAATTGGCGGCCGGCGCATCATTCACGGACATGTTCCTGTAAACATGGAATTGATCACCCAGTCAATCAACAATAAATTTTACAAATTCATCGACCTTGACAACGGCCCCTACCTTTCAGGCAAAGATGGTTTTGGCAATCTTGTAGCGCTGGAACTGGACAGCATGGAAATGGTGATTCAGTATAACATGGATTTGTAGTGAATGAAAGCAATGCAGGTGGTTACTCTTCGAGCATGAATGGGCGGATGGTGGTTTCATCAACCTGTGTCAGGAGATTGGTTTCCAGGTTCTCGTGGGAACCAAAATATCCCTGAACTTGTTCTTTTGCCACCATGGTCGGACCGGTAGTCATGGTTGCACGGAATGAGGAGAATCTGTAATTCGCAGGATGTTCCGTGGCGCCATGTCGCCATGGTTTTTGGTTGACATACCGGATCATTTCGAGGAAATAGGTGGTTGACCTGATCTCCTTTCTCTTGAGTTTGAATTTAAAAAGTTTGCCCTCTTTTTCGTTGTGTTTGTTATACCCCTTAGAGTAGCCGTTGAAAAGCAATGCAAAGGGTTTGTAGAGGCTCCCCCCTGCATCATCACGGATACGGATTAAAAAATGCAGATGGTCGCTCAGCAGGCAATAGGCATAGGTCTCCGCGATGGGACAAATATGTGCCTGATAGAGTTTCAGGAAGAAGCGGTATGCCTCTTCACTTTCGAACAGCGGATCGCCGTTTTTTGCCCGGTTATATACATGATAGTACTTTCCCGGTTCCAACAATGTTGTTTTCATAAGCCGTTTTATGGCTTAATCGGGAAATAGAGCAAAAGTGGGAAGGTTGTTGATAACTTTTAAAATGTTGCACATTCCCATGGCGTCTGACCTTCAAAGTGACCGCCTTTCATTCTCCCCGACCGGCTCAATCCCCCGAAAACGCTTTCGCTGTTGAAATCGATGATCAGGCTGATCTCATGGGCCCCACCGGTGCCCTGCAACGCACCGGCCATCTGCATGTCGTAGCTGTAAGTGAATTTTAACCCCAGGTTGTCGGCAACTTCAAAAGCATATCCGGCCATGAATCCCAGCATGCTGTTATTATAGTTTCCAAAAGATCCTTTGTACCATAAACCCAGGTTTAATCCGAATTTGGTCAGATTAAGACCGGCCTGCAGGGAGTTCACCCCACCCTGGCTCTGATAGACAACGCCCGGATTGAACTTCAGGGCGGATGCATTCGTACTGTTGAACCCAGAGGAGCTGCCAACAGCAAAGATCAAATCGCCATGAGCAACATACTTGCGGGGTAGTGGCGCTTTAGCCGTCTGTAAAAAGGACTGATCTGGTTCAAACAAGTGATCAACGGCGAAGCCAAAGGTCCCCGTGAAATTGTTGACCTCATTGGAAAACTGATAGATCCCGCCAACCCCGAAATCAGCCATGTTCCGGACATTTTGCTCTGGACGGATGAACCCGGTTTGATAGATATCGCCATAACGTTCACTCAGGGCATCGGAAAAGGTAAAATCATCCCAGTTAACACTTTTTTGCAGCCAGGATACCTTGACCCCAACCTGGCCGACTGACAATTTTGAAAACGGAATTCTGACTGCCAGGGAAAGTCCCAGATTGATGTTTTTAATAAATCCGATCCCTTCATTGTTGGTGTTTAAAAACAATCCAAGACCCCCTGATCCGGGTAAATTTCTGTCGCCCATATCAGCTTCAAAATTGTATGCCTGAAAATCGTAAGGAAGGGCGGGCCATTGATCACGGAAGGAAAAACCCGCCCTCACCCCTGTGTACAGACCCGAATATGCCGGATTGTAGTACTGAGGGTTGTTAAAAAACTGTGTGTAGTTCGGATCCTGACCGTTCAGCGCCACCGAGACCAGAACCATCAACAGCAACAGGAAATTTTTCATCATTGTTTTCATAGCCGGTCCTCCTGTTTATCTGATTAATGTAACGGTTCCCATGGTAGTGGTACTGCCGGATCCTGCGGTAGATCCTTCCCAGACCTTTCCGTTGGAGAAGGTTGCGCTGATCTTCCACATATAGACGTCCTGAGGCATCGGCTTGCCTTCGAAAGTGCCGTCCCAGCCCTCAACAGGCATTCCTGTGCCATCATCTGTAAGCAGTTGGGATTCCCAAACCATGTGGCCCCATTTATCAAATACCATTGCATGATACTCGCTCAGGTTCATTCCTTTAGGCTTGAACATTCTAACACCCAACACTACATTATCAGGTGCAAATGCATTGGGAACATACAAATTATCAAATTTGAACTCATAGTTCAACCAGGTTGTGTCGTAACAATTATCATCATTCCAGACAACCAGATTGATCGTATAAACCAGGTTATCATACTTATAAGTTACCACAGGACTTGGGTTACCGGTAGAAGTTCCGGTCTGGTAGTCCCACCGGTAAGCATTCTCCCTGGCCCCGATTGATTCATTGTTCAGTCTGATTTTCCCCGGCATTCCATCCACATTATCGGTTATGGTAAAAGCAGCAACAGGTGATTGTTTGATTTCGAAACCGGAATACAGGGAATCGTCAGCACACCCGTTTTTATCCATCACTTTGAAGTAAACCGGATAGATGCCAGCCGAATCATAACGATTGGTTACGGAGTTGTTTTTCAATGTATCATTTTGATTTTGAGGATCATTAAAATACCACCACCATTTCGCAATTGCAGTATCTCCTATTTTGGAACCATCCGTGAATTCAATATCATACCGCTGACAAGGCGGAGAGCTGGTGAATTTTGCAACAGGCAATTTATGGACAATCACCTGTTTGATGATTGAATCGCGGCATCCGATCGTATTTCTGATGAGAAATTTATTGTTGAAAACACCCGGCTGCTGGTATTTATGCACAGGATTGACAATGGAATCAGGATAGGATGCAGAACTGCCATCCCCAAAATACCACTTCCTTTCAATAATTGGAACCTGGTTGTCTTGCGACAAATCATTATAACGGGTTGAATCGCCAAAGCACACCGTATTTGAATTGAAATTTGCAACTGGCGCAGCGGATACCATAATGTTCAGGCTATGCAACGATGACACAACCACCCCACCAGAGAGGGTTTTAACGGTAAGTGAAACCAGGTATGAGCCAGGAGCAAACTTATACTTAACTGTATCACGGAATGAAGCGTAATCGAGGGTCGGACCTCCGAAATCCCAATGCCAGCTGGTAATTTTATTCACCGGAGTGGATAAATCATGAAAAGCAATGGAATCACTGGAGCAATTAAAGGAATTTACCTGCGTAAATGCCGCGGTAATACAGGTCACAGTCACGTTTTTCTCTATGGAGTCAACACATCCGTGCGAGTTGGTCACGATCAGTTTGACGGCATATGTACCTTCGAAAGAAAACTTGTGAACCGTATCCCCCGTTTGCGGTGGAGTAAATGAGGACGAAGTGCCATCTCCCCATATCCATTTCCAGCTGGTGATCGTTCCGAAACCAGGTTTCGACTTGTCCTGGAACCGTACCGTATCGTTGCACACGGTCGTTTGGAAAACAAAATCGGGTTCTGTCAGCTTTTTTACATCAACCATACGGTAAACACTATCTACACAATTATTTGAATTCCATGCTTTTAGCCATACAATGAACGTACCTGTTCTGGTAAACTGATGCTCGGGTTCATAGATATTTGAATGATTCAGGGGTGAATCCGGATCACCGAAATCCCAGCTAAGCGTAAGCAGCGTATCCCCTGCTGCAAGGTTTACTGCCTTAAAACGGGTCGAAGTACCGTAACATGCAGTATCATAATTAAATGTCAGATCGAATCCGGATATCACATCCACATTGTTCACGATGGTGTCTTTGCATCCGAAATTATCAGTAACCATCAAAGAGACCTGGTAGGATGTATTGTCGTTTGAAAAATAGTGAGAAGGATTCTGAATGCCGGAAGTAAATCCAGGTTCAAAAGTCCACAACCTGCTGGTAATTGAAGCTCCTCCATAAGCGTGTGAAGAATCTTGAAAATCAACTTTGTTAGCCGGACAATAATAGCTCAGATAATTGAAATCTGCCAATGGTTTATATCTGACAACCACTTGCTTGGTCACCGAGTCTGTACAATTATCAAGATTTGTTACGACCAGTTTTACAAGATAGGTTCCTGCAGTCAGGTATTCATGAGATGGATTCTGAATATTGTCGGTTCCCCCGTCGCCAAAGTCCCATAACCAGGATTTAACTGTGCTGTTTGGCGCGATTGAAAGGTCGGTAAACGTTGTCGGATCATGCTCACATACAGCCGAATACTGAAAATCTGCAATTGGTTTCGGATTGGTGATAACCATGATGGTGGTATCTCTGAAACATTGATTTGAGTTGGTGACACGGAGCGAAACCCAGTAGGTTCCTGCTATATTGAATGTATGCACTGGATTAGCCAGTGTCGAGGTGTTATTAACTCCACTTGAAGGATCCCCGAAGTTCCAGGCTCTGGCAACGATGGTTCCCGAAGATGTGGTCGATTCATCTGTGAACTGGATAGGACTTTGAATACAGGAACCTTCAAAAGAGAAACCAGCAACCGGAGTTGGCTGAACAATAACCGCTTTCCCCCCCGGAAGGCTGTCTATACACCCATAAGCATTTGTAACCATGAGGTGCACGGTGAAGCTGCCTCCGGTGCTGAATAAATGCATAGGATGCTGTGCGGTTGAAGTGTTATTTGCCCCGGAAGATGGATCTCCGAAATTCCAGTTCCAATTCGTGATGGGTGGTCCGCCATTCAGCTGAGACATATCGGTAAACTGAACGGGAGAATTTGCACAAGAGCCATTGCCGGCGATGAAATTAGCAAGTGGGCGGAATCCGATCTGAACCTGGCTGATATGTTCAGCGGTGCATCCGTCCGAGGTTTGTTGGTCGGGAAAACAATGGGTCCGACAATGGTTCCGGCACCGAAATCCCAGGTCCATTCCTGCAACCATCCATGAGGGGTGTAAGATAAATCTACAAACTGCACTGAGTCGCCAGCGCAATTAGAAGCGGAATTTGTGAATGCCGAAACAGGTTTACCCAGCACCAATATTTGCTTCGTGGTATCTTTTGCACACCCGTTGGTATTGGTAACGGTGAGTTTTACAATAAAAACACCGGAGGTTGCATACAGATTGGTCGGGTTGGGCGCTGTTGAAGTTTGGCCATTCCCGAAATCCCATAATCGGGCAATGATCGTCCCGGAATTTGGGATAGACAGATCGGTAAAGGTTGTGAGGCTGCCCTGGCATACCGTATCCGCCTTGAAATTGGATAATGGCCTGGCATTCAATGTTATCTGTGGTATTGGCAGCAGGGTATCCTTGCATCCGTTGGCATTGGTGACAATCAGGGAGATGTTGAATGATCCAGTGCCGGAGAATGAATGTGTCGGGTTTTGGATCGTGGAAGTGTTGTAGGCACCTGAAAGCGGATCACCGAAATTCCAGTTCCAGCGCTGGATGTTGCCGCCGCCATTTTCCTGCGATAAATCAGAAAACTGTACTGATTGATTTTGGCATAAAGGGCTTGATTCAGTGAAGTTTGCAACTGGAGATGGTACAAGTGTAACAGTTTTTTCGTTGAAACCTATACATCCGGTGGTTGAAGTTACTGTCAACCTGACCAAATATGTGTTGGCTGTAACCGGAAAAACATGGGAGGGGCTTTGTAACGGTGAAGTAGTGCCATCGCCAAAATTCCAAAGCCAACCAGAAATGTAACCTGTGAATCCTGGCGGTAAAAATGAATGGTCTGTAAAGCTAACCGAGCTACCTGTGCATCTTACAGGAGGAAAAGAAAAATCTGCAACCGGCTTTGGGTTAACCGTTACCTGCTGCACTACAGAATCAGCACATCCATTTGAATTAACAATTTTCAACTTGACAGAAAAGGTTCCATAAGTTGTATAGATATGGGAAGGTGAGGTTTGTGTAGAGAAGCCGCCATCCCCGAAATTCCACAAATATGAAGTCAAGGTGGTGCCTGCTGGTGTCGTTGAATTATCTGTAAAGCTGACTGTGTCGCATCTTGTGGCTGATGTTGTAAAATCAGCCACCGGCCTGGCCGCCAATGATACAGTTGGCATGGGGAGCAAGGTATCAGAGCACCCAGTCGAATTGGTAACAATGAGCATAATGGGGTATGGACCTGTACCTGAAAACAGATGGGCCGGATTTTGCTGAGTCGATGTATTACTGGCACCCGACAACGGGTCGCCGAAGTTCCAACTCCAGGATAGCAAGGAGCCTCCACCATTGGGCTGCGATAAATCATCAAACTGAACCATTTGATTTTGGCACAAAGCGCCTGATTCGGTAAAGTCGGCAACAGGTGATGGGACAAACGTTATGAGCTTTTCATTAAATCCTTTGCAACCAGTTGTTGCGGTTACCGTTAACCTTACACTATAGGTTGTGGATGTGCCAGAAAAAACATGAGTGGGGTTTGGCAATGTAGATGTATTACCATCACCGAAATCCCAAAACCAATTTGTAATAGACCCCAGGAAACCTGCAGGCATAAATGATTGATCTGTAAAGTTGACCGGGCTGCCTGTGCACCTTAATGGAGAAATGGAAAAATCAGCCACTGGTTTTGGCGTAATGGTTATCTGTTGTAACACAGAATCAACGCAGCCGTTGGAATTTACAATCTTCAACTTCACTTCAAAGGTTCCATAGTTTATGTAAATGTGTACCGGGGATGACGCAAAAGAGGAGCTTCCATCACCAAAATTCCAGGAATACGAAATAATGTTGGTACCGATTGGGGTTGTGGATTGATTTGAAAAGTGAGCAGTGTCGCATCCTGTTATAGTAGAAGTAAACAAAGCAACAGGACCAGCTGTTATGACGACAGGCAATTCCAGTGTATCCCTGCATGAGCTCCCATTATTTACAATCAGTGTAACCTGGTATGTTCCTGAGCTTGAAAATATGTGCAGAGGCCTTTGGGCATTGGAGGTGTTGTTGATCCCAGATCATTAAATTGTACAGACTGGTTTTCACAGGTAAGCGTACCCGGCATAACTTCAAATGCAGCAGTAGGCCTGGGCATGAGATTAACAGCTTTCGAAATGGAATCCTTACAGCCAAAGCTTGAGATCACGGAAAGTCCGACGTTAAAATGATAGACCCCAACAGGAAATAGATGGCTGACGTTCGGGCTGTCTGGATGTTGAATAGTGGTTGTTGTACCATCACCCCATTTCCATATCCATTTGTCAATATACCCGGGAAAACCCATAGGAACTAAAGACTGAGACAGGCGATGAGAATACATTCTCCGTTTTTGTCAGGGAACTGCTGCATCCGTTTGTATCGATTATTGTTAGAATTGTCTGATACGTTCCGGCTGCCATATATAGATGAGAAGCGGTTCCAGGGTTTGTGGAGTGATATCCATCTCCAAAATCCCAATCCCAGTTTGCAATACCCGCTGGTGGCATGACAACCGGGTTTGCGGAAAAATTCACCAATTCGCTGAGACATGTTGGATCAACTGTGTAATCAATTGGAGGGGCAGACCTTATAAATACTGGTTTGATGATCGTATCAATGCAGTTATTAAAATTATCAACGATCAGTCTGACCTGGTAAGATGCATTTCCATCTGTAAAGATGTGGGTCGGATTCCGCAATGTGGATATATTATCAATTCCAGAGCCGGGATCTCCAAAGCTCCATCTCCACGAAACGATATTGCCGGTTCCGTTCGAAAATGATGCGTCTGTAAAATGGACTAATGTGTTTGCACATGTGTCTGCGTAATGGAAATTGGCAACAGGAGCAGGGATGATCGTTACAACTTGGCTATAGGTGTGGTAACATCCTGCAGAATTTGTAACTGTCAGCGTAACCGTATATGTTCCGGGAAGGTCATATCTCATCTTAACATCCGGGTTATTGGGGAAATGAATAACTTTCAGGGGTGAACCATTCCCAAAATCCCACTCCCATTTCCGGATATAACCAAACGTTGTTGTAGATAGATTTGTAAATGCTACACTATCGTTCAAACAGGTGTTGCCTGTATTTGAGAAAAAGGCCTGTGGGGACGGGACTATATTGATTTGGTGCGATTTACGGTTTGAACACCCGCTCGTATCTGTGATAGCGAGCGTTACATTAAAATTACCAATATTCAGGTAAGGGTGGGATGGGTTCTGCTGAATAGAAGTTCCTCCATCGCCAAATGTCCAATAATAACTCTGAGTTGTTGCGATATTTGTAACAACAGGATCAACCGAAAACTGCGTCAGTTGATTGATACAGGATCCCTCCCAGGAAAAATCCACATCCGGAAGTGGTTTTACCGTTACAATGATCGTTGTATCATTCTTACACCCATTTGTACTCGTTACCATTAGCTTAACCTGATAGATTCCCACGTTAGCAAAGACATGAGCAGGATTTTGCAGAATTGATGTATTGTTAGCCAGTGAACCCGGATCTCCGAAATCCCACTCCCAGGATGTAAGCAATCCTCCTCCGTTTGAAGATGAAAGATCAGTGAATTGAACTGTCGCAGATTTACAGGATTCGGAATAATTAAACATTGGCAGGGGGGATGGTTCAAGATTCAGTGTTTGGAACTTAAAATTCTCACAACCCATCGAACTTAAAACAGTTAACTTAACATTGAATGGCCCCGGTCCACTATACTTATGGGATACATTCGGATTTCCCGGAAAATTAACCACCATATCTGGTGTGCCATCTCCAAAATGCCATATCCATTGCGTAACATAGCCATACGAACAGGTCGAAGAGTTGATAAACTGCACAGAATCATTGGAGCAATTTGCCCCTGCAGTGCTGAAATCTGCAACTGGTCGGGGTTTTACATTGACCGTATGTACTTTATTATTTTTACAACCACTGGTATCTGTTACGGTTAAAGTCACATTGACAATTCCCGGATTTGGATAAACATGACACGGGTTTTGCAGATATGAATCAACCGAACCGTCGCCATCCAAATCCCAGGCATAGGATGTTATCGCCCCTGCATTTGTTATAGCTGGGTCGATCAAAAAACAGGTAGTATCCGAAGCGCAAGAGGATCCAATTGCAAAATCAACACCCGGCAGGGGTTGTATGACAACCTGTGATACCAATGTATCCAGGCATCCGTTGGTATTGGAAACGATCAGGGTTACATCGTATGTTCCTGATACAGTGAAAACATGAATCGGATTTCTCAATTGTGAAGTATTGTTCAATGCTGACAAAGGGTCTCCGAAATCCCAATCCCAGGAGATCAAGGTTGTACCTCCATTCTGATCAGTCATATCAGTAAACTGAACGGGTCCGACACATACCGACGAAGCAGCAAAATTCACAATGGGTGCGGCATGAATCACGACTTGTTTGGTTTTCGCAGCAGAGGGGCAATTTCCGGTTGATGCAATGATAAGGGTCACAGAATATGTTCCGGGATTGGCAAAGATATGCGTCGGGTTTTGCCCGAAATAGTCTCCTGTGCCATCTCCAAAATTCCATTTCCATATCGATATCGCTCCCTGATATATGATTGACTCATCCGTAAAATAAACCATTTCGCCTGAGCATGGACTTGAGTGACTGAAGTTCACGATGGGAAGTGGAACAACTGTCACCTTTTTTACTGTATCCTTGCGACATGAATTATTATCGGTAATTGTTAAACGAACAAAAAATTCTCCCGGACTATCATATTGGTGTTCAGGATTTTGAACGCTGGATATATTAAAAACCCCTGAAGATGGTTCACCAAAATCCCAAAGCCACGACAGGTTAGCACCGGAAGTCAGTCCGGTAAAATGTGTTAAATTTCCAATACATGCAGTATCCGCATGAAAATCAGCAAGTGGCAGGTCCTTTATAACGACTGACTCGACGATTGAATCAGAACAACCTCGCTCATCGGTTATGACCAGCTTAACGCTGAAGGTTCCTGAACTGGCATATACGTGGCTGGGATTCTGCAGGTTCGAGTGGGTGGTAAAATCGCCAAAATCCCAATCCCATGAAACAATATTTCCAAATGAAACAGTGGAGTGATCAACGAAATAAACGATCTCTTTCATGCATTTTAATACTGGATCAGCGGTTAATGATGCCACAGGTCCCCGGTAGTTGTAAAATGATTTCGCAAAATAATTCTCACAACCCTTTTCGTTTTTAACGGTTAAAGTTACAGGGTAAGTTCCTTCCAAGGCATAGGAATGAATGGGGTCCTTGATCGTAGCATGAGCTGATCCATCGCCAAAATCCCAATCCCATGATACGATAGGAATTGAACCCTGGGCGTGTGATATATCCCGAAACTGCGTTGGTTCGGGAAAGCAATTAGGCCGGTCAAAATCCCAATTGGCCTCAGGTGGATAGGAGACTATCACAGGCTTGCCAACCATAGAGAAGCAACCGTTGCCATTTGTGACCGTAAGGGTTACATAAAATGTTCCAACTCCACTGTAAATATGAATGGGGTTTTGAACCGTAGATGTATTTGATAAAGAAGCCGGGTCGCCAAAATCCCAGCTCCACGCCGAAATGAAATTTCCGGCAGAAACAGAAAGATCGTGAAACTCGGTTGCCACACCCTGACAGGGTGGGTTTAATGTTGAAAAATCCGGTAATGGTTTGCTAATTATAACAGGTATATCCAATGTATCTGAACATCCATTGGCATTGGCCACAATCAGCCTCACAGAATAGGTTTGCGCGGCTGGCGTGAAGTATTGATGACATGGATTTTGTTGTGTCGAAAAATTTTGAACACCAGATGCAGGATCGCCGAAATCCCAGAACCAGGTAAGGGCCCCGCTCCCCGGGCCAATGGAAGCATCGGTAAAACAAACAAGATCACAATTGCTGATCGCATAGTTGAAACTGGCAATGGGCTTAGCACTTAGAATTACCTGTTTGATGATTGAATTATGACAACCATTTACATCATAAACAGTGAGCGTAACATGGTAAGTTCCTGCATATGAATATTGATGTTGAGGATTCTGGGTATTCCCGTAACTTCCATCACCAAAATCCCACAGCCAGGTTGCAAGCAGATTCCCCCCTGTTATGGTTGATAAATCAGTAAACTGAGTAGCTACGCCAGAAATAAAACAAGTTTGTTCGCCAGGTTGATTCCACGAAAAATCAGCAACAGGCTGCTCATGTACGGTCACGGGTTTTACGATGTTTGAAATGCATCCAAGTTGGGTAGTCACAATCAGCGACACATTAAAAGTCCCGGCTGTCGTATAGGTGTGAACCGGCCACTGAATCGACGATGTTGGTGAACCATCGCCAAAATCCCATTGCCAGGATGCGATGACATCGTCGAGGCAATAGGAAAGATTCACAAAATGTGTCGGAGAATCTTTGCAAACGGTATCGGCTGTAAAGTCTGCCACCGGACCGGGGTTTACCGTAATAGTCTGATTAATGCAGTTTAAACATCCGCTGGAAGTGGAAACGC
>JAPLDG010000222.1:9156-21547 GCA_026391845.1 Bacteroidota bacterium | reverse complement strand
GACGAAGCAGGATCGCCGAAGTTCCATGACCATGCTTGAATTGCGCTGCCGGAACCATTTGAATAATCTGTAAAATAGGTTATCTGACTGGCACATGCCGGACTGAATTGGAACATCGCCGAAGGAGGAGGCAGAACATGAACAACCTTGGTGAGGAAATGAGAGCAACCATTTCCATCTTGCACAGTCAGGGTTACGTTGTACTGACCGGGATTTGTATAGAGATGGTTCACCGAATCACGGTAAACCGTATAGGCAAGCGTGTTGTTATCACCAAAATTCCAATCCCATTGAATAATCGGAGAAGATGTAGCGTTTGACAAGTCTTTGAAAACGGTTATATCCCCCGTGCAATGCTCGGTCACTGAAAAATTCGCAACAGGAACAGGTGAGATGACAACGGTTTTGACGATTGTTTTTGAACACAGCAAATCATTTGAAACAGTGAGTGAAACTGAATAGGTACCAGAAGCAGAGAACACATGCGTCGGATTTTGCATCAGGGAAGTGTTCATCAGCCCTGTTCCGGGATCACCAAAATTCCACTCCCACCTTACCAGTGAGCCAATTAAAACAGTTGACTGATCGGTAAATTGAGTAGTTTGCCCATAGCATTGACCGCTGTAAGCAAAATCAGGCACTGGAACAGGATTAAAGTAAAGGATCCGGATGATGGTATCCCTGCAATTATTTGCATTGGTAACTACCAGCCTCACATGATAGGAACCGGCTGAATTGAAAACATGAACAGGGTTCTGCAAAGTTGATGTATTATTTGCACCGGAAGAAAGATCATCAAAATTCCATTGCCAGGTTATACCCCCCTGGGAATTGGCGGTGGAGGCATCGTAAAAGTGAGTAGTTTCCCCCAGGCAAACAATGTTGGAATACGTGTAATCGGCTGAAGGAGGAGCATTTACAGTAACGAAGAAAAACACCGGACTACCCGAACACCCATTCAGGGTTGGTACAACCCGATAGGCAACAACGCCGGGAGTTGTCCCGGTATTGGTCAGGATATCGAGGATGGTGTCATTGATCCCGATCGGCGTGAACCCGTTAATAAAGCCTGATGCAACCGTGGCTGTCCACGAGAACTCAACACCAGGCATGTTCGATAACAAGGCGATGCTGGCACTCTCACCAGAACAGATCTCATAATCCAATATCGTATTGGTGATCTCCGGCGTAGGGTTAACATGGAATACATAATCCCGGATGGTTCCCTGGCAGTTGCCGATGGTGGGTATGATGGTATAGGTTACGGTTCCCCCGCCGGGATCAGATGTCGTCAACGAATGAGGGGGGATATTCCCGGTGCCGGCAGGAATACTACCCAATACGCCGGAGGAAGGAACAGAAGTCCACTGAAAAATCGTTCCGGTTACATCAGACATAAGAATAACTTCATCGGTAAGTTCGCCGGAACAAGTTTCCTGTAACCAAACAGTGTTAGTCAGGTGAGGCTCAGGTCTTACTATGATACGGTAATTCACAATACTTCCCGTACATTCTTTCCCGAGATGTGAAATTGGTGTTATCACATAATCCACATATCCAGGAATATTATATGCATTATAAAGTGTTTGGGCGGGAATGAAATTTGAACCACTGGCTGTAGCTCCTGTGATACCGGGTCCCGGGTTTGCAATCCAGCTGAAACTGGCTCCTGAAACATTGGAAGTCAGGGTTACCGGCACCGATATTCCACCCGAGCAAATTGTGTCGCTCATCGGGCTGTTGGTCACGGAAGGCAGCGGGCTTACGTCGACGTAATAGTGAAGTACGAGCCCACTGCAATTACTGGCCGCTGGTACAATGGTGTAAACGACCTGGCACAGAATATCGTTCAGATTATAAATTGTTTGAGGTGGTATGACCGGGCCTGATCCGCTGGTAATAAACCCTGTAACCCCCGGAACTGAGGATGCTGTCCATGTATATGTAGTTCCCTCAACAGATGAAGTAATATCAACTTGCTCTGTTTGCTCACCGGAACAGGTCACTTGTCCTGGTGGTGTAAAAAGTATGATCGGAAGTGGATTGACAAGTATGGTATATTCTACTGAAGGCCCCGGGCATCCATTCGCCGTCGGGGTTATTGTGTATACCAACGCTTTCTGGACATTTGCAGTATTGTAAATTACTTGGGCGGGAATATTCCCTGTTCCGGTCACAATAAAACTGGATAATTCCGGAGGTGGAGTCAACGCAACCCACATGAATGTTGTATTGGAAACATTTGATGTCAGAACAACTTCAGAGGAAGGAGGAATTCCTGAACAGATTGTCTGGGGAGAGGATGGAACAGAAACCACATCTGGAATCGGAAAAATTGTGAATGTAAAGGTAAATGGCAAGCCAAAACAAGTATCGGTAGCTGTTCTTAAAATGAATGGAAAAATCTGGTAAATAATGGTACCTGTTTCATGGGAATTATTTGTAATCGCCATAACAGGAAGGTCACCGTATCCGCTTAACGGGAATCCAGACAATGGAGGGGTAACTGTAGATACATTCGTTGCTCTCCACTTGAAATCAGCACCAGCCACACTTGAGATGAATGTGACACCTGTTGTCAGGTCACCGGAACACAGTTGTTCTGACGTTGAAACATTTAAAATGTCTGGAACAGGAAGCACCTCTATTATTGCCGTCACAGGGGTTCCGTCGCACAAATTAGCCCATGGAGTGATCGTATAGGTTAAATCCTCAGGAAAATTGGAAGAGTTGACAATTGCCGTTTGAGACGGGATATGATCAATCGCGCCGGAAGGGGTATATCCCTGGATTGAACCTGTTGCATCAGCAACCCATGTATAATTCGTTCCCGTTATGATATTGGAAGAAAAATTGATTTGCTGGGTCGCATTACCTGAGCAGATAGTCTGAGATGTGGGAATACTCGTCATCACTGGCCGCGGATTAACCGTCACCACATGAATGATGGTGTCTCCATTGCAGTTTTGTCCAAAATGAGAAGTGGCAAAAATATAATAGGTAACCGTCCCCGGAACCAATTCTGTGGTCGAGATGGATTGAGGCAGGATATTTCCCGTTCCTGAAGTGGCGAATCCGGCAATATTGATGGAAGAAGCCTGCGCATACCAATGAAAGGTAGCAGTAGCGATTGTTGACGAAAGAACCACCTCTTCTGTGGCTGTTCCTGAACATTTTTCCTGGGTTGCCGGAGTTGCCGTAACAGCAGGTCTGGGGTTCACCGTTATCGTATAATAAACTGAATCACCCGGGCATGCCGCAAGCGGGCCGATTGCATAGGTAACTGTTCCGGGAACCAATCCTGTGTTGAGAATGTGCTGAACCGGAATATCTCCGCTGCCTGACTGGGCAAAGCTCCCTGAAACAATAGGACCAAAAGATCGTGCCTTCCATCCGAATGTTGTTCCTGACACATGCGAGGTAAGGTTGATTATCGTGGAAGGATCTCCTGTACACAGCGTTTGTTGTGGCGGGCTGAAGATTACATCGGGTTTAGGATTGATGATAATTTCGCATGTAAGAGGAGCTCCCGGAATCCCGTTTAAAGATGGAGTCACCGTGTAGATGATGGTTCCTTGTATATAGCTGTTATTGATGAATGCCTGGGAGGGAATGACATTGCCTGTACCGGATGGGATGGGAACTATCACCCCGGAAGGAATCGTCGTTGCACTCCACGAAAAAGTAGTACCGTTTACATTGGAATTGAGCAATACAGGGTCTGATGACAGACCCGAACAACGTGTCTGAGAAGCCGGGGTGATACTCAGATCAGGCGAGGGATTTACCGTGATCACATAATCTTTGGAAGGACCGCTGCATCCATTGATGGTTGGCGTAATGGTATAAGTAAGAGTAGCCGGGCTGAATGTGACATTGGTCAGGGGTTGAACCGGTAAATCACCGGTTCCGGGAGAAATATAGGTCGGAATTGAAGGTGGTGGATTTGGCGAATTAATTCCAGTCCAGGAAAAACCAGTTGTTCCGCCAGAAGCTGTTGAAGTAAGAACAACAGTTGAAGTTGAGCTCCCTGATGAAATTGTTTGTGTCAGTATCGTATTTGCGACCTGGGGAACCGGGTTAACTGTAACATCGCAATAAAAAGGACTGCCCGTGCATCCGTTAAAGGTCGGAATGACGGTAAAACGAACAACTTCAGGTGTATTGCCGATATTCTTATAGCTGGTTGAGACAGGACTGCCATTACCGTTTGAAATCCCAACGAGTGTGGTAGGAAATGAAGCCGACCAGGAATAGGTAGTAGCATTACCCTGATCCGAATTCAACGCAATGGTAAACGATTGGTTATTGCAAACCATCAAAGAACTCGGAGTGGCACTCCCGACCGGGATGGGAATTACATTTACATCAATTGAATAAGCCGATGGCAGGGTACATGAAAATGAATTTGTGTAATTGACTGAAACCGTTTTTAAACCATCTGTGGTCCAGTCAACAGTAATTGCATTGGTTCCAACTCCACCGGTAATCAAACCACCGGAGGAAATGAGCCAGTTATACCCTGCCATTCCAGTTTGCGTTGAATAGCCGTTTCCGGTGGATCCTGCACAAGGTGTAAGCGGGCCGCTTATAGTCGGAGCGGGCAATGGATTTACCGTAACCGAATAGCAGGTCGGACTGGCTGCAGCACATCCATGACTATTCGTGTAATTCACACAAATGGTTCTGGTGCCTGTAGTGTTCCATGATACATTCACACTGCTTGTTGATTCTCCTGACAAGAAAACCCCTCCGATAATTGACCAACTATATTCCGTCATGCCGGATTCCGTTGAATACACTATGCCTGGAGCCCCGATACAGACATCAGCAGGACCAGAAATTATGGGTACTGGCGGATCGTACACCGTTACGTCATACAAAAAGGAAGATGAGGCCGGACACCCCGCCTGGGAATAGTTAACACTGACCGATTGAGCCCCGGAAGTTGTCCATAAAACGGTCACAATGTTCGTCCAGGGACCCATGGAAAGCATTCCTCCGGCCGAAACACTCCAGTTGTAATCAGACATTCCGGCTTGGGTAGTGTAAGTTTGAGTGACACCTTTACATCCTTCGTTTGGTCCTGATATAGTGGGATTGGGCAGGGAATTTACGGTTACGGTTTTTGAAACTGGCGCAGCAGCCTGACATCCGTGGATATTTTTATAGGTCACAGTCAGCTGATAAACATTGGGTGAATTCCAGGTAACCGTTATAACATTGGTTCCCGCCCCGGAAGTAATGGCTCCACCGGGCGCAGTCCATGTATATTCTGTCATTCCCGTTTCAGTGTAATAATTGATGGATGAGTTAATACATACCGCGGCAGGACCTGTGATGGTAGGCGACGGGACAGGATTTACTGTAACTGGTTTCACCGTTGCCGAGGAAGCAGTGCAATTAAATGAATTACTATAATTCACGGAAATCCACTGTGCTCCTGTTGTAATCCAATTCACCGCTATGCTGTTTGTTCCCGATCCGGATGTGATGATACCCCCGGCAGAGATTAACCAGGTATAACCATTCATGCCTGCTTCTGCTGAATATATTACCCCCGAAGTTCCTGCACAATAAGCATCTCCCCCGCTGATGGTCGGGGTTGGCCTGGGATTCACGGTTACCGGATAAACAGTTGGCGTTGGTGCAGGACAGTTATTCAAATTGTAATTTACGCTGACGGATCGTGTTCCGACGCTGGTCCAATTCACTGTAATTACAGCAGTTCCTGCACCTGAAGTGATGCTTCCTCCTACTGATACTTCCCACACATAATTTGTCATTCCTGTTTCCGTCGTATAAGTAACTGTGGAATTTTCACAGGGCTGGTCCGGGCCTGATATCACTGGATTGGCCAAAGGGTTCACGGTTACTGATTTTGTTGAAGGCAGCAAGGGATTACACCCGTTGCCATTGGTATATGTCACAAATAAAGTTTGGTTTCCGGTACTGGTCCAGTTCACAATTACAGAAGAAGTACCTGCGCCTGAAGTGATGGAACCTCCTGTTGAGACAGTCCAGACATAATTGGTCATGCCAGTTTCAGTAGTGTAGGTTTTTGAATCATTCAAACAAGCCGTGCCAACTCCGGATATGATCGGCAATGGCAGTGGGTTGACAAGAACCGAATAGCAGGTTGGAATTGAGCCCGTACAACCATTTCCATTGGTATAATTAACACATACTTTTTGGTTGCCTGATGTGGTCCAGGTCACGGTAATCTGCGCTGTACCAAGGCCAGAAGTGATCGTTCCACCAATTATACTCCATACATATCCTGTCATTCCGGGTTCAGTTGCATATGTCACACCTGTTGTTCCTTCACAAGTGCTGTTAATCCCGGTGATGGTTGGTAATGGCCGTGGGTTTATTATAATATTTTTAAAGGTCGGTGCAGCTGCCTGACAATTGTTTAATAAATAATTCACGCTGATAGTTCCGGGCCCTGCTGCACCCCATGTGACAGAAATGGTTGAAGTTCCACCACCCGAATTGATTGTTCCTCCTGTAACGGCCCATATCCAACCTGCTATTCCCGCCCCAGATTCTGTTGAATAGATATAACCCGCAGTGGTTGAGCAAACGGGATCAGGCCCAATAATGGTCGGTATGGGTAATGGTTTTACAACAAGATCTACCGGCTCCGAGACTGTCGTTCCACACTCATTTACAGCGCTGGCAGTAATCGGATACGTATTGGCCGTAGTATAAGTCGCACAGCTGTTCTGAATGGTCGGATCGGCCGAAACGCCTCCAGTAAAATCCCACAAATAACTCTCTATTGTACCCAGACAGGACGAATAAGTAACGGTAGGACAAGACGATTCACCGCTGCAAATTGTTGCAGGCACTGCAACAGTTACTGTTGGTTTCACCTTGGTCGTTATGGTTTGGGAGGAGGCAACACTTCCGCAGGCATTTGATACAGCCAAACTTATGCGGTAAGTGCCGGGATTTGTAAAAATAAATGTTGGTGTTGCTGAATGCAGGTCGGATCCTGCTTTAAATTGCCAAAGGCTTGAATTTGGCGGACACAAAGCTGAACCTGCATAGTTATCAACGATCCAGGTATACTGAAGTGTGCCGCATGGATTTTCTGTCGTAGAGTTATTATTCGTAACAGTCACTTCAAAGTCGGCACAACCGCTGGTTGCGCTCAATGTAAATGCTGATGACGGAATCGGATCGATGCAAATCGGGTGGCAGATCGAATCATGCTCATTGATATTACATGCATTCCATCCTACCAAACAAACGTTGTGATTTCCGGTCGAGGTAAAAGCGTGTACCAGGTTCGGCGGGGTAAGTACGTTAGGATTGTTTTGTATCAATACCCCGTCAACATACCATTTATAGTTGGCACGGTATGAGGGTAAACTCCCGGTAATATAACAATTGTTTTGTGAAGTATTGGTAAAAGTCACAGGAACAGTTATACATCCGTAGGCAGGATTGGTAAATTCAGCAATCGTTGGCGCTGAAATCCTGATCGGTTCGATGGTCGTTCTGCTCGTATCGCATGGATTAATGGCCAAGGCAACCAGTTTATATGCGGCGTTTGGCTGATTACACGATGGTTGTGTATAGCAATGAGAGACCGAGGCTGGTAAGTCAGCTTGTGTATAGGTTAATATTGTACCATCTCCAAAGTCAAAATGGTAACTGGTAGAAATATTATCTTCAATGTCTGAAATCGGGAATGAATAACAGGAGGATCCGTTGGTACAGCCTGTTAGATTTCCTGGATTTCCGATGGTCCATTTTGGATTGCTCCCGTTGAATACAAGGTATATCGTTGAGTCATAGCAGCCATTCTGCCCGATAGCTTTAAAGATAAGGTAGAAAGACCCTATGCCAATATAGGTGTGCATGGTTGAAGAAAAGGTATTGCCAAAAATTTCTTTTGGCGATCCATCTCCCCAGGTAATTTCATAGCCGGTATTGGTTGCTTGTGTTGTTGACCAATTAAACACAGTAAGCTCGAAATTTCCAGGTGTTGGAAGACACTGGTAAAACGGT
This sequence comes from Bacteroidota bacterium, assembly GCA_026391845.1. Classification (GTDB taxonomy): domain Bacteria; phylum Bacteroidota; class Bacteroidia; order Bacteroidales; family FEN-979; genus CAIVAT01. The sequence goes on along the minus strand of JAPLDG010000222.1, from coordinate 13,525 downwards.
GGATCATTGAGCAATACGGCATTTGGTCGTTGTGTGACAGTGACTGTCTTGGTAATTGAATCCTTGCAGCCAAAACTGGTTGTGACAATCAGCCTTACTTCAAACTGTTGATTGGTATTCCCGTAAGCATTGAACCGGTGATTCGGATTTCTATCAGTACTTGTGTTGCCGGAACCTGATGTAGCATCTCCAAAATTCCAACTGTAGGTCAATCCTGATGCTACCGGAGGCGAACTAGTCTCAAAATGAAAATTTCCGAAACATGGATTCCCTATTGTTGTAAAAGTGAAATTTACCGGTGTTGGCATCGGGTTGACAGTAACATCCTTGGTCACAGTCTTGTAACAGCCTGTGCCAACAATTGTATCCGTAACTGAGACAGTTCCGGCACCTGCGCTTCCCCAGTTTACCGTAATCTGGTTTGTGTTTTGCCCGGAAGCAATGGTTCCTCCGGAAACTGTCCAGAAATAAGCATAACCTGCATGGGGTGAAGTTGAATACATTACACCCATGGAACCGGCACAAACTGACGCAGAACCCGTTACAATCGGATTTGGCAAAGGATTTATTACAACACCAATGGAATTGGATACAGTGGCACATGGAAATATTTTCATGGTATAGGTTCCTGGCTGGCTTACGACAAGCTGGTGCCTGATTGAATCCTGGATCAATGTTCCGTTCCTGTACCACCGATAGTTTGTCCCTGCCGTGTCAGGCATGTAAGTAAGAATGACCACATTCCCCTGGCAAATGGTGGCATTGGCAGGCGAAGCTGTAATATCGCTTAGCGTGCATTCACTGTATCCTGAAAACGGAAAGAGAACCGCTAAAAGAAACAAAATAAGACATGATCGCCTGATAATAAATTGGATATTGTTCATGGGGAATAAGTTGAAGTTGCACATCATTTTTTCGATGCTGAAAAAGCAGACCATGCCGGAGTTGCTTTTTTGTTAAAACTCTAACAAAATAAACAAAAAAAATCAACACCTCCCCCTTATAGTACTGAATACATTGACCTTACAAGGAAATTTAGGTTTAGTATAAATAAGAATACCTTTGCAACTTGTTTATTATTAAGCCATAGCACCAGCGAATGCCCTAACCTGTTATTAAATTGATGTGTTTATGATAAATCCGTGGTACTCCTTGCTTATAGGAAGAAAACCCGTGGCGCGTGACTGCCAACTGCCAACTGCCAACTACTGCCTGCAACCCTTATCTCATGCTTTTGATCTTCTCCATCCTCAAGTGCCTGTCAAATGAATAGGTCCCACTCACTGCATCCAGGTATTCATAAATTACCAGCGACCGGTCATACAATTTTCGCCGGTGTTCTTTTCCAGAGCCATCATGGTCAGGCTCTTCAGCCAGAAGAAACAAAATATCAGCAAGTGTATCAAGGCTGTCATGGTTAAAATTCCTGCCTGTCTGCAAAGTCGGAATAAAATTTTCTGTGGAGATCGAAGTCAATTCATCAATATTCAAACCCAGTTCGGATTTTAACGAATGGTCGGCGGCTTCCAGAACTTCTCCTGTTTGTCCCTGCGTCCGAAGGCCGGTCAAGTCTGCAAAAATTTTTCCAAGAACCCGGCCAAGCTGGTCAATCTGGCGTTTGATATAATCTTCCTGTTCCAAGGATCAGATTTTTAGTAGAATAACTTACTTGTACCCATCGTTGTGCACGGTTTTAACCGCTCTCCCCGAGGGATCATTTGAATGCTGAAAGGAGGTATCCCATGCCAGCGCTTCGGCAGTGCTGCATGCCACCGATTTTACCGAAGGAACACATGTTGCAGCTGCATCGGATGGAAAAAGCTCATGGAATATCGACCGGTAGCGGTATTCTTCTTTTGACATTGGCGGATGAATCGGAAACCGGAACTTTGAATTCGCTAACTGTTCATCGCTGACCACCTGCCCGGCAAGCGCTTTGAGCGTATCGATCCAGGTATAGCCTACACCGTCAGAAAACTGTTCCTTTTGGCGCCAGGCAATGCTTTCAGGCAGATAATCTTCGAATGTTTTTCGCAAAATCCATTTTTCTATTTTTCCATTCCCGGCCATCTTATCTTTTGGATTTAACCGCATGGCTACATCCATGAACTCCTTATCCAAAAACGGCACACGCCCTTCAATTCCCCATGCGGCCAGGGATTTATTGGCACGCAGACAATCGTATAAATGCAGTTTGCTTAGCTTCCTGACCGTTTCTTCGTGAAATGACTCCGGATCAGGCGCCTTATGAAAATAGAGATAGCCACCGAATATTTCATCCGCGCCCTCCCCCGACAAAACCATTTTTATCCCCATCGATTTAATGACCCTCGCCAGCAAATACATGGGGGTTGCCGCACGGATGGTGGTAATATCATAGGTTTCGAGATGATAAATTACATCCCTGACAGCATCCAAGCCTTCCTGAACGGTAAAATTAATTTCGTGATGAACCGAACCGATATGATCCGCCACCTTGCGTGCAGCTGCCAAATCCGGTGAGTCTGACAATCCGATGGCAAAGGAGTGTAGTTGGGGATACCAAGCCTGCTGCGTGTCACCTGTTTCAATTCGGTTTGCAGCATACTTTTTCGTAATGGCAGAAATGACGGAGGAATCCAGACCGCCGGAAAGAAGAACGCCATAAGGCACATCCGACATAAGCTGCCTGTGCACCGCATCCTGCAATGCGGTTCTTAACTCGCCGGTATCCGATAAATTATTTTCAACATTTTCATAAGCCATCCAATCCCGCTTGTACCATTGGATTAATTCCGGACCGGCTTTGCTGTATAGATAATGTCCTGGGAGGAACTCTTCAAATCTGTCACAAACTCCTTCCAGGGCCTTCAGTTCAGAGGCCACATAAAAATTTCCGGACTTGTCCCAGCCCATGTACAACGGAACAACCCCGATGTGGTCACGGGCAATAAGATAGGCATCGTTCTCCCTGTCATACAGTGCAAAAGCAAAAATTCCGCTCAACTCTTCAATAAAATCTACTCCTTTTTTTTGGTAAAGAGCCAGGATCACTTCGCAATCAGAGTGCGTTAAAAACTCATAATCAGCCAGTTCCTTTCTCAATTCCTGATGGTTGTATATCTCACCGTTCACCGCAAGAATCAGTTTTTTATCCTTGCTGTACAAGGGTTGTCCGCCCGATTGCGGATCAACAATCGCAAGCCTTTCGTGCGAAAAAATCACTTTATCATCACTATAGACCCCCGACCAGTCTGGCCCTCGATGCCGGATTTTTTTTGACATCTCCAATATCGTTGGCCGCAATTCGACTGCGTTATCCTGAACTGTAAAAACCCCTATGATTCCACACATATTTTATTGTTTTATGATTGAGCGTAGGCTGAAAAGTCATAATTCTGCCACCTGGCCATAATCACCGCTCCCCTCCCTATTTCGGGTGGGGTCGGGGGTGGGGTAAAATGACGAAATGCCTCCGACAAATTTAGTAAAATAGTACTGAATTGAAAGCCGCTATAAAAGTTCAAACAATGAGCCGTATAGCTTCTTGCTTGACCGAAATGGATACCCGGATAAAAATAAATACCTTTGTGACCCGTTAAATACTCCGGATTCTCCGCTTTTTATGGAACAACGCAATTTTGAACCGCTGATCATCCTGATGGCAAGCGGCATTTTTCTGCTTTTACTCTCAGGCAGTGTCATGCATGTATTTCTGGGAAAACCAGCGTCTGCGGGTCTTTCTAACATTATTCCTGACACAACAGCAAATAATACCGTTCCAACCATCGTTTCTGAGGATTCTCTTCAGGCGCTCCTGACCGACAATGATACGATTTCCAGCATGTTCACCGGGTTGGATTCTTTTTACCAGGCGGCACAGCAGGTTCAAACAGATCATTCCCTGCTCCACATTGCCTATTTTGGTGATTCAATGATTGAAGGCGATCTCGTAACACAGCCGCTGCGACGCAACATGCAGCGGAAGTTTGGAGGGAGCGGCATTGGTTTTGTTCCGGTCACCTCTCCTCTGCCCGGATTCCGGACGACAATCAGGCAGAGCTTTAGCAGCAACTGGCATGTCTCTTCCTTTGTACATCCCGGCAATGATGAAGGTGCATATCCGGGAATTTCAGGTTATGTATATCTTTCGGAAGAAGGCGCCGAGACAAAGTATGAATCGGCAAAAGGCAACGCATTGTTTCATTCTGCAGAGATCCTGTATGGCGGAAAAAACATCATCTCGCTGGAAGTCATCACCGACACTACATCCAGCCTCGTTTCTCTCACACCGGCAAGTGCGGTTTCGTCTTTCACGGTTTTCCGTGATTCTGCTTTTTCGCTTTTTGAAATCAGTGTCAGAAGCATCGAACCGGGCGTATTGTATGGT
>JAPLDG010000222.1:5443-9120 GCA_026391845.1 Bacteroidota bacterium | reverse complement strand
AATTTCGAAAACGGCCCCGGTGTGTATATCGACAATTATGCCTTCCGGGGGAATTCGGGACTTCCCCTAAGCGCTGTGCCGGCTGAAATATTTTCCGGGTTCAACACCATATTACACAATAAACTGCTGATCCTTCACTACGGACTCAACGTATTTACACCTGGTGTGGAAGATTATCACTGGTACGAAATGGCCATGATGAATGTGATCAGGCATGTAAAGCAGTCATCGCCTGGCATTTCCATTCTGTTAATCAGCATGCCCGACCGCAGTGCCCTCATCGCCGGTGAATACCATACCCCGGCAGGGCTTCCTGAGTTCATCCGCCTTCAGCAACGGGTTGCGGCAAACGGACATATCGCCTTTTTCAATCTGTATGAAGCCATGGGCGGGGCCAACAGCATGAAAAGGTGGGTGGAGGGACAACCGAAACTTGGCAGCGACGACTACACCCATCCCAATGGAGCCGGCGCTTCGAAAATAGCTTCACTGGTGTACGATTTCCTGATGAAAGGCTATGAACAATATCTCCAAAAATCAGATTCATCGGGTATCATAAAATCTTCCGCACCTGCCATATGAACATTATTCGATATATTGTTGTCGCCATCACCCTGCTCCTCACGCTCCGGTCAGCCGGACAAGACAGCACATTCATCGCGGAAACTCCGCCACGGTACGATTCGCTTCAGTTGCTCTACCCTTTTCTGAATCTCGGGGAAAATAAAATCACAGGAGATACTGCATCGCTACTGCCATTTTACAATAAATTGAAGCGCATCGAAAAAGGCAGCCGGGAGCAAGCTGTGGTGGTACACATCGGCGACTCACATGTTCAGCCGGGAGTTTTCACACAACCGCTGCGCGATTGGATCCAATCAGATTTCGGCAATGCCGGTCCGGGGATGATGTTTCCATACCGGCTGGCAAAATCGAATGGGCCTGCGGGATATATTACGCGCTGTGATACCCCGTGGATTTCGGGGAGAAATGCCACCGTTAAGCGCCCATTGCCCACAGGCATATCCGGTTTCACGCTATGGTCGGCCAGCCCTGCCAGACGACATTTTTTCTCGACGACCAACCGCAAAAAATCCGTATCCGGGCAATACAAACCAAAGAATCGCAACAATCGGTAACCTTTTATGGCATGAGCCTCGAATCTGCAACACCGGGAGTGATCGTTCATACCATTGGTGTAAACGGAGCCATGTTTTCGAGCTATCTTGAATCAGAACACTTTGCGGATCAGCTGGCCGCGCTTCACCCCGATCTGATGATCTTCTCCCTCGGCACCAATGAAGCTTACAGCGTGAAAAATTACACGTCCGATTCTTTCCGGGCTGACATCAACTCCCTTTTCCGACGGATACGCCAAACCGGAAATAAAGCTGCCGTGATCCTCACAACGCCCCCCGGCATCTATAAATCCTATCGAAAAAAAAGACGCACTTATTATAAACCCAATCCTGTAGCGGAAACTGTAAGCGATGTACTCCGGGTGTATGCTGCCACAAACAACATGGCCATCTGGGATTGGTACACCATTATGGGAGGAAAGGAAGGAATGTCGAAATGGAAAGCCAAAGGGATGACCGACCGCAGGTACATTCATTTTTCCGCTAAAGGCTATGGCATTCAGGGTACATTGCTCCGGGAGGCCATACGCGGAAGTTACGGAAACTTTATGACCACTCCGGTCAGGTAATAATCCATCAGGAAAACAGCCATGACAAACTTCACAAACAACCTCGCGGGTTTTCCGGATTGGATATTTCAGTCTCTCCTTTATGATCCAGGCAACCTGCTTTTCTTCACCGGGGCTTTTTTCATGGTGTTTTTCCTGCTGTTTTTTCTAACATATATTCTGCTGGGGCAAACACCGCGACTTCGTGCAGCGGTCATTCTGCTCTTTTCACTGTGGTTCTATTATAAATGTTCAGGAGTTTTTGTCCTGGTCATCCTGCTATCCGGAACTCTTAATTATCTGATTGCCATGGCCATGGGTGCAGCAGAAAAACCCCGGCGGCAGACGATGCTGCTCTTTGCCGGGATACTTGTAAACCTGGCGATGCTGGTTCTTTTCAAATACACACCATGGTTCAGCAAAATTTCAGAACTTTTCGCATCCGGGCGATGGACTTTTGAGGCATTGGCATTTCCGATGGGTCTGTCCTTTTACACTTTTGCGAACCTCAGTTATCTGATTGATGTTAAGAAACAGGCACTCATTCCTGAAGGTTCTTATGTAAAGTATATGACCTACATCTCCTTTTTCCCTATCGTTCAGATGGGGCCGATTGAACGAGCTAAGAATTTTCTTCCGCAATTGTCCCTGCCATTCCGGCTGTCACGGGAAGATGTTGCAGCAGGCTTTTACCTGATCTTGTCGGGAGCCTTAAAAAAAATGGTGATCGGCGATTACGTGAACCTCCATCTCGTTTCACAGGTTTTCAGCACCCCGGAACGTTATACCGGGATGGAGAACCTGGCCGCAATACTTGGCTATTCGCTGGTGATCTATTGCGATTTCAGCGGTTATACCGACATGGCTCGCGGGATTGCCCGATGGATGGGATTCAATATCCAGGTCAATTTCAACTTCCCATACCAATCTGAAAGCATAGGTGAATTCTGGAGACGATGGCACATCTCCCTCTCAAACTGGTTGAGGGACTACATTTTTCTTCCGCTCGCCTTCCGGCTGTCCGGATTAATAAAACAAGAGCATCTGTTTTCCCGAAGATACCTGCGCACCGACATCGTAATTTTCAACATCACGGCTCTGGTCACCTTTACCCTGTGTGGTTTATGGCATGGCATAGGATGGAATTTCCTGATATGGGGATTGATGCATGGCTTTGCCCTTGCGGTTCAGAAGTCTTGGAGTCACGCCACACGCAGGTTGAAAAGAGGGATGGGGGCTCCACTCAGAAAAATCAACCGGATGGCAGGCATCATCCTCACGTTTTCATTTGTATCCGGTGCCTGGGTATTTTTCCGTATGCACATACCGGAAGAAAGTTTCGCTGTTTTTGCGCAAATCACCGGAAATTTCTACCCGCAGGGCTTTCTGACTTTCCTGTCAGCCTATTATCCTGTTTTATTGATGATTACGATCGGATACGTACTCCATTTTCTCCCCGGAAGTCTTTACTCAAATCTTCAAAAAATGCTGGTTCCACTCGGATGGCCCTGGAAAGTGCTCATCTCCATCGCCGTGATAACACTGATCGTGTATTTCAAAGGTCTTGGTTCGGCCATGCCGATATATATACAGTTTTAAGTCGGCAGTTGGCAGTCGGCAGTCGGCAGTTGGCAGTCGGCAGTTGGCAGTTGGCAGTTGGCAGTCGGCAGTCGGCAGTCGGCAGTCGGCAGTTGGCAGTCGGCAGTGGACAGCCGGCAGGTTAGGGCTTATAGACTACTCCAAAGTTCTTTTTCCCGTCGAGTTCGATGCGCATGGGTTTTTCAAAGCGTACGTGACGAATGTATTCATCTTCATGATATGCGGGTTGACTGTTTAAAAAATCAAGGTTATAAAACCCGTCATGGATGAATGGGTTGATGGTAAAGTAGCCCACCCGGAATGAGGTAAGGTTCTGAAAAAAGTGTGTCCCCTGACTGGGATCGATTCGATAGTGGTCAAGGCCCGATTCGACAATTACTCGGGCTGCGCT
>JAPLDG010000222.1:0-5430 GCA_026391845.1 Bacteroidota bacterium | reverse complement strand
ATCTGAGGCCATTTTACGGGAATGCCGAGCCAGGGATCACTGGATCCCCATCGTCCGGGACCAACAAGCACATAATTTTTCTTTTCGTTGAGAAATTTTTCGTTGAGTTTGTCGAGTCTGAGGGCAATCTCCATACTCTTCGAGGCATCGAACACATCTGGTTTAACATATACAAAATCATGTATCCCTTTGATGAGCCCGTTGCCAAGTGCAGTGTTTGATATCAGCAGGGTATCTTCATTGCAAACATCGTCTGGCTTGAGGTTGATGCTTTCATCGCGGCCGGCGATGGGACGAATCTGCAAAAGGCTGAATACTTTCGGCTGCCCTTTGGGCATATCGAGATTGACAGCAAATTCGATTTCAACCGGCTTATTCATTTCGCGCTGTCCGATTTCAAGAACCTGTTTTAAAATAGCTGCAAGCGGAAAAGTTTCGTGATTAAGCAATTGGGAAAAGGTGATGATTCGTTTACCATCCGCCAGAGTCCCGTCTTTCAGCTGATGACTTTCATAATCAAATGTGGATGCAACCAGCTTAAGTGCATGATCCTCTTCGGCATCCTTGATGCGTAGCTTCATCAGGTTTATCGTGTCGTCGGTGTCTGGCGAAAAGCTTTCCGGTCGCAGATCGAGTGCAAAAAAGAACTTCTGGGTATCGCTCAGAGCCATTTCCGGGGTTGAAAGCTGAAGGATTTTTTTAGGATATTTCGGCGAAAACCGGATTCCGTTTCCGCCGTCAACAATGTATTTTCCCAATCCGAATGCAATGTTTGCTATGCCATCAGCGGGCTTTTCGGGGGCAATCGGGTAAAAATTGATGGAACGGGCCACCCCTGAAATAACAGGGTAAAAACGGTTGCCGTATTGGCGACCAGTCACCTCCTGCAAAACAATGCCCATCTTTTCCTCATCGATCATGTTGAGGGTAGCTGCCATGTACGACTTGCTATCCTTGAAATATGCAGAGGCATAAACACTCTTGATGGCTTCGCTCAGTTTGTCGATCATGACTCGTTCGTTGAACTTGATGTTCGGGATCATGTAGGTCGAGTAAATTCCGGCAAATGGCTGGTAATGTGAATCTTCCAGCAAACTCGACGATCGGATGGCAATCGGATTGTTGATGCACGAGATGAAGCGGTAGAGATCTTCATGAATCCTGAAGGGCAGCCGTGATTTGACAAAGCGTGTGAGGATCTCTTTGTCTGTCCGATCGGAAAGGGCAATTTCATAAAGATTGTTCTCTTCCATGAATTCATCAAAGATATCGGTGCCCAGCACCACCGTACGCGGAATGGTGATCACAACATCATCATACAGATCTGTCAGGCGGTTTCGTTTGATCAGGGAGTCGAGAAAAGCCAGTCCGCGGGCTTTTCCGCCAATGGAACCTTCCCCGATGCGGGCAAATTGCAGGTACTCATCGTACCGGTCCCGGTCGAAATCTGCAATTACTCCCTTGGCTTTGTTGATCCGGAAAGCGGTGATGGCATCGAACAGGTATCTTTTGGCCTCATCCATGTCATCTGCAAAGGCGTTAACAGAGACCTCTTTAAACATCTCTGCGATCGGGAACAAAGCGCGGGCATTGAGCCATTTTGAAAAATGGTTCCGTTGCATATGATAAAGCAGTGAATCGTCGGGAATTTCAAAAATTTTATCCTGAAGCGACTTCAGGTCGGCAGCCCGGGTAATCTCACGGCCATTCTTGGGATCAATGAAAATGAAATCGCCGAAAGAAAAATACTCAATGATGTAATTCCGCAATTCAATGCTCAATGTTTTCGAATTTTTATTCAAAAATCCGACTTTCATTTCATGGGCCAGTGATTCATATTCGATATCAGTCGATTGAAAAAGAACGGGCATATACTCATCTTCGGCCCTTACCTTGCCTACAAATTTAATTCCGGCAGTTTTATCTGTCTCCCCTGCCCGCATGAACGAGATGTCGGTGATAATGCCCAGGAGGTTGTTTTTATATTTCTCCCACATTTTAACAGCCTCTTCATAATTGGTTGCCAGCAGAATTTTGGTCCGCCCCCGCATGCGCAGCATCTTGTTGTGCTCATTCAATCCTTCTGCCATGAAAATCTTGGATTGTTTGAGCAGAATTTTATAAATGTTGGGCAGATAGGATGAGTAAAATCTGATAGAGTCCTCCACCAATAGAATGGCTTGAACACCCTGAAGAACATCCTGATCGATATTCATCTTATCCTCAATCAGTTTGATGATAGCCAACAGAATGCCTGCATTGCCCAGCCAGCAAAAAACATAGTCGATAGCGCTCAGGTCTTTCTCCGCAAGTTTCAGGTTTACCTCCCGGGAGAAAGGTGTCAGTACCACGATCGGGATCCGAGGATACTGTTTTTTGATGCGCATGGCAATGTCGAAGGTGTCGGTTTTCTCAATGTTGAGCATCGAGATAACCAGTTCGATCCGCTTTTCTTCCAGCACTTCAAACGCCTCCTCCTCTGAAGTTACCTTAATGAATTGCGGAGGATACCGAAGGTTGAGTGAAACGTACTCCATAAAGATGGTTTCATCAATGCGTCCATCTTCTTCCAGCATGAATGAATCATAGGTACTGGATATAAGCAGAATCTGATAGATCCGGCGCTTCATCAGCAGGTTGAACGAGGTATCGATAAAGTAATACTTCTTCGGGTCGAGGGCATTCTGAGGTACAGACATGAGGGGAAACTTTAACAGGCCAAAAATAAAAATCTTTTCCGGGAAAGGAGCGATTTTTTTTTAGTCAAATGCTGTCATTGTACTATTAACTTCATCACAGTATTCCCGGATTTCGTAGAGATTGAAAGGAAATACAACCCTGGGGAGAGTTGCTGAATGTCCATTACAATATCTCCTTCATCCATCAGCGGTGTTCTTACATAAGAAGCTACTTGTCTGCCCGAAATGGAGAAAATCTTCACTTCATCCACAGCAGGAGATGCAGGATTTGATTTGACAGTAATATAATTTGTGGCTGGATTTGGATCAAACGATAAATTGTTGGCGCTATGCTGTGGAATACCGGCCATAAAGTAATAGATGATATTGGAAGTATCAGACTGGCATCCATTGATCGTAACGATATCAAAATAGTGTGCGGTTACCAGCGGCTCGTAAACCGAGCCTGTTGCACCCGGGATAACAGCTCCGTCTTTATACCATTGATTACCACAGCATCCGGAGGAAAATATCTCAGTTCCGTTCACTGAAATCACAGGTGAAGGGGGAAAGGGAAATACAGCCACCAGGGCCGAGCCCAGCGTAGTTCCGTTGCAATGAGCATCGGATACGGAAAGGATGCTGTAAACTCCGGCCTCCGTGGCAATGATTGAAAACGGAGTAGTATTTTGTCCTGTAACATGCCATGTAGTTAAACCATTTGAATAATAAAATGTCCAGGGGGGAACACCGGTCAAATCCACGGTAAGCACCGTTGAACTGCTTTCGCCGCAAAGGGTGTCTCCGCCTTGGATGGTGGCTGACGGCAATGGATAAACAGTGAGGGGAGTTGATCCCTGAACGGTACTAAAACCATCGTAAAGCGAAAGTTGATATAGTCCGGAAGCATCGGGAGTAACCACCGGATTTGCCTGATTCGAAGTCCATGGCGGGCTGCCTGGCGGATTACAGGTCCATGTGTAGATATAGTTGCCCGAACCACCACCTGGATTGGCAAACAATTGGGAAGAGGTTCCCCGGCAGATGGGATTTGGAATAGCGACAGGGTTTAAATTAAGTGGGCCGCCGGAGACGGCAACAATCACCTGATCGGTATTCGTGCACATGGAAACCTGATTGGTGACCAGTAGCGTGAACACAGATGTAACCGTGAGATTGATGGTTTGAGGGTTCTGAAGATTTGGATCTACCAAAAGCGTTGCGGGTGACCATTGGTAACTAAAGGATCCTGCACCACCGGAGGCTGCATGAAGCGTAGTACTTGTACCATAGCCGATTACAACATCAGACCCGGCGTTGGCTACCGGCAAAATATTTACTGTGATTGGCAGCTGCGCGGAAGGTCCGTTGCCACACAGGTTTACCCCATTTACCGTGATGTTACCGGAAACAGCGGTTGGTGAAAAATCAACGGAGATGGCATTGGTATTCATACCGCTCATGATGGTAGCTCCTGCAGGTACAGTCCAGTGGTAACTGGTAGCATTTGCAACAGGCGCTACACTGTAACCAACGCCCGATTGTCCCCTGCACAATGATGTAACGCCGGAAATTGGTCCGGGATTGTCCATGTTTCCACAAACGGTTCCATTGATGTAATAGGTATTTTGCGGAACATCATTCAGCACATTATAACTGGCATCAGCGTACTCACAGGAAGGGCCATTGTCGAAAAACTCCAATGCGGTCGTTCCGCTGATGTAAATAAATTTGAGCATCATAATGGCCTCCCCATTGGGAAGCGAAACCCCGGAGCCGAACCATCCCATCGTAACACGGTGTTTCCCGTTTCCCAAATCATGATCACCGATAGCAAAGCCGTCTAGCATTGAATTTGGAACCCCCTGCATAAAATGCAATCCGGCATACTGGTATTCGAAAGTCAGCGAACAGGCTCCGATGTTGTTGAAGTTTGTCACAGTGATTGGAAGGTCAACCTGCCCGGGATATACATTTCCAACGGTAGTTAGGGTGGTAACAGGAGCATTTTGGGCTTGCAGTTCCAAAGATAAAAACAGACTGATGACCAATGTCATCAGAAAAAACAGACCGAACAATGACCTGACATTTTGTATCTTCATCATTCCTGGTTTATGGAATTGTTAAATCCCCGATGATTGTCATTTGACTGGTCGGGTCGCTGAGGATCAGACTGCGGCAATTGACCCCGAGGGTCAGGTTTCCGTCAAATACGGGCCAATTCAGCGCTGAAGAAGGTATGATCACATCTGTACTGCCATCGGGTTCTAGAAAATCATCCCAATTTGACAAAACAGACCAATCGCCTGAAGTATTCCCTGACCAAAGGCCTGGAATTCCAGCCCGAATGTAACCTGTTTTGGTCCTTGTATCACTGGTACATCCGTTGGTGGTGGCAAGCGCAGCAGTAAAAAGTCCTCCGTCCGTGAATTTCACCTGTGGATTTTGTGAATGATCGGTTGTTCCATTCAGGTAAACCACATCATCCGGTCTGTCGAAACTCCAACTCCAGGAGATGGCTCCAGCAGTACTGAGGTCAGTAAAAAGGACTGTATCACTTTTCGCTGGTGTCAGTTTATCAGCGCTGAAATCAGCAACCATCACCGGCGATGAATTAACCCCCATAATCACCTGGTTTGATATTGCCGGATTACCTCCCACAAAAGCCGCACTTGATGTCAGGGCACAAGTGACCATATCATTGTTTACCGGCGTGTAGGTATAAGTTACACTGCCTGTGCCTGTATTGGTA
>JAPLDG010000066.1 GCA_026391845.1 Bacteroidota bacterium | reverse complement strand
GGCGAATGTATCACTGTTAAATCCTCCGATACCGGATGCGGACCCTATGGCTGGCAGAAGGACTTCGTGCTCAAAGGTTCCATCTGGCTTGTATTGGTAAATCCTGGTACTGGCATCTTTCAGATAACTGATAAAAAGTTTTCCTCCCAGCATAGATGCAGATTCCAGTTTCTCAGGTTTTTCCGGAATAATTTGCTTCCAGTTCTTTTTTTGCGGGTTATTGGGATCTACCTGCACGACCATGTAATTCCCGGCCCCATCATTGGTGTTGACCAGAACTTGATCGCCGATATTATTGATAACGCTGTAATTGAATTCATAGCCCTTTAAAAGAAGCTTGAAATCCTTTTGTCCGTTGGTCAGGTTCCGGTAAATGATTTCAGTACCGTCAGTTCCGGGGCTTTTGTATATAAAAAGATATCTTTCATCTTCGGTTACAGCCGGAGAATAATACATTTGAGGATGTGCCTTGTCTTCGAAGACCAATAGATCCTGTTCCTGTTTGTCACCAAGTTTGTGGTAGAAGATTTTCTGGAATTCACTTTTTGCAGAAAGCTCGGTACCGGCCGCCGGTTGATCATAGCGACTGTAGTAGAACCCGGACCCATGCCAGGCCGCGCCTCCAAATTTAAGCCATTCAAGCTGATCATCCAGTTTTTTCTGGGTGGCGATTTCCATGATATACATGGTTTGCCAGTCGCTTCCTCCTTTGTTTACGTGGTATGCAATGTATTTTTTGTCATTTGACACGCCATCAAGTGAAACGGATACCGATCCGTCATCCGATAATTTATTGGGATCAATCAGCACCTTTGGTTCACCTTCCAAACCGTTCTGAATATAATAAACAGATTGATTTTGAAGCCCTTCCTGCTTTGAGTAAATGATATACTCACCGACTTTAAACGCTCCGAAATACTTATCATAGTTCAAAAGTTCTTTATAGCGGTCCATGATCTTTTGCCTGAAAGGGATCTTCGACAGATAGTCCTCCGTAAAAGCTTGTTCAGTTTTCACCCAATCCTTTGTTTCCGCAGAAGTGTCATTTTCCAGCCAGCGATAAGGATCGGAAATGTTTGTGCCGAAATAGTTGTCAGATTGTGTTCCTTTCTTTGTCACCGGATAGCATAATTTTACATCAGGTGATTTACATTGTGCGAATCCAAGGATGAATGCTATGAATAAGAGATTTGTGTATGTTGTTTTCATGGTATTTCAGATTTAAACACGATTAAAAAAGCAAAAGTAAATAATCTCTGCTTCTTCATCTGAATTATTCATGAAAATTTGTGAATTACGCTGGTTGAGTGGCTGAATGATCGTTTATTGTTTGATTATTTTCTCAGTTTTAGAAATTGCTCCGGACGCAACATGACCCTGGGCCGACGCAACATCGCCTTTCAGCTCAACCGTAAATTTACGGGTTGTGGGATTCGGATAGATCCTGAAAAGGCTGTTATTGTCTGTTTTTAAAGGATCAGGTTGATCTCTTGTTCCGGAAATGGCTGTCTCCCGACCGTTATGATTGTACTGTGTGCAAAAGTGATTCGAAATGTAGCCATGCATGAAGCCGCCTGGTAAAACTGTACTTCGTCATTCGTACCTGTTGTTACTTCGCGTTATACCACACTAAATGTCAGAAGTCAGGAAATATATCTTAATGAAACAAATGTACCATCGAGCCTTAAGTAAGTAAAGCGGTAATTGACAGTCGGTAGGATTTATTTGGTAACGGGTAGGGTTTTGGCAACAGTTGCAGAAATTGTCCTTTAAATTGGTATAATCAGCTCCACCCGGGTTCCGGTGGCCTGGCCATGCTGGTCTTTCAAATCGATGATAGTGAGGTGTGCCGCGGTAGAATTGAGTTTGTTCATCATTTCAATTCGCTGGGAGGTTACCTTCAATCCATGCGATTTATGGGTGGCCGCCTTACTTTTTAGTTCAACTGCCTTTGCCCGCCCGATGCCATCATCGGTGATTGAGATGTTCAGGAGTCCCTCGTTCTCTATTTTAATTTCAACGGTAATGGTTCCTTCACCCTCTTTCTGCATCAGACCATGCCAGATGGCATTTTCAATAAACGGTTGCAGAAGCATGGGCGGGATCATGATGGAATGTGCAACAACATTATCTGCTATGTGAAAAACACACTTGAAGTGATTTTCGAAACGGGCGCTTTCCAGCGATACATATAGTTGTAATGTTTCAATTTCTTTTTCGATGGGAATCGTCTCCGTGCGGGAATTTTCAAGGATCAGCCGGATCAGTTTCGAGAATTTGATCAGGTAGTCG
>JAPLDG010000144.1:412-3457 GCA_026391845.1 Bacteroidota bacterium | reverse complement strand
TCTGCAATTAATG
Source organism: Bacteroidota bacterium (assembly GCA_026391845.1). Classification (GTDB taxonomy): domain Bacteria; phylum Bacteroidota; class Bacteroidia; order Bacteroidales; family FEN-979; genus CAIVAT01. The sequence goes on along the minus strand of JAPLDG010000144.1, from coordinate 3,444 downwards.
CTGCCCCGGTCATCGGCATCTAATTTCTCCATCAGGCTGTACATGATAAATATTTGAATACCCACGTGGTTTAAAACCCGCTATTAGCCGGCGTTTGAGGTTAGTTCAACGGTTGGCTTTTATGCAGTGAAAAACTGCATTAAGCCCTATTTGTTGTTCGTCCTTCGAACTTTGTCCTTCCCACTTTCGTTCGTCCATCGCACTTTGTACTTCCCACTTTCGTTTGAACTTAAAATGGTCGTTAGTGCGGTAAAAGTCACAATTTTGACTTTTATGTCATTCAAATTCAATTGCTTGGAAAATGTCAAAGCACTAACATTAGGAAGCGTCAGAAGTCAAGAAAATTACCAGAATTTTATCATCTCCGGTGGAAGGGTTGGTTGAATACCATCTGCTTTTCAACCAGATATCAGGGAAATCATCCGATTGAAATCATCCGGCTGAAACCAGTTGTAATCCGGATCCTTTTTAAACCACGTCAGTTGTCGCTTTGCATAACGACGGCTGTGGATTTTAATTTTTTCAATGGCCTGTTCCAGGGAGGTCAGTCCTTCAAAATAGTCGAACAATTCCTTATATCCCAGTGTATTGAGCGCATTCAACTGTCGGAATGGATACAGTGCGAGCGCCTCATCGATCAAACCTGCCTGCAACATGGCATCCACCCGGCTGTTGATCCGGGAGTAGAGAATTTCCCGGGAAAGTTCCAATCCCATTTTCAACACGCGGAAGGGTCTTTGTCCCGGTTTGTGTTTTCGAAGGGACGAATAGGGTACTCCGGTCATCCGGCATATTTCAAGCGCCCTCATCAACCTTGCCGGATTTTTCAGATCGACCTGCCCGGCATATACCGGGTCAAGCATGGTTAGTTCATCCTGAAGTGCGGCGATTCCTGAAACAGCCAGTGTTTCCTTTAACTGTTGACGAATTTCAGGGTCCGGATCAGGCAGCAAATCAATGCCATCTGTCACCGCATGGATGTACAGTCCCGAACCTCCAACCATCAATACAACAGCATGTTGTTTAAAAAGGTCATCAAGCAATGCAAGGGCATCGGTTTCAAACTGCGAAACATTGTAACCATCCCTGATCGATAAATGATGAACGAAGTGGTGCTTCACCAAGGCAGTTTCCTTTTCGGAAGGTGCAGCTGTTCCAATGTGCATTTCACGGAAAAACTGCCGCGAATCCGCCGAAATAATTTCCGTATTGAAATGGCTGGCAAGGGATATAGAAAGGGTTGTTTTTCCGACGGCTGTGGGGCCTGCTATTACAACAAGCAAAGGATCATCAATAGTCATCCGTATCATGGTCAAAGCCTGACAAGCGTTTATCCAGGCTTTCAATATCCTCATAATCTTCCATGTGCTCGAACTTCTCATCCTCTGCACTCTCCGCCTGGCCTTCAAATAAAAAATCGTCGCTCACAGTTTCATCACCCTCGGAACCATCGAATACCGGCTCTTCTGATGCTTCTTCCATCAGCTCGCCCAGCTCGCTTTCAATAGCCGCCAATTCAAGTTCATCCTCAACGATATCTTCGAATTTTACCAGATTTTCCAATTTCGGAAGGGGAACTTTTGGAATCACCATCCGCGGTGCAACAGGAATTTCTGCAACCGGAGCAGGCTGTTCAGCCTTTTTCGGTAATTCGGCAACACGCTTGACACATCTGGGGAATGATGAGATTTCATCGGATGGAAATATTTTAAACAACTCCAGGTGAAACGAAAATATATCCCGGCCAAAGAACTCATAGATCATCTTCTGATGAGGGTCTTCGATATAATTCTTTAGTTTCTCGGTTTTCATCAATGGCAATGACACGGATTCTGTGATGACCTGGTCCATATCTTCGTCATATTTCCGAACCTGACGTTTTTCTGCCTTCAGTGAAATCTCCTTGTCCTTTTTATACTTTTTGTCTGTCATAAAAAAGGAAGCCCGCTCACAATGAAGCAATTCGCTTGAATCCAGCAACATATGATGAAAATCAAGAAAAGTTTGATTCGGCTGAATTTCGATTTCCCTGAGAAATCCATCATGCTCTTCGCATGTTATTCTAAAACGGTAAATCAACATGGTTGTTCCAACTATAAATCGGGGTCAAAAATATAAAATTCCGGTAACAAAAAATAAAAAAAAGGTTCAGCCGGCTATTTGAACCAGTCCGAGCTTTTCTCCCTCTCTGATCATCAGTTGAAATGCAGCTTCGAAGTTATTGGGAATTTCGCCATCCAGAATTGCCTCGGTTATTGCATCTTTGATAATCCCTACCTGTTTTGACGGGGCTATACCGAATGTTTGCATAATCACCTCTCCTGTGATTGGCGGCTGCCAGTTGCGCAACTGGTCCTTTTCTTCGATTTCCTTTAACTTCTGGCGGACAATGTTGAAATTTGCTATAAACCGCTTTACTTTATTCGGATTTTTTGAGGTGATATCTGCATTGCAAAGAAGCATCAGGTCATCAATATCATCTCCTGCCTCAAACAGGAGCCGACGCACGGCAGAATCTGTAACCACGTCTTCTGCAAGTACGATGGGCCTGAGATGCAGCAATACCAGTTTTTCGACAAAGTGCATCTTTTCATTGAGCGGAAGTTTCAGTTTCCTGAAGATATGCGGAACCATTTTAGCTCCCCTGAATTCATGTGCATGAAAAGTCCATCCTGTTCCCTGAACGAATTTTTTGGTCAGCGGCTTGGCAATATCATGCAGAATGGCAGCCCATCTCAGCCAAAGATCATCTGAAACTGCCGCAACGTTGTCAAGAACAGCCAGGGTATGATAAAAATTATCCTTATGACCTTTCCCTTCTATCATTTCCGAACCTTTGAGTTCGCAGAATTCAGGGAAAATAATTTTCAGAAGTCCGGTTTCATCCAGCATCAGAAAACCTTTCGATGGCGACTTCGCCTGAATGATCAGGTTAAACTCGTCAGAAGTCCGTTCCATCGAAACGATTGAAATCCGCCCGGCATTTCTTGCTATTGCCTCAAAACAGGAAGGATAGAAAAAAAAATCAAGTT
>JAPLDG010000144.1:0-382 GCA_026391845.1 Bacteroidota bacterium | reverse complement strand
TCGATGGAAAAATCAAGTTGCGTGGCAAACCTGATCGCGCGCATCATGCGCAAGGGGTCATCTGAAAAGGTGACATCCGGATCCATGGGCGTGCGGATTATTCTATCCCTGAGATCGCTGATTCCATTGAAAGGATCGATCAACCGGCCGTATTGACCTTCGGTCAGGTCGATGGCCATGGCATTGATGGTGAAATCGCGGCGGTTCTGGTCATCCTCAAGGGTTCCATCCTCCACGATGGGTTTGCGCGAGTTGCGACGGTATGACTCCCGGCGGGCGCCCACAAATTCAATTTTCCAGCCATGGAAACTCAGCATGGCCGTTCCGAAATTTTTAAAAAACTTCACCGGTATATCGCCATCCAGTTTAGCAGCCACCTGAT
>JAPLDG010000299.1 GCA_026391845.1 Bacteroidota bacterium | reverse complement strand
GCCATATTATACGAAAGAGGAGGCTGACCAAATGGCAAAAGAAACCACTTCGGTTTTCAAGGAAGATCCCCGTGGCCGTGGCTGGAGAAAAGTTGTCGCATCACCGACCCCGCTGGTGATCATCAATAAAAAAACGATAGAGTCGATCGCCCGGGGCGGTCAAATTGCCATTGCTGTCGGTGGAGGTGGAATTCCGGTTTATTATGTTGAACCGAATAAATTGCAGGGGATCGATGCCGTCATCGATAAAGATCTGGCTTCAGCTCTGCTGGCATCACAAATCAACGCAGATAAGTTTTTTATCCTGACAGATGTTCCCAAGGTTTGTATCAACTATAATACCCCGCAGGAAAAAGCGCTTGACCGGATGACAATTGCGGAAGCCAAGCGATACCTCGAAGAAGGACAATTTCCGGATGGGAGCATGGGCCCTAAAGTACGCGCTGCAATTCATTTTGTGGAACACTCCGGGAAAGATACCATCATTACAAAAACGACCATGCTGGGCATTGATAATGGAGGAACCCGGGTTACCCTGGTCTAATTACGAATTGTTACGTGTCACTTGTCACGTGTCACGCTTTACTCCTCAAACACCATCTTCTTAACTTCCAATCCGTCGATTTTCAACAATTCGTTTTCCAGTTTTACAAACTCAACCCTGTTCCCGGTTAATTCAAGGATGATCAATCCGCTTCGGGAACAAAACTCCTCTTTCACCTCGTGAAGCCCAAGCCGTGTTTTAATGGTGCAGCCAAACTTGGTCAGAATCGCCTGTACGGCAGAAACTTCCATCACCCTGTCGGTGATGTGAATACCGAGAATCCAAATCTCTTTCATGTGCTTAATTCAAAGGGATATCATGTTTTTTTAACAGTAAATTCCTGAAACGAATGGTAAATGATGTCCCGTTTTGCCGGGAGATTTCAATTTCACCATCCAGTTGCTCAACCAGTAACTTGACGATGAACATCCCCAATGATTTTTCGGAATCCAATGAAAATGAATCTGGTAATCCCACGCCATTATCCGAAATCTTGAGTGCGAATACCTCATTATTTTCTTTATGCAAATGAACTTGTATCTCACAAAACTGCTGATTGGGGAAGGCATATTTGAATGCATTCGTCAGTAATTCATTGGCAATAAGACCAACCGGAAGCGCAGTTTCAATGCTGACATCGGTTGGTTCCAGGGATGTTACCAGGTTTATCCGATTTCCGCTGAAGGTTCCGGTGATGATGGTAGCCAGTGAATGCAGATATGAGGCCAGAGGGATGCGATCAAGGTTTTCCGATCGGTATAAATGTTCATGAATGAGAGCCATGGAGCGGATCCTCATTTCAATATCGCGGATAATGCGGTGCAGATCTGAGTCGGTGTTGTTACGAAGCTGAAGGTTTAAAAGGCTGATCACAATTGCGAGATTGTTCTTTACGCGGTGATGGATTTCACGCAACATGATCTCTTTTTGTTCTGAATTTTTCTGTTTCAGTTCTTCGACCTCTTTTTCTTTTGACCGGTCGCGCAGGATGGTCATAACCTGAATGACTTCGCGGTCTTTATAAATCGGAACTTTACGGACTTCCATATAGACGTCCGTGTGATTGAATGACATTTTTTGCCCGGTTACCAACATGGCGCCATGATCGAACACATTCTGCAGTTCCCCCAGGGTTGCTGAGGTGATAAACGGATAAACTTCGGTGATCAATTTTCCAACGACATCAACTGGTACACCGTTGTGCAGATGCCCGTCTTTTAAGGCTGAATTGATAATGACGATACGGAATTCCCTGTCAACAACATAAATCCAGTCAGGGATAGAGTCGAGCGTATTATGATACTGAATTTCAGATCGCTGAAAGGCATCCACGGCCATTTTGCGTTCTTTGATCTCTTGCAGTAGCTGCAGATTGTTTTTGGAGAGGGCTTTTTGATGCAAAAAGTTTTTCCGGTTGAGGTTTTTGAACATGTAGGCCATCATGAACCCAATGGAATATATGGCAACAACAAAGAAAAGGTTGTTGAAAAAGAAAAACGGGTGCATCGCTAATGTGTGATTGAGGATGTTGGCGAGCGTAAAGGCAGCAATCTGTAAAAATCCAATGATGAGAACGGTAAGGAATGGCATCTTATAGAATACGAAAAGCCCGATTATCACAAGCATCACCCAGGCATAATAATATTCCGAACCTTTGTTGGAAAGGTCAGAATTAATGCCAACATAAAACACTGCCACGCAGATCAGCAGATTCAGGATGATGTAAACCAGGTGCAACCATTTGTGGAGGGGTTTGATATAGGTCACGATAATTGAAAGGACCATGACGGGTGATATGATCCAGAAACGGTTGTAATACAATTGTTCCGGTGAATTGGGGAAAACAAGAACATTGAACAGGGCAAAGCAACTGAACATGATCAGGGTGAGAAAAAGGCCTATGCGCATGCCTGGCAAAGACGAGATCATAAAGAACTCCCGGAATTCTTTCCTCAATTCCTGGCCATGTTGATCACGCATCGAAAGTGGGGTTAAAGAGTGAATACCATGCGCTGGATTTCAAGTCCGCCAATTTTGCCTAGTTCCTCTTCCAGTCTGGCACATTCCTCTCTGCTGCCAGCCAGTTGCAGAATGACAACGCCGATACGGCTGCATACATCCTCGGTGACTTCATGAAAACCAAGCCGCGATTTAATCACATGGGCGTATTTGGTCAGGGCTTCCTGTGTTCTGCCGGCCTCTTTTATCCGGTCGGTAATCAATAAACCTATGATCCTGAGGTCTTTCATAGTTCTACGGGTTTAAAAATACAAATCACGCTGACCATTCTTAATTTGGTTGATCTTATCAGTCAGCGTGGCTTTAAATGATTCATCTCCGATTTCAGCTAATTTCTCCTGAACCAGCTGATATCCTTTGATTTTTGTCTCTTCCGGTGCATAATCTTCCAGGTATTCCACCAAGGTCATCAATGCATTTGGCTGACAGAATCGTTTAATAAAACCGGGAACCGAAAATTCCATAAAGTGCTCGCCTGTTCTTCCCAGGCGGTAGCAGGCTGTACAGAATGAGGGAATGTATTTGTGTTCAATCAGGTCATCCATGATCTCATTCAGGCTCCTGTTATCGTTGATCTGAAACTGCTCTAAGTCAATATCCTGATCTTCATTTTCCTTTCTCTTGGAATATCCTCCCATCTCAATATTGGTTCCACCATCAATTTGTGATACACCAAACTGCATGATCTCATCACGGATTGCAGCTGTCTCCCTGGCGGTAAGGATTAGACCTGTGTAAGGAACTGCCAGGCGGAGAATAGCAACCAGTCTGGTAAATTCAGCATCGCTGACCATGTGGGATTTATCAATATTCAGTTCAGATGCGTACTGTATCCTGGGAAATGAAATGGTATGTGGCCCAACATTGTAAACAGCTTCAAAATGGTTGGTATGCCGAACCAGTCCAAGCACTTCAAACCTCCAGTCGTAAAGGCCAAACAACGCGCCGATGCCAACATCGTCTATTCCGGCTTCCTGTGCACGGTCAAGTCCGGTAAGCCGCCAGTCATAATTTCGTTTTTGGCCGCCAAGATGAACTTTTGCATAGGTCTCCTGATGATAGGTTTCCTGAAAGATCTGATACGTGCCGATTTTTGAATCTTTGATGATGCGAAACCCATCTATATCCATGGGAGCTGCATTGATGTTAACCCGCCTGATTTCACCCGGACCGCTTTTCACTGAATAAACAGTTCTGACTGAGTCGGCAATGAAATTGGCATCGTATTGAGGATGTTCCCCAAAGACCAGGATAAGGCGCTTCTGACCTGAGTCTTCCAGCGCTTTAACCTGAGATATCAGGTCATCATGGTCGAGCGTAACCCGTTTAATCTTTTTGTTGGTGGCTTTGAATCCACAATAGGCACAGTTATTTGTACACAGATTGCCGATATATAAAGGTGCAAACAGCACAATGCGTTGTCCGTAAACTTTTTCCTTGAGGGTACGGGCTCCCTGCTTGATTTCTTCAATCAATTCCGGGTCTGTTGCATTGATTAAAATGGCCGTTTCTGAGATTGTCAAACGGTTTTTATCCAAAGATTTCGCAATAACGTCTCTGACTTTCTCTTTGGTTGCAGGTGTTGTGTTGAGAAACCCCCATAGTTCATCAGAATCGATGAAAGGTTTCATCCGCTGATCTTTAATCTTTAATTTTTCCGGCCTGAAAATCATATGCATTCAATTGGGTGGCAAAGATAGTGTAAAAAGGGCAAATTAATTGAGTTTCCTGGTCCGTTCTGAAAGGTAAACTCCTCCAATGACCAGGCCAATCCCGGTGATCTTTTGTAAAGTGAAGGATTCAGAAAGAAGGAAGTAGGAGAAAATGGCTGTAAATACCGGGATAAGATTGGAAAAAATGTTTGATTTGCTTATCCCCAGGAGTTTTACTGAATGGGCGAAGAAAACAAAAGACACCGAAGATGCAAGAATGGCAAGTAGAAGCATTGAGGTAACAATTTCACGCGTTAGCGGAACGGCGATTGCCGATTTTGCTTCGAACAACAGAAAGAAAGGCAGGAAAAAGAAAATTCCGATCAGGTTTTGGTTTGCAACAAGAACGATGGCAGAGTATTTTTTTGTCAGACTTCTCAGGGCAACGGTGTATAACAACGCTGCAACAACAGCTCCGAACAGAAAAACGACCCCCCTGATATCCGCTGCGAGGGAGAGATCCGGCGTGATCAGCATCAGAATAACTCCGGCAAATGATATGGCTATTCCCACATAATTGACCGGTGTAAGCTCCTCATGAAAAGTAAGGTAGGCGATTAACGGGGAAAAAACAGGGATGGTCGCTATGATCACCGCGGCAATGGTAGGGGATGAGTATTTCAACCCGTAGTTTTCACCGAGAAAATAGAGGAAAGGATTAAAAAGAGCGCTTAGCAGGATTAGCCTGTAATCTTTACGCGCCACTTTTTCATGTTTGCCCAGAAAGAAAATGAGGGCAAACAGGAACACCGACGAAATAATCAGCCGGATAAAAATAATAGTGACAGGCTGGTAGAAATCCAGCAACAGGGAACTCCAGATAAAGGAAAGTCCCCAGAAGAGCATCGCTGCTAACGGATAAAAATAGACGGGTATGTGGATTTTTTTCAAACAGGTACAAAGGTAGTGGTTTGGCGTTAGTTACCAAAAACATTGTATTTTCGTAAAAGCTGTAACATTTCAAAAATCGTTGAGTCCATTGTCAAAAATCCGGAGAATTGGAAAGTAAATACATCAATATTCATCAGGAACTTATCGATGCTTGTCGCACCGGAGACCGGGTTGCTCAATTTAAAATTTATAAACTCTACTATAAAGCGATGTTTAATACCAGCCTGCGAATTGTGAATGACTCTGCTGAAGCTGAAGATATTATGCAGGAGGCATTCCTCGACGCGTTCCAGCGGTTGCACAGCTACACGGGAGAAGGCAGTTTTGGTTCCTGGCTCAAGCGCATTGTTATCAATCGCTCACTTGATTATTTACGGAAAGGAAAGGATACAATCTCCCTGGATGAGGTTAATTGTGATATTCCGGGCGTAATCGAGGAAAACTTGGAAGAGGAGATCGGGTTACGGGTTTCTGAAGTAAAACGGGCAATTGCTCAACTTCCGGATGAATACAGGGTCGTGGTATCTCTTTTTTTACTGGAAGGATATGACCATGAAGAGATTGCCCAAATCCTGAATATATCAAACCAGCTATCCAGAACCCGTTATTCCAGAGCACGCCAGAAGTTGCTTGGCTTGCTAAAAGAAAAGAGTTTTATCAACATTTTTAGTTCAAACTGACCATGACAAACCTGGAAAAATATGTCAAAAACCACCTGGAGGAATTCAATTCCCATGAGCCGGATCAGGGCCATTTCAAGAGATTCGAAGATCGGTTGAATGAGCAATCCGAACTGAAATCGCAGGTTCACAGCAGTTTCTGGGGACTTAAAATTGCCGCACTCATCCTTGTCATGATTTCAGTGAGCGTGTTTGTGTTTGATTTGGCCACCCGCGAAGTCAGAGAGCGGTTTTCTGCTGAAAAAGAGGGTGCCGAATTGCCGCTGGAAATCAGAGAGGCTGTACAGTATTATGACAATCAATCGGTTACACAAATCGCTACTTTGAATAGGTTGGCGGCAAACCATGCAGATGCAGGCGCACTCGGGACATCCGTGCTAAAGGAGATACAGAGCCTCGATCATGCAACAGAAGAATTGAAAAATTCACTCCATGAAAACCCCGGGAATGAAAGGATTCTGGACGCAATTATCCGCAACCAGCAAATGAAGGAAACCATGTTGAATACGATTATCACTCAGCTATCACAAGTTAATAACTAGTTAACACCTGAAAAAATGAAAGCAATTATTAAAATAGCATTCTTCGTTCTTGCTCTGCTCTTAATCCTCGGAATAAAGGGGGCAAAGGCCCACGCAGAGTTTTCCCGGGTGATCAAAAAGGAATTTACCGTAAACCCGGATGCACAACTCGTTGTAAACAACCGCTTTGGAAAAGTACATTGTGCCAACTGGGAGAAGAATTCAATCGCCTTCGAAGTAACCATTACCGTTACTGCAGCAGACCAGAAGGAGGCGGACAAGAAGTTTTCACGGATCGCAATTGATTTTTCGGGCAGCCCTTCATCCGTTACAGCCATTACCAACATGGACGAGCTGAAAAACTCCGGCAAGGGCAAATTCTCCATTGATTATATGATCAATATGCCTGTTACGGTTAATCTGGATGTAACAAACAAATTCGGCGATATTTTTATCAATGAGTTGCAGGGCAAAGCTAAAATCAATCTGGGTTATGGGAATCTTGAAGCGAAAAAGCTTGGTAATTCAGATAACCTGCTGGATATTAAATTCAGCAAAGCAAGGGTCAACTGGATTACTGGCGCTGTGCTTTCATTGAAATATTCTGACATGAAACTGGATTATGCCGGAAGTTTGCGGTTGGATTCAAGATTCTCAAACCTGGATGCTGAAAAAATTATCGTACTCAATGTTGTATTTCAGGGAGGCACTCTTACCATGGAAAACTCCTCTGCAGTTGACAGCAAATCAAAATTTTCTGACATTGATATCCAGCGGATAGAACAGAGTCTGAATCTCGATATTCAATATGGGAATTGTGAGGTACATGAAATGCCGGCTGATTTTACCATAGTCAATATCCGTAATAAATACGGTGATGTTTCAATCGGGCTTAACGATCAGGCAAAATACAGCCTGGAGGCCGATTTGAAATTCTGTGAACTGGACTTTCCTTCAGATAAAGCGAAATTTTCGTTCAGGTCAACGACCCCTACTGCCAATGCCTATAAAGGAACAATCGGAGGCGCTGATTCCCCTGTTAGTAAGGTCATTGTGCATAGTGAATTCGGGAATGTAAGCCTTAAATAAAATGCAATGTGCAAGGTGCAAATTGCCGGGATCCGACTTTCGTACTGTAACCAATTTAAAAAGTAACGTCAAATAAACTAAAACAAATTTTATGAAAACAACAAGATTCATTTCAGTATTTATGTCTGTCATCTTCTTTCTTGGCATGACAAGTCTTTTTGCTGGCTGCAACGTAGTCGGGGGAGTTCATGGTGATGGAAATGTGGTAAAGGAAACCCGCAAGGTCTCCACATTTAATGGCATTGACGTATCCGGAGCCTTTGATATTATTCTTAAACAGGGTGCTGCTGAAGAAGTTACAGTAGAAGCTGATGCCAACCTGCTCACGGCAATCCGCACCGAAGTTGTTGGTGGAACCCTGACCATTGAAACCAAAAAGCCGGTTCATCATGTTACAGTTATGAAAGTCTATGTGACTGTGAAGGATCTTAATCGGATTGATGTAAGCGGGGCTGTTGATATCAATACCGAAAGCCGCCTGACTCTTCCGGAACTCAGCATCGATGCATCCGGAGCGTCTGACTCGAAGCTGGAAATCGCTGTTCAGAAGTTGAATCTTGACTGCAGCG
>JAPLDG010000187.1:929-8532 GCA_026391845.1 Bacteroidota bacterium | reverse complement strand
ACGAGGATCGAATATCTGGGCAGCCATTGCCAATGACCCGGGTTTTTTCTTCAGAACGTAATTATGGTCGTAGCCGCCTTTCACTTTGTCAATGCGCTCGCCGACAGCTACCGAATTATTAAAATCCATGGCTGTTCCCCGAACAAAAGGCATCACACCCGTCGGGATCAGTTCTCCATTAACCGCTGTGTATTGATCGGCGTAAAGGGTGAGAATATGCCCAAGAACGCTGGTATCTGCTTCACTCAGGTTGAAATAGGTATGGTTACACAGATTCACGGGGGTAGGTTTGTCGGTTTCCGCTTCAATCAAGGTAGTTAGTTCATTGTGGTCATCCAGGGAATAGACTACTTTTATTTTCAGATTTCCCGGATATCCCTCTTCGCCGTCCTTGCTCAGGTATGTCATTTCCAGCATTGCCTTTGATGAATCTTTGATCTCCCTCGAATCCCAAACAACCTTGTCAAATCCTTTTAGACCGCCATGCAGACTGTTTTTCCCGTTGTTGACAGCAAGATTGTAAGTTTTTCCTCCCAAAGTAAATTTTCCCTTTGCAATGCGGTTCGCGTACCGCCCGACAATCGCTCCAAAATACGGACTGTTGGCTAAGTACTGGTTAAGGGTGTCATAACCCAGCACGATATCGCCCGACCGGCCATTTTTATCAGGAACTAGGATGGAGGTGATTGTTGCGCCGTAGTTGCTGATTTTTACCGTGATTCCTCTGTTATTTGTAAGTGTATAGAGAAAAATATCCATTTTATCTGTTTTACCAAAAGGTTCCTTCGTGATTTTTAAAGTTGTCGATCCTGCTTGATCTGAGATGGTTTTTCCGCTGATGGTAGTGTCTGAATCACCTTTTTCGTTCAAATTTATCTGAATGTTATTGGAGGAACAAGCCATCAAAAGTATCGTAGGAATGATTAAACAGCAGATTATTTTCATAAGAAGTACATTTTATCATTACAAACCTATGAAATTAATGACATACAAACAACATTCTTTTTACTTTTGGGCACGAATCTTAAAACATAAATTACAAATCCATTTGCCTCTAACAAACAAAATCATCCTGGTCACCGGCGCATCCTCCGGGATTGGCGCTGCAACCGCACTGGCGCTTAATGCTGCCGGAGCCAAAGTCGCCATCGCTGCGCGCAGGGAAGACAAGTTGAAAGAGCTGGCTTTGCAGATGCACAATCCTTTGGTAATCGCAGCGGATCTGAATGATGAATTGTCAGCCCGGGAGATGGTTCAAAGGGTTGCTGCCCATTTTGGTGGCATCCATGTCCTGATAAATAACGCAGCCAGCATCATCGTTGCGAAGTCAGATGCCGTCAGGTCTTCCGATTTGCTGCGCGCATTCTCAACCAACCTCATTGCGCCGGTTGTGGCAACCCAGGAGGCCATCCGGTTGATGCGAAAACAGGGTGGGGGACACATTATCAACATCGGATCCCCCGGTTTCATGATGGGGATACCCTTTTATGCACCATATGTTTGTTCGAAAGCGGCTTTTTCCGCCTGGACGAGAACGATACAGGCCGAATGGGCTGGAACAGAGATTATTGTGAGTGAGTATTTTCCGGGTTATATCAAGACAGATTCGCTACCCGATTCCAGAGTGGGGACAATTGAGCAGGATTTTCTGATGGCTGACCGGCAAAATGCAATTGCTGCATGGTTCACAAAACCAAAAACTCCTGAGGATGTTGCCAGACATATTGTAAAACTTATCATAAAACCCCAAACCCTCGTTTATTCAGATATCGGGGTAAAAATAGGCGCTTTTATCTCCAATATTCCCGGGTTTCGGTTGAATATCGCCCGTCAATTGGCAAAAAATGCCCGGGAAAAGAAAAATCTCAGCGTTTTCTCAGAGAACGGAAACAGTGAAAAAGCAAAACAGTTTAAATAACCCTGCAATCTTCAAATTATCAAATCTTCGAATTATCAAATTATCAAATTAATAATCGATGAGAATAAATATCCCTCTTAAAGACCGCAAGACCGATTACATCTACCTTGCTTTTTTCTTTCTTAATCTGTTTTATATCACGTATATTGTTGATCTTGAGCAGCTTGTTATTAAAAACCCGGATGATTTTCAATATCCCATCTGGCCGTTTCCATTCCTTGTTGACATGGTACACTGGTGGGGAAGTAACTTTGATCCGCTGCAGTGGGCCAGGCCGACCTGGTGGAAAGCGACCATCTGGCTGGATGCGGTATTCTTTGGCCCCTATTATGCCTTTGCCATCTATGCTTTTATCAAAGGAAAGGAATGGATTCGCATTCCAACTATCATCTTTTCCTCCATACTTTTTACAAACGTCTTCATCATCATGAGCGAAGAGTACTGGGGGCCGCATGCAACCCTCTCACCATACATCGTCACAGTAGCCAATGCTCCCTGGTTTCTCTTCCCTGTATTCCTTGTCTGGAAGATGTGGAAACATGAACACCCTTTCACACGCGAAACCTAAGGAATCATAAGTAAATTGGTTATTTCGCCAACTCTTTATTCAACTTCAAAACCATTTGCCTGAAACCGGCCATATCCCCGGATTCAACAGGTTTTGAAGGGGGTGATTCGAGTTTGAGCGGATCGGTTGGACTTCCGTTTCGATAAACCCGAAAATCAAGATGGGCCCCGGTTGAGAGGCCGCTGCTCCCCACATATCCAATCACCTGACCCTGCTGAACATGTGTGCCGGTTTTTAACCCTTTAGCATAGCCCGACAGATGGGCATAGGTTGTCGTATATGCAGAGTTGTGCCGGATGCTGATAAAACGGCCATATCCACCGTGAAAACCTGCTTCATTTACGCGGCCTTCACCAAGGGCGACCACCGGTGTACCCCGTGGCGCCGAATAATCTACACCAAAATGCGGCCTCACAATGCGCAGAATAGGATGCATCCTGGCACGTGAGAAGCGCGAGCTGATTCGCGAAAACTTCAGCGGTGCTTTCAGAAAGGAACGTTGAAGGCTTTGACCGTTTTCATCAAAATATTCACCTTTCCCTTGCTGAATAAAATGGTATGCATAATAATCTTTTTCATTATGATGAAACTTTGAAGCCAGAATCCTGTCGATGCCAATCATCTTGTTATCCACAAAAATTTCTTCATAAATAACTTTAAAATTATCTCCTTTCTGCAATCCGTAAAAATCTATTGTCCAGGCATATACATCGGAAAGAGCAAGGCCGAGACTGACATCCAGTTTATTCTCAACAAAGCAGTTCCACAATGAACTGGTTATAGTCCCGGAAGCGGTCTTGACCAGCCTTGTCACTTTTTTCTTGTCCTTATAAACCCTTAAAGTATCCCTGAAATCATAAACGATGAAATCGATTGGGTTAATTTCATAAATAAAATACAGGGTTCTTTTTGATGTGTCTTTAGAAAATATCCGTGCGTAACTATTTCCGGTCTTGATTTTCCTGACGTCAAAGATTTCACTGGTCTCCCTGGCGATTTGGTCAATCATGCCATCCGGGAGGTGCGTGGCCAGTATTGTTGAAAGGGTTTGGTTATTCTCAACAGCGCCATGAATGATCTCCATGCTGTCGAGCCTGATCCCGTAGGCCACCAGGGAGGTTGGCGCATGAACCGCAGTTTTGACAGGGATTTCACGTTGGTAGTAGAGTGCTCCTCCGATTACGGCAATGATGAAAAGAACAACAAATAGTACAATAATGGAGTAAGTCCTGATGGATAATTTCTGCATTGAGTGGAGACTAATCAAAAGTTAAGGTAATTTGTACGATCTCCGGCCGGTTGCCAAGCCTTACCGGCGGTCCCCAGGTACCAAATCCGTTGGAAACATAAAAATGGGTCTGACCAATTAGCTTATAACCACTGCTGATTTCATAAATAGCAGTCGTTATATAGTTGAATGGCCAGAGTTGCCCATGATGGGTGTGACCGGACAACTGAAGGTCAACACCTTGTTTGACAGAACGTTCAAGATTAAAGGGTTGATGGTCCATGAGAATGACAGGAAGTGCAGGATCGAGTTGGTTCATGATTTCGGATAGTTCTTTCCGTGGTTTTCCGGTAAACCTGATTTTATCGCGATCTTCGCGTCCTACCAGGTAAAACCGCTGGTCAATGAATAGCGCGGTGTCGCGTAATACGATCAAGCCATGCTCACGAAGGTATTTTACGGCAGGTTCAGCCCCTCCGATATATTCGTGATTCCCGGTAATGGCAAATACGCCCAATTTTGATTTTATCTGACCCAGGTTCGCTCCGAGGTCATTCTTGATTACAGGCGCCAGGTCTTCATCAACCACATCTCCTGCAAAAAGAACAATGTCGGGATGCAAATCATTGATTGTAGCCACCAGCCTGCCGGCTTTGCGCTTTGCAATGATTGTTCCCAGGTGTATATCAGAAGCCATCACGATTTTCAGTGATTTTTCTCCGGCCATGACCTTATTTATATGCAGTTCAATTTTTCTGATTTTTGGTGAACGGGCATTGATGAATCCGATGGCTACAATCAATGTGACCAATGTGACAGAGATAAACAGAACGATCAGTTTGGTCTTTTGGTAATCGATGAATAATGATTGTGGAAAAATGTGAAAAAAATGGTTGATCATCCTGGCCAGGTCAAGGCATATCGCAATCAGGATAAAGTAGAGCAAAAAAGCCAGCCAGAATGAACCGATCCAGGTAATGATACCGGTAAAATCACATGGGTAGGCCCGCTCCATAATTCTCGCCAGCACAAAAGTAGAGGCAATCAGCCAGAAACCAGTGATATACCATGGCCTCCATGGTGAACCGATAGGAATGGACTGTAACCCCCGTATGAAAATATAGCTGTTTACCAGTCCGTAAATAACCAGTACAACCGTGAAAAAAATAATAAATGCACCTGTTTTCAATGTTTTCGTCTCTTTTTTTTACTTTATGGCTGCAAAGTTACCGTTAATAAAAATAACCGGCTAAATTTGTTTCCTGAAAGAGGTTTAAGGAGATCATCCTGCTCTTTTCCCCTGCAAAGGCTGAAAACCAAAACATCCTGATATGAACACAATGCATCGTGCGTTCCTTAAAACACCCATCGGCCATCTTGAGGTCACAGGTACTGAAAATGGCATACGGACATTGTATTTTCTTGAATTCAGGGTAAAGCCTCAGCCGGTACCTGTGTGCCTGCGGGCTTGCATCAGGCAACTGGAGGAGTATTTTCATGGTACACGGCTGACCTTCGATCTCAAACTCGACATGCAAGGTTCTCCCTTTCAGCTTAAAGTCTGGAATGAATTGCTCCACGTACCCTACGGATCCACGATCTCATACAGCGAATTGGCAAAAAGAACAGGAAATGTGAAGGCATTCCGGGCTGTGGGCGGCGCTAACGGGAATAACCCTGTTTCAATCATAGTTCCATGCCACAGGATTATAGGGTCAAATGGAAGACTGGTCGGCTACCGTGGCGGATTGAAACGCAAAAAGTGGCTGCTAGAGCATGAGCATGCCTTCATCCAACGTGATTTGTTTTACGGAAAACTATAACAACCCGTCACGCGTCACGCGTCACGCGTCACGGGTCACGGGTCACCTTTTATAAAGCCACGCATCTTTATAACTCTTCTTTACCTCCCTAAGTTTCACTGATGCTGTTCCTTTGTCGGAGGTTTCAAAGACTGAGACCCTTATTTTTCCTTCGGTATTGAGCACTTTCGCATGGGGATAATCACCAGTTTGCATGTTTTTAACAAGTTTATTGGCTGCATCAGGAGAAAGGTTGGTCTTCACAATGATATAATAGGTCCCGGATGCGGAATCCTTGGGCAGAATGGAAATTACCGGCTTGACAATTGCCGAATCAACCGGACTGACGCTGTCTTTCACCTGTTTTTGAGGGATATGTCCGCATACAAATACCTCCCCTGCAGGATCTTGTGTTTCACCAAACCATGCACATGCATAGTTTTCATAAACGGCAATCCCGATGGCTTTCCATGTCTTTCCCTGCCACTTCCCTGTGTTCAATAAAAAATTGTTGAAATACTCTTCCGTTTTCCAGACCATGATGATAGTGTCTGTCTCAAGCGGATTATTTTCCCAGTAAGCAATCTCATATGCTTTGGAGGGATATTTCGTCAATTCCCGGGGTTTATCCCATACCGAATTCTTCTTATTTTCATCCTTCGGATAACAGAATGGTATCCATGAGCCCTTGTTTGACCAGGAATGAAAATTACAGGTCCCCTGATCGGGATGATTGAGAAATAAATCCTTTGCGTGTAAGGCTGCAATATATGACAAAGATTTGGATAGCGGGATCAGAGGGAGATTGTGCTGCATACGGTATTCTTTGATCATCAGGTATAATTGCATCTCATTGGAGTTGATGCAAAAATTTTCAGGAACCGGCATGCCTTGTTTCACAAGTGTCTGGCCGTCAGCATTATAGTAGTTTGCGGCCAGGATGACAACCAGGATGGCTGATAAAAGAGTATGATTGAGTTTTAAGAAAATCATTGATTACTTTCGGATTGTGTGTTCTGATTTGCACTGATTATCAGTTTATTCCCTGTATCAAGCAACCTTGCGTAAAAAGCAAAGGCACCATAGTTATTTTCGATTTTCAATAGAAGCTTGTTCCAGCCGGGTTTCAGTGATAATTCAATTTCTGCCTGATCAGGTTCTGCGATACGTTCACCCTGGTACCGGTATAGTTCTGTCCCATTTAAAAACACCTTGCAGCCATCATCAGATCCGATAAACAGGGTCGTTTTAAAATTGCCAGGCGAATAGATTTGTGTAAACGCATATGCAACGACCAGTTCATTGGGACTTATCTTATCCGTCAGTGACAAACAGCCATTTTCCGGAGTTTGAACGTGTCTCCATCGAATTGGTTTTCCTGTAGCTCCAAGATAGTCTTTTTGAAGATCGATAATCTTTTCCGGAAGGTAAACCGAATCGAGGCCGCGTCGAACAGAGCCGATTTTTCGCGGGTTCTGATATGGTCCCAGAATAAACCAATCAGGAATGAATACACGCTTTGGTTCCATACTTATTCCATCAAGTCCAATGAAGTACTCTTTTGAAAGTGGATCTTTACCCGTTACTACAAATCGAATTTCCACCGACCCCGTCAGTGTCTTCAACTCAGGCAAGGACACCTTGCCGCTTGGAAGAATATAAGGTGAATAGCCGTTGATTGTCCCGGCTTTGATGGTGTTTACATAAATATCGGCATTGCCGTAATCCGGACCTTTCGAATAATAGAGGTTCATGTCATAAACAGATTCCCTTAATCCGTTAATATCCAGACCGAAAGATGATTTATCATGGGCTTCAATCAAAATCTGCTTATTTTCACCCCATTCAGGACCTTCGTCCGACATATTCATGACCATTGATTTTAGCCCCTCCAACCTGAATTTCAATTTTTCTGCCTCATACATCCTGGTCGGTTTAACAATACGCAATGGAATGCGCTGACCGGCTATGGGAAAATGTGGAAACGGTTTATGGGGATCCATCTGATACCAATATGCGGTGGAACTGTAGTCAGCAATATCCTGGTTTCCATGGCCATGTTCGATGGTCACTTTTATATTCTTCTT
>JAPLDG010000187.1:0-858 GCA_026391845.1 Bacteroidota bacterium | reverse complement strand
GGCAAATTCTCCTTTGTTAAAATACCATCCTGCAGAAAAATAATCCTCAGTACCCGTTCCATGGATGGATGGCTTCTTCTCTCCATCTATATAAATCATCTCATCTCCTTCAAGAAATCCCAATCCGCCATCATACGATTGCAAATTAAGGTTTACGCCTACAAGATGTCCTTTCCCCTCGGCGTTCAGTATGACAAAATTTGAATCATAATTGGTTCTGATACTTCTGTTCCACTGGGCATGAAAATAGGCCACATCCGACTCCAGAGCCCCTTCAAATTTTTGGTAATCAACCTGGTAGAAAAATCCGAAAATTTCCTGCCTTGTCTCATTGGCAATCTCAATCCGTGCTGCGCGTTCAAAAGGCATCGGGAAATAGCACACATACCCACCGCTGGTCATCCCAAGGTATTGGGAAATATACTGGTTGTATTTAAAACCACATCCGAAAAAATCACCAATAGGAACTTCAACGGATGGTTTTGGTTCATTATCCCAGAAAATGCGGATCACAATACGGCGAAGAAAATAGGGGTCGCGTGAATCTACAGCAAACCACATGCGTACAATCATCCCCGGCCCTTCGGTATTAAAAATGGTGACTTTTTTACCGGGGCCGATTGATATACGGTCATTGTTGCCATCTGATGAATCAAAACTCGAAACCTGTATAAGTTTACAGTTTTTCAGGTAGGGCAGGGCAGCCGGAGACAATAAATGTTGAATATCAGTCCGATATCCGGTGTTGCATGATATTAAACCAAACAACAGGATAAATCCGGAAATTGCAGTGAGGAAAAAAAACTTTCTCATAAAACCTTTTCAACCTGCAAAGGTAGTCTATTTCTGATTTTCATC
>JAPLDG010000204.1:55769-57605 GCA_026391845.1 Bacteroidota bacterium | reverse complement strand
CCGGTCTGCGCAGGGACTTCAGTGACCTTCACTGCTACACCTTCCAACGGAGGAACCACGCCACAATACCAGTGGAAGAAGGGCGGAACCAACATCACCGGCGCAACCAATGAAACCTATTCTTACATCCCGCTTGCCGGCGATGCCATCACCTGTCAGCTCACTTCAAACGCAACCTGTCCTTCGGGCAACCCGGCAACTTCGAACACGGTAACCATGACCGTGAACCCGTTACAAACAGTGGGCGTTTCCATTGCCGCTTCGGCAAATCCGGTCTGCGCAGGGACTTCAGTGACCTTCACTGCTACACCTTCCAACGGAGGAACCACGCCACAATACCAGTGGAAGAAGGGCGGAACCAACATTCCGGTCTGCGCAGGGACTTCAGTGACCTTCACTGCTACACCTTCCAACGGAGGAACCACGCCACAATACCAGTGGAAGAAGGGCGGAACCAACATCACCGGCGCAACCAATGCAACCTATTCTTACATCCCGCTTGCCGGCGATGCCATCACCTGCCAGCTCACATCAAACGCAACCTGTTCTTCGGGCAACCCGGCTACTTCGAACACGGTGACCATGACTGTAAATCCGGCTCCTGCAGTGCCTGCAGCAGGAACCCATGTGCCAGCTGAAACCCAGATTGAATGGAACTGGAACACCGTTGCCGGTGCCACCGGGTACAAGTGGAGCATCACCAATGATTATGCTGCTGCCACCGACATGCTTGCCGCCACCACAAAAACCGAAACCAGCCTGGCCTGCGGCACGGCCTACACCCGCTATGCCTGGGCTTACAATGCCTGCGGGAACTCAACACCGGTAACCCTCACCCAGTCAACCTCAACCTGCAGCACACCCGGCACGCCATGCCCGGGCACACCCACCGTGTCATATGGCGGAAAAACCTACAATACCGTTCAGATCGGAACCCAATGCTGGCTGAAGGAAAATCTTAACATAGGATCCCGGATTAATGGCGCCCAGGATCAAACAAACAATGCAAGTATTGAAAAATACTGTTACAACGATCTTGAATCCAATTGTGATATTTATGGTGGGTTGTATCAATGGGGGGAAGTTGTACAATATCTGAATGGCGCTTCAAATACAACAACATGGAATCCGGTTCCTGCCGGAAATGTGGTTGGAATTTGTCCATCTGGTTGGCATTTGCCATCCGATCCCGAATGGTGTCAACTGGACACTTTTTTGGATCCAACAGTGAATTGTTCAGCAACTGGATGGAGTGGAACTGATGTCGGCCAAAAATTGAAAGAAGCCGGTAACATTCATTGGGCTGCTCCAAGTAATGCGACAAATTCGAGTGGTTTTACTGCCTTGCCTGCAGGGATGAGATACTATAACAGCGGTCTTTTTAGTAATTTATCCCTTTTTGTGGTCTTTTGGTCTACACATGAGAGTGCTCCAAATAGTACCTGGGATCAAATTTTGCAAAATGACAAGCTTACGATATACCGTAACAATGACGCGTATAAGACCAATGGCCTATCGGTGCGTTGCATTAAAGACGACTGCCCATCCGCCCCAGTCCCCCCAACCCCCGGCACCCACACCCCCTCCCAAACAGAGATCATCTGGAACTGGAGCACCGTTGCCGGTGCCACCGGGTACAGGTGGAGCATCACCAATGATTATGCTGCTGCCACCGACATGCTTGCCGCCACAACAAAAACCGAAACCGGCCTCACCTGCAGCACTGCATACACGCGCTATGCCTGGGCCTACAACGCCTGCGGAAACTCAACACCGGTAACCCTCACCCAGTCAACCTCAATCTGCAGCATACCCGGCACACCCTGCCCCGGCACA
>JAPLDG010000204.1:54752-55646 GCA_026391845.1 Bacteroidota bacterium | reverse complement strand
TGTTGGTTCAAAGAAAATCTGAACATTGGTACGAGAGTCAACAGCACTGAAGAACAAACGAATAACAGCCTTATCGAGAAATACTGTTATAACAATCTTGACGCGAATTGTGCCATTTACGGAGGCTTATATCAATGGAATGAGATGAAGCAATATACAGTTACAGCAGGAGGGCAGGGAATATGTCCGTCCGGCTGGCATATGCCAACAGATGGAGAGTGGACAACAGTTACAACTTTTCTTGGAGGAACAAGTGTGGCTGGTGGAAAAATGAAAGCTACAGGTACAGTACAGGCTGGTACAGGGTTATGGAATAACCCCAATACCGGGGCTACCAACGAAAGTGGATTTTCAGCCGTTCCGGGAGGTTACCGTATCAACAATGGGACATGGTTCGGCATTGACAACTACGGCTATTGGTGGAGTTCATCTGAGAACAATGCTAGTGATGGCTGGGCACGTGGTATGTACTACGATCTCAGCAATATAAACGGATACGGCAGTCTCAAATATTACGGGTTTTCTGCCCGTTGTGTCAAAGACGACTGTCCTACTGCCCCAAGCACCCCAAACACCGGCACCCTGACCCCCTCCCAGACCCAGATTATCTGGAACTGGAACACCGTTGCCGGTGCCACCGGGTACAAGTGGAGCATCACCAATGATTATACGGCTGCCACCGACATGGGCTCTTTAACGACAAAAACTGAAACCGGGTTAACCTGCAATACACCGTATGTGAGGTTTGTTTGGGGCTACAATGCCTGCGGGAATTCTGCGGCATTAACCATGAACCAGTCGACTGCGGACTGCCCGGTGTCTACTTGTGGTACGTCAACCCTTACCATCAACCACCTGGCTTCAGGAGGGGTAGCTCCAATTGATAAAACAACA
>JAPLDG010000204.1:0-54739 GCA_026391845.1 Bacteroidota bacterium | reverse complement strand
TAACATTCCCGGTGAACCCTCAAAATGCTGGCCAACAACCCACCTTGGCTCCGATCACCAGGCAACTGCAGTTGACGATGCTACAGAGCCCTCGGCAGGCTGGTACTGGCAGTTTAATCGGAAGCAGGGATTCAAAAATGATGGTACCGCCGTAATCCCATCTTGGACTGTATCAAGTATCACTGAAAATTCAGATTGGACATTGGTCAATGATCCTTGCAACCTTGAACTTGGAACTCAATGGCGCATCCCGACCTACACCGAATGGTACAATGTTGACAATTACGGCGGTTGGACAAATTGGAATGGCCCTTGGAGTTCCGGACTCAAGTTACACACTGCCGGATACTTCAGCTATAGCGATGGTTCCCTTGAAGGCAGGGGTGTAATCGGCACCTACTGGAATAGTACTCAGGTAAATACCATTATGGGATATTACCTGGCTTTCACAACTAGTTTCTCTTCTGTTTACTCAGGAGATTACAAGGCGCGAGGCTTTAGTATCCGCTGCGTGAAGGAATAATAGACCCCACCCTAAAATCCTCCCCAGAAGGGAGGGCCTAACTTGTCATTTATCAAGTATGGGAAAGCGTATATCCTGGTTTTGGATGTCCCCGGGTAAACAAACGCCGATCCTTGTAGTTTACAAAGATATCAGACTTGATTGCGGATACAGAATTGTTTGCCCCAAACCGATTAAAACCGGAACATAATGGGATAAAGTTTTGTACCTTTGTATAAAGACATAAAAAAAAATGAACCTTTCAGCCGAGAAATTGGATATCATTCAAAGAATCTGCGAGATTCAAGACAATGACCTGATAGATCTGATAAAAAACATTCTTACTGTACCCAATGGTTACAAGTCAGATTGGTGGAGTAATATTAGTCAAGAAGAAATGGCTTCAATTAATCGGGGGCTTGATGATCTTCAGCAGGGGAACGCCCATTCCCACGATCAGATAAGAAGAAAATATGAAAAGTGGCTTAAAGATTAGGTGGACAGAAGAAGCCACAAAAAATCTTGAAAGTATAATTATCTATCTTGAATCCAACTGGACTTCAAAAGAATTAACAAAATTCTTTCAAAAGTTGGAAAAACAATTGCTACTTATATCACTCTTTCCTGAGGCTTATCCCTTTTCTGTCAGAAGAAGGAAAATCCATCGTTGTGTTCTCACAAAAGACTTGACGATTTATTATACTGTTGAGGATGACTCCCTTGTGCTACTTTCACTTTTTGACACAAGACAAGATCATGAAAATATAAACCCGGTCAGGGGCTAGCATGCCGCTAAATCGCAACAAAATAAACATAAACCGGATTAAACATAAAACCTAATCCGTTACAAAATGAAAACACTCCTTCGAATTACCATTTATCTTTTGCTGCTCATGCCCCTTGTCATGAATGCAGAAACAAAAGAGATTCCATTCACCCTGGATGATCGCGACCGGATCATCCGCACTGAACAAAAAGTTGAAGCAATCAATCAACGATTTGATGCCGTTGACAGGCGTTTTGACCAGTTGTTCAGCTTTCTATGGGCCATCATCGGAATCTTCACCGCTATGATGGTGAGTGTTTTCGGCTTTGCCTTCTGGGATCGGAATCTTTCGTACTTTTGTGCTTTAGCAGATAAGTATGAATTTCAATATTGAACGAATAAGAGCCGACTTCCCGATCCTTTCACGGGAGATATATAAACGACCTTTGATCTATTTCGACAACGCGGCGTCCACCCAGAAACCGCGCCAGGTCATTGATGCCATCCGGCAATACTACGAGCACGACAACTGCAACATCCATCGCGGGGTGCATTACCTGAGTGTGAAGGCCACCGAGGCGTATGAGGAAGCACGGAGGGAGATCATGCAATTCATCCATGCCAGAAACACGTGCGAGATCATCTTCACCAAAGGCGCAACCGAATCGTTGAACCTGGTAGCCTCCTCTTTTGGCAAACGATATGTTCGTTCCGGCGATGAGGTGATCACCACCATCATGGAGCATCATTCCAACTTTGTGCCCTGGCAGCAGATGTGCATTGAACGGGGAGCTACTTTGCGTGTTCTCGGGATCAATGAATCGGGCGAAATTGACCCGGGCGAACTGAAAGGCCTGCTGAACGAAAAAACCCGGCTGATCGCCATGACCCATGTGTCGAATGTACTGGGAACAATCAACCCGGTGAAGGATATCATCGCGATGGCTCATCAGCATGACATACCTGTTTTAATCGACGGGGCACAGGGGGTGTCGCATCTTCCTGTGGATGTGCAGGATCTCGATTGCGATTTCTACTGTTTCTCCGGGCATAAAATGTATGCTCCGATGGGAACCGGTGTGTTGTACGGCAAGGAGAAGTACCTGGAAGAGATGCCCCCTTATCAGCTTGGCGGTGAGATGATTAAAGATGTTTTTTTGGATCATACAACGTTCAATGAACTCCCTTTTAAATTTGAGGCAGGAACGCCCAATGTTGAAGGGGTGATGGGGCTTCATGCGGCCATTCTTTACCTGAAAGAGTTGGGCATGGACAATATTGCTGCCTATGAAGATCAGCTTTTGAAATATGCAACCGAAAAGTTATCCGGGATTTCCGGGATCAAATTCTATGGTACATCCAGTCACAAGGCCAGTCTGATCTCGTTTCTCATTGGCGATATTCATCCCTATGATGCCGGGATGATCATTGACAAGCTGGGTATCGCTGTTCGCACTGGTCACCATTGCGCCATGCCGCTGATGGATTCTTTGAAGATCCCCGGAACAGTACGGGCATCGTTTGCCTTTTACAATACCATGGACGAAGTAGATCACCTGGTTACTGCCATCTGTAAAGTGAAGGAAATGCTGTCATAACCTTTCGCAGGTTATCCACAATCATTATCCGTACTTTTGCCTTTTCAAAATGAGCGATATGACGATTGAAGAAACAGAATCACAGATTATCAGCGAGTTTTCCATGTTTGACGACTGGCTCGACAAATACAATTATCTGATTGAATTGGGTAAAACGCTGCATGTCATTGACGATCAATACAAAACAGACCAATATCTGATTACCGGCTGCCAGTCGAAGGTATGGCTTCATGCATCTTTACATGACGGGAAGGTCGTTTTCACGGGCGACAGTGATGCAATCATCACCAAGGGCATTGTGAGCCTGCTGATCAGGGTGCTGTCGGATCAAACGCCTGAAAGCATTATGCAGACAAAGCTGGCATTCATCGACCAGATCGGGCTTCAGGAGCACCTGTCACCCACCCGCAGCAACGGACTTTCGTCGATGATCAAGCAGATGAAGTTATATGCGATGGTGTTTAAAATGAAACAATGAAAAGACCTTCAAAGGTCTTACTTTAGGCGGTATTCCCGGTGTGCGGAAAACTTCAGCGATCGCCTGCCTGTTTTCATAGCAGAGGTTTCCAATCGTATAGCTGCCGAATGAATCTCCAGGGTTCAGATTTCCTTCAATGATCATTAAAAACACCTGTTTCCCGGCAGGAATATCGGCTTCGGAAAAATATACAGGACGGGGAGCGTACACAGCATTGAATCTTAAGGGTCCGTTCAATAAAAAGACTGCATCTTTTGGCATAATTTGGTGGAGGCGCCGGTAATCCTCATAAAAGGATGTTTTGGTGCGGTAAAATTCGGTTTTGGGTTGAATTCCTGTGACAACTCCCCAGAATATGGTGGAATAATAGATTTGGACCGTCAACCATGGAATCAATAAAACAAGGGTAATCGCAAGGATTTTCTGGTAGCTGCCTGCGAGTTTTTTTCGAACCGTTACCGATGCCGTAATGGCAAAAAGGAGTACAATCCCCTGGACCAGTCCGCCAAAAAAGCGCATATCAGCATAGAGAAATCCAAGTACCACCACGATCTGAAGACCCAATAGCAAAAGGATCATGCGTTTTTGTCCGGACGAAATTGTTTTTCCTGAGAATATCAGCAGAACTCCAATCCAGAGCAATGGGGAATAGTCCATTAAAGTAGCCTTCATGGCTCCCCTGAATGTCGGGATATTTACCTCTTTCATGTATTGCAGCTGGCGATGTGCCTCATCGGGTGCGTATGCAGAGGGGGTTCCCCAGATTCCCGCAAGGAACGGGCCGAAAGGAGAACCTGAAGCTTGCCAGGTATATAAAATAACCGGAAGGTAAAAAATGAGCCATGGGATGGAGATAAACCATAAAATTTTTATCCGCTCTTTTTTCAGGAAAGTGTCTCTGAAGATCAATAATCCGCTGATCAGGAGAATAAGAAAACCCAGCGGAAGGAGCGTTATTTTTGAAGAAACAGAACCCAGGATAAAAACAGAGATCAGAAGATAATAGTGGGGCGCCGGTAACTTTTTCATCAGATCGGCACGAAGAAACATGGCCAGGACTGCTGCCGCAGTAGCCAGGTCACCCATCGCAAATGCTCCGCCTGTTACCTGCCAGATTACCGGATACATGCCGATGCAGAGAGGAGCTATCCACAGCCATGCCCAGGTTGCTGATCCACTTTGCCGTTTGATCAGTTGCCAGCCAAAAACCATGAATGTCAGGTTTAATCCGAGGCTCACCACATTGCCGGCATCAGGGAACCCCAATGAATGCAAAGGGGTAAGCGAGATTTGATAGATCATCTGCGGCAATGCAGCGCTTTCAATGGGATACCTGTAAAATACCAATCCCTGGTCATTGACAATCCGGGAAGGTAAAAGCATGTGATAATATAGCTCATCTATTTTTGTCGAGGGGGCAACTGCCGCCAAAAGGTTGATAAGAATCGCAATTAAAACAGGAATTGCGATGATCAGCGACAACCCCCGGGGCATCCTGAACCTGATATTTTTTCTGAGATCACGATCTGAAACCAGTGACATTATCCCGGCAATCAACATGAACAGCCAGACAGAGACCAGCACTCGGTGAGATGCCATGCCCGCCATGCCTGCAACCTGAACCATCAGGCTCCCTGCCTGAATACCCAGTAAAAGTGCTGCAATCCAGCGCCAGGGCAATGGGAACCTGATGTTAAACAACCTGAAAAGAGCAAGCCCGGTTCCCGCAAATCCAAAATATGTGAGAAACCCCAGAAAAAAAACCAGAATCGGAGAATAGGCCTCGATTGAAAGGAAGGAAGTCATGACGATGCAAGATACAAAAAAGCAATTACTGCCCGCTTCAGCAGGAATAATTGTTTCTTGCTCCTGTTATTGTTTGATGATCTTTCCTGTCCCGGTTTGTTTCCCTGTGATCACGCGAATGAAATAGAGTCCTGACGGTTTGTCTGAAAGGGAAAATTCACGCTTTCGCTCTCCATTCAATTCGGCGGAAAGAATCTTTTCACCCCTTATGGAATAAATATCCACCTTCACTTGTGCAGCATTGACATCTTCGCCCAATTCAAGGATGAGGTTTCCGGCAGTGGGATTGGGATAGACTTTAAAAAGCTGGTTTCCGGAAACAATAAACTCCGGGATGGAACCTGAAACAGTTTCTTCAGCGTTTGCATTCCGGTTACCGTTCTTGTTGGTGCAGTAATTCCCATCGGTCGTGATATAACCATGCATGTCCCCTCCCTCATAAACCGATGTGCCCGGCAGGAACCTGATCATTTCCCCGGCAACCAAGATTACTGAATCTCCGTTTTGGACTTTAAAAGAAGTGCCGTTTCCGGCAACAATAATGTTTTGGACTGCAGCATAGCAGACATTTGTATCACCTGGAAGAGTAATGTCTTGTAAGTAATTTGACTGGCAGGTTGATTTTTTGCTGTTTACCTCCCAGCAGCAGGTCCTGCTTATGCTGTTGAAATCTATTACGGTTACACAGTACCAGCCGGGGCCCAGACCTCCAATATCCTCTGTATATGCAGTAAAGCCAGATCCCACTTTCGTCCACTGGTAAACAAAGGGCGGAGTTCCGCAAGACGCTGTAAGGTTAATGGCGCCATCACTGCATCCGGCATTGGCATCGGTAATCAGCGCGTTTAATATCACATCTTCATAGGTCCAGCATCCGGTTTGAACGCCGCAATAAGAGTCAGTTACTGTTACACAGTAGGTTGTTCCACAATCGATATTGTAAATATCCTGATTAAGATTCGTGTTGTTCCACGCATAGGTGTATGGCGGACATCCGCCGGAAACGGAAAGATCGATAGAGGCATCGTTCCCGGGATTACAACTGGCCTTATGAACTGTAGCAGAGATAGCCAGATCGGACTTAATTTCCCAGCTGTTTACCGCCTTGCAGTTTTGTGCATCGGTTACAGTTACAGTATATATGCCACATGGCAGGTTGCAAATATCCTTGGTTGTTGAATTTGTACTCCATTGGTAAGAATACGGCGAATGTCCTCCAGTAACCTGAGGATAAATGCATCCGGGGGAACAACTCACCGGCAAAGCCACCCCGGTAACGATGATTTCAGGCCAGACCGTTACCCATACCCTTCCACCGGAACCACTTTGCGGAGGTGGAGAATATTGGACCTGAAGGTAAAAAAAGTCGGAGGCATAGCCCGTAGGTGAAGCAAGAGTAAGAACCGGTTCGACATAGGCGGATCCAATGGCCCGGTAAATCCAGGAGCCACTTCTATTGGTCCAGGTGTAGGTCGCATCCGGTACTCCACAGCCCGGCAAGTTGCAAAATAAATTGATCGGTTCGCCATAACACACGGGGTTTGGAGATGCATATTGTGATTTTGCATTGTTCGATAAAACCAGTACAAATAAGATGACTGATAATACCCGGATCCATTGCATCGAGATAAGGGTTCTGAAAATAGTTTTCATATTAAGGGGATTAAATTAGTGTTTGACAATTTTCAATGTTCCGGTAAATTTACCGATTACAACGCGGATGAAATAGACCCCAACCGGTTTCCCTGCAAGGGATAACTCATATTTCCTTTGTCCTCTCAGTTCAGCTGAAAGCACGCGTTCTCCATGCATTCCATATATCTCAACCCGGAGTTCGGCAGATTGTTCGATGCTTGTGAGCTCCAGGGAGAAGCTACCCGTGGTGGGATTCGGATAAACCTTGAAGAATGATTTTTCAGCAACTGAATAAATCTCAGGTTCTCCTGCCGGAACTGCGGTAAATGAAGCAGCCTTTGCACCGCAATAGGGGCCGGCCGGCCTTATGAATCCATGCAGGTACCCTTCCGGTTGAACATTGGTCCCGCTGAGAAAGCTGATCTTCTGGCCGGCGATAAAGATTGCCTCACCACCTGCGGAAACCGTAAATACGGTGCCACCACCTGCAACAGAAATAACATTGGTTGCATTGTAACAGGCATTGCCGGAGACAACAGCGTTTTGTACCGTGTTGTTTACCGGAATAACCGGCTCTTCCATGATGTTGATATTGTCGAGGTAGAGGTTGTTGCCATATGAACTGATGGCTTTGAATTTCAGCATGTTGGTGCCGGCAGGCAATGGAAGAGTCTGAGTACCCCATTGCGAAGCAGCCGGAACGAATGACTCTTCCGTAGCACCGCCTGTATTGAGGATGCCGCTTATTCCTCCCGGCATAGCCAGCAAGGTGTGCCATGTGGCTCCGGCATCAGGAGAATAATAGACGATCATTTCATCAATCTCTGAAACATACGTTGCGTAGGCATAATTGAATTGGAGCACAGGAGAAGCAAGACCGCTGATGTCAAAAGGGAAGGTTTTCAACTCATAAGCCCCTGTTTCCTGGTCAAAGAAATTGGCAAAAGCCGATGCCGCTCCCACACCGTTGCCGCTGGCAGTGTCGCTGCGCGCCCACGCGTAAAATGCTGAAACGATTGTATTGGTCCAGCAAACTGGCGGGAAACTGGTTGCTTCAAAGTTTTCGAGTATTGGCGCTACAACCGGTTGCAACGGGTCAACAACAACAGCCTGGCTCGTGGTTTCAACGCACCCGTTGGCATCGGTGACCGTAACGGTATAGTTCCCGGCGATCAATCCTGAAATATTTTGAGTTGCAGCGCCATTGCTCCATACATAAAAATATGGCGGTGTCCCTCCGGTAACCGAAATGTCAATCATTCCAGTGCTTGCCTGAGCACAGGTAACATTGGTCACAACATTGGTCACGGCCACGGCAGCAGGTTCTGTAACCGTCCAGCTTCCGATATAGGTCAGGCTGCCGGCATCTGTCACGGTTACGGTATAGGTGCCTGAAGATAACGAATGAATTGAAGAAGTGGTTTGAAAATTATTCCACAGATAGATATATGGCAGGGTCCCTCCGGTAATTGTAAGGCTGATGGTTCCGTCAGCTCCTGAATAGCAGGTAACATTTGAAATATCAGGCAGCGGATAAGGGTTTGGCAGCAGACGTTTATTCCCAAAATTGATATCCGTGAGGCCTTCCCCTTCAGAAAGGTTAAAACTATGTTTACCATTTTGGGGGTCGGGAGACGGGGGAGGGTAGGTTTGTACCCACAATCCTTTCAACTCCTCAGAAATTGTGTAATCTCCTGAAACGAGCTGGTCAAAACAGTAATAGCCATTTGCACCTGTAGTGGTTTCTATATCTACAATACCCGGCCCTGAAAGATGAATGTCCCAACCTTCCAATTTCGGTTCGCCGGTGTCAAAAACCCCATCGCCATCCAGATCCTCAAATTTGAAACCGCATATATTTCCCAGTGTCTTGCACTTCCCGTTCGAATCAGAATTGTAGATATCAAAAACTTCCTGCTGCGAAAGCACACGCGAAAAAGTTTCAATTTCATCGAGCTGTGCCCCATTTGAAGTAAAAGTTGTTCCCCCTATTTTCAGGGTTGCAGTGTTGGTAAGTGATCCCAGATTGGTTTGCAGGTTAATACCGTTGCTGGCAACTCCATTGCAGTAGAAAGTAACTAGATGGGTGGCGCTTCTGTCAACGGTAACGGCTACATGAACCCAGGGTCCTGCTGGTATCGAAGCAGTGGATAAATATGTATAAAAACCATTTGCATCTCCCAGTGTCAAAGCCAATACTCCATTAATGATCGAAAGGGAATATCCCCGGGTACCTTGAGCCTTGTCAAGAATATTAACATTACCGGAAGTGGAGGAGAAGGATATCCAGGCATCGATGCTGAAATCTCCGGTTCCAAAATTAATCTCCGAATTATCAGGCACTTCCACGAGTTGGTTCGTGTTAACAAACTTCAGAGAACCTTGCACCATGCCCGGAATCTGAACCGGTTGGTTCGGGGAACTGGCATAGTCGCCCACGTTGTTGAATCCTTTTTTATCAACAGCGATGGTACCCATTGTCTCATCCAGCGGCCACCAATTGGTCATTCCATCGGGAGGTTTAACACATGGCCGGTTGCCGAAATTTATATTGGAGATGGATTGTCCGCATGAAAGTAAAATGTCATGTGTGCGAGGCGAAGGATATGTTTGCGTCCATCTTATCTGTGAAACTTCGGATACCTGATAATGCCCCATGAAGAGATGTTCAAAACAATATTCACCATTCACGTCAGTTACAGCGGTTGCATTTGCGTCGCCTGAAAGCTGAATTGTCCAGTAGGCCAGCCTCTCATCTGATCCGTCAAAAACCCCGTTCCCATTCAAATCACTATATTTAAACCCACAGATGCTTCCGGTAGCCGTTGGTGAGTTAACGATCATGGTTATCGTATTCGATGTAGCAGGATTCCCGGATACACATGTGGCATTTGAAACCAACCTGCATTTAACTTCATCATTGTCGGCCGGTACATATGTGTAGGTCGCATTATTGGTGCCAACATTTGTTCCATTTACCACCCACTGATATGATGGCAGGTTGCCGCCATTTGAAGGTGTAGCAGTAAACGTGACAAAATTGCCGGCACAAACCGGATTTACCGATGCAACAATTGAAACACCAACAGGGTTCAATGGTTTTTCACCGACAAGGAAATTGTTTGCAGTGGTGCACCCATTGGCATCAGATACGGAAATCGTATAAGTGCCCGCCACTAATCCTGAAATATTCCTGCTAACTGCGCCATTGCTCCAGATAAATGAATAGGGTGCAACGCCCCCGGTCACGAATAAATTGATGGAACCATCGGCTACGCCAACACAGCTTGTCATGCCGACGGAACCTGATGTTGCCAGGGCGGGTGGTTCAGTTACTTCAAAAGATGCAGAAACTCCTTTTCCACCATTATCCGTGACGGTTACTGTATAAAATCCCGCACCAAGCCCCACGATTAATTCACCAGATCCGCCATTGCTCCACTCATAATAATATGGGGGCAACCCTCCGGTCACGACAATGTCAACTGTCCCGATTGTTGATCCGTTGCAATGAATGGGAGAAATATTTGCAGCAATATAGAGGGGGTCTTTGCATTTTCCCTGAATGCCGGAATTATAAAGGTCTGAAATTTCATCTGGTTCCAGGATCCGGTTAAAAATCTCGATCTCATCCAGTCTTCCATAGAACAAATTGGCAATCTGGTCGGAAGCGCAGGCAATGCGTAATACGTTTGTATTGTCGAGGCTTCCCGGCGATGTGGGGGAAGTTCCCTTAAGAATCCCATCAATGTAAAATTTGATTTCATGGGAAACGGTTTTGTCAACCGTTACCGTAACGTGATACCAATGGTTTCCGTCAATTAAAAACTGGAAAGGATTTGAAAAATATGTTTGGGAAACAGTCCCGTCTCCCAACTCCAGGACTAAATTATTCAGACCGTACATGGATAAAGTATATCCGAGATGCTTACCGTTTATATCAATACTTTTATCCACAATTGTTTCATAATCAAGGCCAAATTCGACGGGATAGTCTGCCGGTGAGATCCATGCGTCAATGCTGAAATCGCCTTCGCCAAAGTCCAGTTCATCATGGTCCTGAACTTCAATATAATCCGGAACGGGCCAATCGACCGGACGGTTAAACCAAAGGGATCCGGCCACCTTTCCCGAAGAAAATGTTGGAGGAGGATTCCCAACATAAGTCCCGGTATTATCAACGCCCATCAAATCCTTTGCTGTTGATCCAGTGATTTCATCCAAAGGCCACCAGGCTTTCATGCCCCCGGGCGGGTCAACACACTGCCGGTTGCCAAAATAGATGTCGCTGACGGATTGGTCGGCAGGCAGGAAAAAATGATAATTGCCGGGGATGGGAGGGCAGGTCTGGGTCCATATCGTTTGCTGAACTTCGGACACAGTATAAGCTCAGGGACAGAGCTGATCGAAACAGTAATTGCCATATGAATCTGTGACGGCCGTGGTTGTGCCTCTGTCTCCCGAAAGCTGAATTGTCCAGCCGGGTACTTTCGGTTCTGTGCCGCTGTCATAAATGCCATTCCCATTGATGTCATTAAATTTGAACCCGCATATCTTTCCCTGGGGTTTATGTTTTCCACATGCCCCTGAATTCGAAATGTTTAAAATTTCAGAAACCTCCAGTTTCCTGTTAAACATCTCGACCTCATCGATCCTGCCGTAGAATAAATTCGCAACCTGGTCGGAAGCGCAGGCGATGCGTAACATATTCGTATTGTCAAGGTTCCCGGATGCTGTGGGGGTAGTTCCCTGCAGAACACCGTCAATGTAAAATTTTATTTCATGGGAAACGGTTTTGTCAACCGTTATCGTGACATGATGCCAATGGTTACCGTCAATTAAAAACTGGAAAGGATTCGAAAAATATGTTTGGGAATTATTCCCGTCTCCCAACTCCAGCGCCAAATAATTCAGGCCATACATGGATAAAGTATATCCGAGGTGCTTCCCGTTTATATCAATACTTTTATCCACAATGGTTTCATAATCAGGATCAAATTCGATGGGATAGTCTGCCGGGGAGATCCAGGCATCAATGCTGAAGTCGCCTTCACCGAAGTCCAGATCATCATGGTCCTGAACTTCTACATAATCAGGCACAGGCCAGTCCACCGGGCGGTTAAACCAAAGGGATCCGGCAACCTTACCTGTGAAATTCGTCGGGGCCGGATTCCCGGCGTAGGTTCCAAAATTATTTGTGCCCATCAAATCATTGGCAATCGGTCCGGCTAATTCGTCAAGCGGCCACCAGGCAACCATTCCCGCGGGTGGGTCAATACCAAGGCAGTTGCCGAAATTTATTGGTAAGGTACTCGTATTGACCGGCAGATAAAATTGATAATATTTTGTTGGATATGGATAGGTCTGAGTCCATCCAACCTGGTGATTTTCCGTAACGGTGTAAGTTCCGGCAGGGAGATCGGCAAATTCATAGTACCCATTGCTGTTGGTAGTGCAACTCTGTTTCGGCGCGCCAACAGGGATCAGGTCAATGACCCAGCCGGCCAGGCCTGGTTCGGCCAGCCAAATGCCATCCCCATTCAGGTCGTTAAATTTATACCCGCTGATAATGGAAGTATTGCACACCGAATTCTCTACCACGATTGGTAGACCTGACATTCTGTTGTTTGCAACTGGGATGGTATTCTCATGCCAGTCACAGTCTGTGCCGGGAATGTCAGGAAAATCAATTACCGACAAACTTGTTGTTGAGCTTTGAGGCCCTGCACAATAAATTTTGTTATCAGGCCCCAGCTGGAGTTGATTAAACTCATAGGGGTTGCATGTAGTAACTGTTGCCACAATATAAGGGATCGTGTTTGGCGGGCTCCATTGCTTAAGGTCCCGGGTTTGGGCCAGATAAGTTTGAGGATCTGTATTACAATTAACCTGGTTGGTGTAATCTTCAGCAGTATAAAACATCGTACCGTCGGGAGAGAATTCGAAACCATATAAATTACCCGCTGAAGGAACATCGAACGAAAAAGTTCGATCCAGCAATCCTGAAGCTTTACTAAAATTATAAATCTCAACAACATCATCACCTGCAATCACCAATCCCAATTGACTCCCAGCCTTATCAAACTTCATCTGTCCCTGGGCATTGTATTCGCCATTGTCACCGGAGCCTCCTTGAGATTGCCACAGTGCGCTTACCTGTATGTATTGAACACCTGGCAAAGCCTTTACAGCATCGGCCGTGGTGAAAACATTTAAAAAAGCAGTTTCAGTAATATGATATTTATAAAAAGTTCGAGCATCCGTTGTACCTGACCAATCATGCGCCAAAAGCCAAAAGCCATTGGTTTCATCGCCTGTTGCCGCCAGCTTTTCCGAAAACTGAATATTTGAAGCCGTCACAGGCAGTGCCGGGAAGTCGGCAACAACCGTGTATGGAGGAGAACCGGAAACCGTAATCAAACAGACGCCCAGCGCATTGTTGTTAACATGGTCTTCTATACCTACGGTGGTGAACACCAAAAATCTTTTGCAGTCAGAACCAGGAATGGGAAGCGCCAGTGCTGCCTGGGTTGAAGATGGTCCGCCCAGCAGTTGTCTGGCTGGATCAAACTGATCTGTAATTTCGACATTGCTCCCGTCGAATAAATGCTTTCCGTCAGTATAGAACACAACATTGCCATTGTTATCGCATACAACGGTACACCCTTCCGCGGCCTTCATATTCGAACCTGCAAAGGGAGACGGGGGCAGAAGATTGCCGCCTCCTGGAAATACCAATCCCCCATGATTTCCAAAATACCAGACACTTTGGGCTGATAACACCGCAGTCGTAAGCATAATCGAAACGAGAAAAATCATTTTTTTCATAGGTTACCCTCCTTGTTTAAAACCGGGATGCCCTGGTTACGGAATGTGAAATCATGTTCTGTTAAACCATTATTTATGATATTGATACCAATACAAATATATAACAGAACGTATAAAATACCTAATGTTTTCGTAACAAATTTATATATAACAGAATATCAGCAAATTAAAAATCCTGCCCAATCATCATGTCAGCATCAGGAACAAACAACTTCGATAAAAATGAAGGACTTTCATCTCTGTTTGACATACATAAAGTATTTACCTGATTTCTTGATGCGGGTTACTATCGCTTGAGGATCTTCGTATTACCCGTTTGTTTCCCTGTGATCACGCGAATGAAATAGAGTCCTGACGGTTTGTCTGAAAGGGAAAATTCACGCTTTCGCTCTCCATTCAATTCGGCGGAAAGAATCTTTTCACCCCTCATGGAATAAATATCCACCTTCACTTGTGCAGCATTGACATCTTCGCCCAATTCAAGGATGAGGTTTCCGGCAGTGGGATTGGGGTAAACTGTAAACCATTGATTTTCTGACATGATTATGTCGTGAGAGGACCCGTTGCTGATTCCTTTGGAA
Source organism: Bacteroidota bacterium (assembly GCA_026391845.1). Classification (GTDB taxonomy): domain Bacteria; phylum Bacteroidota; class Bacteroidia; order Bacteroidales; family FEN-979; genus CAIVAT01. The sequence goes on along the minus strand of JAPLDG010000204.1, from coordinate 40,545 downwards.
TTCTCCTCTCCAATGCTCTTCTTTGCCCCGCAAAACTGACCATTGGTTGTGATATACCCATGCAGCGAACCTCCCTCAAAAACCCTTGTCCCATAGAAGTAGCTTATCTTTTCACCCGCAATCATGGTTGCATTACCGCCGTTATCAACGTGGAATGTTGTGCCATTGCCGGCAACATAAAGGTTTTGGGATGCATCAAAGCAGTCTTCGTTACCATTTGGGACATCAATATTTTGCAGATAGTTTGCCTGGCAGGATGATTGGGTTTTCGTAATGCTCCAGCAACAATATTTACTCAGATTAAGCGCATCTTCAACTAAAACGCAGTATGAATATGATGAACTTGAGCAAAGTCCTGAAATGTCCTCGGTCGTTGCAGAATTGTTCCAAAAGAAGCGATAAGGAGGAGTGCCGCAGGAAACGGTAAGGTCTATTGACCCCTGGCAAAAGGGGCCTGCATCGCAGATTGAAGCTTCTATTATAATATCTTCATATTTCCAGCTTCCGGTTTGAGTTCCGCATAAATCAGTTACGGTCACACTGTTGACTCCGCATCTGGGAATATAATTGTCCTCGGTTAAAACCCCATTGTCCCACTGGTATGCAAATGGGCCGCAACCTCCTGAAACAGTAAGGTCCAAACTTCCAATACTGCCAGATGTGCAGCTTGCCGGAACAGTTGAAGCCGAAAGAGACATTGGCGGATTAACAAACACGGTGACGGCCCCCTTGTAATAACCGGCCGACGCAGTAAACACCTCGAGGGTGTAGGTGTCGGTAACGGTTGGTACAAGGGATGGATTTTCTAAATTTGATGTCCAGGTGGTACTCGTGCCGCAAGTCCAGGAGTAGGTTGACCCCATTAAGCCACAACCCCAAAAACTGCCGCAAGACAATTGGACCGGGCATCCGTAGCATACGGTACTGGGGGTGGCCGTTTGTGAAATTGCAGTATTTGACATAACCATAGCTAACAAAAGGAATGCAAATACGGGTGTCAATTGTATCAGGGAGAGGGATTTGGAAATAGTTTTCATGTCAGGTTGGGTTTAATTAGTGTTTGACAATTTTCAACGTCCCGGTAAATTTGCCCGAAACAACACGGATGAAATAAATACCAACCGGTTTCCCGGTCAGGGACAACTCATACTTTCTTTGTCCTCTGAGTTCAGCTGAAAGTACGCGTTCTCCATGCATTCCGACCATTTCGACCCGGAGATCGGCGGTCTGTTCCATGCTTGTGAGCTCCAGGGAGAAGCTACCCATAGTGGGATTCGGATAAACCTTGAAGAATGATTTTTCAGCAACTGAATATATCTCAGGTTCTCCGGCAGGAGCAGCAGCAAATGAAGCCGCCTTAGCACCGCAATAGGGCCCTGCCGGCCTTATGAATCCATGGAGGTGCCCTTCGGCTTCTATTTTTGTTCCGTAGAGAAAGCTGATTTTCTGGCCGGCGATAAAGATTGCTTCACCACCTGCAGAAACGGTAAAAGTAGTGCCTCCGCCCGCAACAGAAATAACATTGGTTGCATTGTAACAGGCATTGCCGGTGACTACAGCGTTTTGTACCGTAATGTTTGCCGGAACAACTGCCTCGTTCATGATATTGATATTGTCGAGGTAGAGGTTGTTGCCATAGGCGCTGATTGCTTTGAATTTAAGCATGTTGGTGCCGGCAGGCAAGGGAAGAGTCCGGGTGCCCCATTGTGATGCGTCCGGCACGAATGAACCTTCAGCAGTGCCGCCTGTATTGAGGATGCCGCTGATTCCTCCCGGCATAGCCAGCAAGGTGTGCCATGTGGATCCGGCATCCGGAGAATAATAGACAATCATTTCATCAACCTCTGACACATAGGTTGCGTAAGCATAATCGAATTTGAGCACCGGGGATGCAAAGCCACTGATGTCGAAAGGCACGGTTTTCAATTCGTAGGTTCCGGTTGCCTGGTCGAAGAAATTGGCGAAAGCGGATGCAGTCCCTGTATTGAAGCCGCTCGCGGCATCGCTGCGCGCCCATGCGAAAGATCCTGAAACGATGCTATTGGTCCAGCAGTCTGGCGGGAAACCGGTTGCTTCAAAGTTTTCGAGGATTGGCGCAACAACCGGTTGCAACGGGTCAACAACCACCGTCTGGCTCACGGTTTCAGTGCATCCGTTGGCATCGGTGACCGTCACGGTATAGTTCCCCGCATCCAATCCTGAAATATTCTGCGATGCCGCTCCGTTATTCCACAGGTAAGTATAAGGCGGGGTCCCCCCGGTGACCGAAATGCTGACCATTCCAGTACTTGCTGCGGCGCATGTAAGATTGGTAACCACTGAGTTCACGACCACAGCAGGAGGTTCGGTAACTGTCCAGCTTCCGACAGCGGTCAGGATGTTGGCATCTGTAACTGTTACGGTATAAGTTCCGGCTGTCAACCCTCCGATATCTTCGGTCGTTTCGCCATTGCTCCATTCATAGTGATAGGGCTCTGTTCCTCTGTTGACCGTGATATCGACCCATCCGTTATTTCCGTATTTACAGGTAACATTCCAAATATCAACCGGTTTTACCTCCGGTGGCTCATCAGGAGATGGATCCGGTTCATCATCCCCGCCTTTATGGCCGGGGTCAGCATCTTTTCCATCTGGGCCATCTGTTCCTTCTACTCCATCTTGCGGCAATTTCCTGCCATCATCAGGCTCCCCCTCAATACAGCAGATGTTGTGATAGGTTACACTATTGTCACAAAAGAGGTCGCATTGTTGAAATGTTGCTGGCGCCGGGTCGGTGTGATTGCATAACTCCTGGAGGCAGAGATCCGGGTTTACCCTGTCAGAAGGATCTGAAGGGTATGGGTCCTGTATCATGCTGCATTCATAAACACAGTTCGTGACTAAATCCGTACAGGTTATATCCAGGGTGCCATTGGTGGTTGTTTTTGCCACACATTGACTTATACCAGGCTTATTATAATTTCGAAATTCACTGGTTGCTCCAGCTGTACATTCAGCCCCGTTCATAAAACCCCACACAATTGAACAGGCACATTTTGTCAGCGGGCAGGGACAGCCATTCGCAAGATAATCTAAATCAGCATTTGTACCAGCCACACCTTTGGCGCCTCCGTCGCCACCTGTGGCGCCAGTACCCCCAATCGTATCCACAAGGGCGGGATTATCCAGCAGGGTTTTTCCGTTTGTAGCCACGATGTAAACGACACCTCCGGCTCCTCCGCTGGCACCCACGCCTCCATTACCACCATTGCCTCCATTGCCTGCTCCGGCACCCCAATCTGTGTGAGGTTCACCTCCATGCCCCCCTGGGCCACCGTCACCACCATGTGCTGCTATTCCTCCTTTAACTGAAATTTTTCCGTTCAGTCCAAAGGATACAGTCGGGGCTTTAATGATTACAATTCCACCCCCGACACCGCCAACTCCCCCCACACTGCCATCTCCGCCATCAGCTCCATTATTTCCTCCCTGACCAGTTTGTGTACATTGCTTCGCATCACCACCTGCGCCGCCTCCTCCGCCGCCTCCCTGGCCACCTCCGCCAGACCAGCCGCCGCCACCCATCAGCAAACGTTTTGAATCAACATCACTTTGGTTTGTAGCAGAATAACCCAAACCATTGCAACCGCAACAAGGCGATGGGGGATCTGACGGACCAGTACCAACGGAGCCGGAGATTTGAGAGCCACCATTTCCGGCTTTACCGATGCCAGCCCCACCTGTGCCATCAAAGGCATCATCACCCGGGTTTGTCCCCCCGGGACCTCCGTCGGAATGCGTGCCGCCAATTCCGGCCGAACCTGCCTTAAATCCGGTGTAACTAGCATCAATGGTACCATTGATTGTCAATGTTTTACTGACCATTAACGGGATGACTCCCCCGGTAGATCCATCCCATGGGCTACAGTTAATGGTTGCATTTATTGTACAATGTTTATATTGAGGAACCTGTATTACCTGAGAGTTGGTGGTGTAACTATATTGTAATGCATATTTTAAAGTAAGCGTTCCACTTGAAACCTGGCTGATGTAATTAAATTCCCAATTATTTCCTCCGCTGCAAAATGGCGGAGCCATATCAATAATGAGAATTAAACTGTCATTGTTGAAAGATCCATGTTTATCAGATATATTGATGGTCGTTGCATTTGCAGAGGCTGTGCCAATATGCGCCCGAATGGCATCCACAGCGCCTGACAATGAGACCGTACTGGTACCATTGCCATATCCTGAAAATTTTGTCACCTGCGAATGCAATGACCCGATCGTCAGGCAAAAGAACGTTGCAAGGGCAATTATCTGCAGGATGAACAGGTTTGACGAGCTTTGCGGCTTTCCCGTTGTACAATTTGTAATTTTCATAAGAATTCCTCCCTGTTGTGAATGGTTTATAAAATATTGCACAATGGTAATATTTATTATATGTAAAAATCATGCAATTGAGTCAACGGTAGGACCTGTTTATTGAAAGGCGGCCGATTTGAGTGAACGGTCTATGCGAATGAAGGAACCATTGCTGAGGTGGTGTCAGACCTGGAAACCGGTGAAACTTACCGGCATCACCAAAATGACCCTGTTTCCGGGGTTGGTATTGCCCGGGAAGGGTTCTGAAAAATCTATTCTGGTTTTTACTGAGAACTTTCTGCCCAGAAGTTCAAGACGTTTGCGGGTCATATCCATGCCGAGTTTCAGGTGTTTTTCACCATTGGTGCGAAATTCCTGTGCCCTTCTGATGCCAATCCCGTTATCTTCGACGATTACTTTCAGTGACTTTTCATTTTCCAGAGAGAAACGGATGCTGATAAACCCTTGGCTATCCAGCGCAGAAATGCCATGCCAGATCGAATTTTCAACAAACGGCTGGATGATCATGGAGGGAATCTGCATATCTTCCGCTTCAATATTCTCATCGATTTCAACGCTGTATTCAAATTTATTTTCCATACGTAACCGTTCGAGATCCAGGTAATTTTTCAGCCGGTCAACCTCATCCTCAAGATTGATCATGGCGGCATTGATGGCATTCATGTTTTGACGGATCAACCGGGCAAACTGAGAAAGATAAAGGCCTGCTTCGCCGGTCTTGTTCTGAAGTAAAAAGTTCTGAATGGACCCAAGTGCATTGAAGATGAAATGGGGATTCATCATGGATTGCAGCGATTTGAGTTCCAGTGTGACCAGATGATGATCCAATTCCCGGTGTTTGATCTGATTGTTTTTTCGCCGGATGATGACCAGGGCAGTCATGGCCAGCAGGATGATGGCCAGGGAGGTGAAAAACATCGGATGTTGCCAGAATGATGCCTTGATCTCAATCGGATACTCAATCACATCACTCCATTCAGATGTGGATTTTCGCACTTTCAGTTTAAAGTTATACAATCCTCCTGACAAACGCTGATAAACCACATTTCCGTTGCTTCCCATTGTCCACGCCGTATCAAGCCCTTCCAGTTTGTATGCATACGTAACAGGAGTTGAGGAATAATTAATGCATCCAAAGAAAAAGGCAACTTTTGTATTCCCTCTGACTCGTGCTTGTGGTTCTCCGGGGTCTTTATCCAGATCATTGATGAATACGGAACGGATGTAAGGAATCGGAACTTTTGTCATTTTTTCCCGGATAAGCGCCTCGGGGATGATCGTAAGTCCATCATCCGATGCTATGTAAAGCGAATCGTTGTTGACAAGGATATCGTGGATGTTTCTGAAAGTGATATCCAGAAGCTGAATCCGGATCTTTTTTTTCGAAATCACATCAAGGGGATGATCACAGATATAAACGTTCCTTGGAGTGGAAAGGTACAAAGCGGGTTCGTGATAGGTCATGTTCTTTATCTGAAGATCGATCGGAGCTCCGAATAAATCGGACAGATTATAAAACCTGGTCTTGTCAAAAAGGTATATGCTGTCACCTTCCACATTGAATAATTCAGCCTGGTTTCCAATCACCAGATGGTTTGAGATGATTTTATTGTCGAACCTGGATAATGTTCCGGATGGAAGAAATTTGCCTTCCCGGTACTGAAGCATCTTCCGGGTATTGAGAATGAGGTTGCCGTTAAGGTCATAAAAGATTGAATAGATCCTCTCTCCCAGTCCAATAGGTGTTTCCCTGCGGAACATTTTATCCTGGTCAGAAATATAGAGTGCCAGCATTTCAAAAGCTGCTATCTCTTTGCCGACTCTATTTACTGCAATGTTTTTTGAGCCATAGATAACTTTTTCTGATACGCTGAATGTAATTGTTTTTCTTTCGTGATCGATCCTGGCGTTTTCGAGTGTATAAAAATCTGTCCCACGCTCCCCTACAATCAATGAACCATTGTGCATCTGCTGAATACAGTTCAGCCATGTATTTCTGTTACCTGAATTCACCTCATAAAACACCCTGTTTTTCAATAGTTTTACCTGGTTTCCACTCGTTAACCAGACTCCTCCCGATCCGTCGGGGCTCATGCCGATAACCCCATTGTGCCCGAATATGCTGTCGGGGTAGTGCAGGTGGGTGAGCATATACGGGTTGATTTTAAAGACTCCGTTGGTCGCTGTGCCAATCCAGATGTTGTTTTCGTGATCACTCAGCATCGTTTGGGCCTTCTGTATGTAAAAGCGATGAAGAACCTTATCGCCCGCCATGCAGTAAACTCCTTTGAAATAGTCTGCAACCCAGAAAAGCCCTCCGTCGTCCACCATGATGGATTTCAGGAAATTTTTGGTGTAAAATGGGAGTGTGAGGGAATCAAACACCCGTTCGTTGCTGAATTTGTATAGTTTATTCGCATAGGAATCGACGATAATTGTATCGTTTTTCATTTGAAAAACATGATAGGCATGAAGTTCCTGTGCATTCAGCCTGGGGAGCCCTGAAAAGGTTTTCAGGTTAAATAATGCGTTGCCTGTCCAGATTAGAAATTCTCCTGCGGCCGACTTTGTTATCCGGCGAAGATAGATGAGGGGTTCTTTTTCGAATAAGTGGGCAATAGTCCGCAATAGCTTTTCATGAAGATAATACCGCGTAACCTTATTCCGCTTATCAAGGGCGGTGATTTCGCAGAATCTGTTGTAGAAATAGATGGTTGAATCGTTGTCTTCCAGAAAATCAAAATAGAACTCTTTGCATTCCAGGGATTTTAAAAAAAAAGTGTTTGTTTCGCTGTAAATTTTATTCCTGAAAATATAACTGAGAGAACCATTGAAATGGAAAAACCATATTCGGCCGAAAGTGTCTTCTTTGATACGGATCACCTCATTGCTGGCAAGCCCGTCCTTCTTTCTGTAGTTTGTGAATGTTGTTCCGTCGTATTTCGAAATACCTGCATCCGTGGCAAACCAGATGAACTTTCTGCTGTCATGGAAGATAAAGTACACGGTATTGGAAGCAAGGCCATCTTCGGTACTGTAGTGATGGATATAGGGATTTTGTGCAGGCAGTAAGGAATACGCCCCTATCAGCAGAAAAGTCACAAGGAAATACGATCTGTTCACTTCAATCGAGTGATTTTGAGAATAGTTTCACTGCATCCCTGAATTCGTTCAGTTTTCGCCGTGAGATGCTTAACCGGGTTCCATCGTTCAATTCGGCAAAGTTCCCCTCGTAACTTGAATAGGCACGCAAAAAGTTCATATTGATGATGGTTGATTTGTGTATCCTGAAAAAAGCAGGATGATCGAGCAGCTTCTCAAAATCGCCCAGAGACCGTGTAGCCACAATTTTATTCAGTCCCGACAAGTGAATGATGGTATAATTGCTGTCTGCTTGCAAATACATGATATCGTGAACCTTCACCATCCGGAATCCAAACTGCTCTGCAACTGTAATTGTCTCAATTTTTGTCTGTTCCTGATGGAAATGTTCCGGCAGATTTTTCAGGGATTCCCTGTATATAGCCAGGATTTCAGACCTTGTATGCCTGAGTTCGTAATGGTGGATGGCCTTGATTACCGCTTCACACAACTCGAGATGGTTGATGGGCTTCAGAAGATAATCGATCGCGTTGGCTTTTAGCGCATTCAGCGCATATTCTTCATGTGCCGTGGTGAATATGACTCCATAATTTTCGCCGGGGATGGATCGAAGAAAGGTAAACCCGTCTTCTTTCGGCATCCGGATGTCGAGAAAAATGAAATCAACCGGGTGAATTTTCAGCAATTCCCGCCCTTCTTCCGCAGAGGAGGCCAGGCCGCATACATGGATCGCAGGGCAATGCTGTGCGATAAGATGCCCCATCGCTTCTCTTACATTTCTTTCGTCATCAATAATAATCGCTGTGTATTGTTTCATGGGACAAAATTGCCATGATAAAAATACACTTTATTGAATGAATGAGCAAACGGCCGGAAGAATTTAGTAAACGGGGCATTACACGTTATGTGCGGTCACTTTGTTTACTTTCCCCTTCAGTTTAGCTACGATAGAATATACGACAGGCACCACGATAAGGGTGAGGAAAAGTGAACTGGTAAGTCCGCCGATGAGAGCCCAGGCCATGCCGTTTTTCCATTCCGATCCCGCACCCGAGGCCAAAGCAATGGGCAGCATGCCGAAAATCATCGAAAAGGTGGTCATCAGGATGGGACGCATGCGTACTTTACCGGCCAGGATGAGGGCATCAAAGGTGGAATGGCCTTCAGCCCTTGACTGATTCGTGAAATCGACCAGCAGGATCGCGTTCTTGCCAACCAGTCCCACCAGCATGATGATTCCCAGAATCGAAAAAATAGTGAGTGACTGCATGGTCAGGCCCAATGCCAGCAATGCCCCGATGATGGCCAGCGGTATGGAGAAAAGTACCACGAAGGGATACAGGTACGAATCGTAAAGTGCTACCATGATCAGGTAAACAAAGAGGATCGATGCCAGAAAAGCGATTCCCATGCTTCCAAATGCTTCTGCCTGGTATTTCATGTCGCCTTCGGGAATGATCACGATCTCTTTGGGAAGTTTCATCTCTTTCACCTCTTTCATCACATCTTCACCCACCGAACCTACCGGCCTTCCGATCACCTGGCACTGTACAGTTACCGAAGGCACACGGTTGTATCGCTGCAGCACGGTCGTGCCGCTCGACGGGCGAATCTCCGCAAACTGATTCAACCGGATTCCCTGCCCCTTGTTGTTCACAAAGGATAGCCCGGAAATATCGTTGATGCTGTTGCGGTCAAATTGATCCATCACCACGTTGATGTCGTATTCGTTATCGCCATTCCGAAACTTTGCATCATTGTTGCCGCTGAATGCGTTTTGCAGGGTCATCCCGACCATGGCAGTTGACAGATCGAGGGTCGCCATTTTATCTTTATCAATCCTGATGTCCACTTCAGGGTTGCCCGACTCAACAGATAATTTAACCTCATAGGTTCCGGGAACCTTTTTCATCCCGGCCATCACCTTTTCCGACCACACGGTAAGGGTGTCGAGGTTGGGACCACTCAATACCACCTGGATGGGATCCATGTCGGAAGTACCCATCAGAGAGACGATCGTCGAGCGAACTTTGGTGCCGGGCAAAAGGTTCATCAGATCCTTTTTCATCTTAATGGCGAAAATTTCAGAGGTGATGTTCCTTTTTTCTTTATCAACCATCTTGACATGGATCTCCGATTTATAGGCGCTGCTACCGGCTTCAAAAAAGCTGGTGGAGCTTCCTACCGAAGTGAAAACGCTAACTACCTCAGGCTGTTTGAGGATGTATTTTTCCGCCTGCAGGGTAAACTGGTTCGTTCTGTCAATATTGGCATTCTTTGGCAGTTCCATCTGAATGATGATCTCCCCGCGGTCGCCCAGGCTCACAAACTCGCTTCCGATAAACCCGCCGATCACCAGCGACAAGGAGGCGAAAAACAAGATGGTGGTTCCCGCAATGACAATAATTTTGTGATGCAGCGACCAGATGATCACCTTCGAATAGCCTTCGGTAAACGAGGCCAGTAGCCGTTCAAACCCGGAAATAAACCGCTCTATCAGACTGCCTTTCCTGAAATGGGTGTGTTTTGCCATTCTCGAGGCAAGGAGCGGTGTAATGGTGAATGAAACAAAGAGGCTGAGCAGGGTTGCGAAGACCACCACGAGCGTGAACTGACGCAGTAAGCCCGAAATCATGCTGGAGATCACTGCAATGGGCAGGAAGACAACAACATCGACCAGGGTAATGGACAATGCGGTGTAGCTGATTTCATTGCGTCCGTCAACCGAAGCTTTCCGCCGCTCCTTCCCCATTTCCATGTGACGGTAAATGTTCTCAAGCACCACGATCGAGTCATCCACCAGGATTCCGATCACGAGCGACATGGCGATGAGGGAGATGATGTTGAGCGAGAAGTTGAGCAGGTACATCGCTATAAAGGTCGAAATCAGTGAAGCCGGGATGGCCACCATCACAATAAAGGAATTCCGGAGACTGTGCAGAAAAACCAGCATCACCAAAGCCACCAGGCATATGGCAAGTAAAAGATCCTTCATCACCGCATTGGCCGAAATCAAGGTAAACTCCGAAGTATCATTGGCAATCGCAAATTTGACCTGTTGAGGCTGATATAACTCTTCAATGTGGGCAATGGCTTCTCTAACCTTTTCTGAAATTTCCACTTCGTTGCCATCTGGCTGTTTGAAAATAAGGACCCCCAATGAATTCTGACCATTGAAACGGTTGATGCTGGTGGTCTCCTTTTTTGCATCCTGCACTTCGGCAATGTCTTCCAGTCTCACGGGGCTTCCATCAATCGAATTGCTGATTACCAGGCTTTTAAGATCTTCCAGGGCAATGAATTTTCCGGATAGACGGATGATCACTTCCTGGCTCTGGTCCTTGATCTTCCCGGTAGGGAATTCCATGTTAGCCGTCTGGATGGCCTGGGTAACCTGGAGGATGGACAACTTATGCGCCTTAAGCTTTTCATTGTCAACATTGATTCGAATCTCACGCTCTTCCCCCCCCAGAATGGCAACCTGTGATATCCCGTTTACGGTTGAGATCATCGGTTTGATCTTGTTTTTTACCAGATCGTACAATTCAGTAGATGGAATTTTCGAAGTGATTCCCAGCCGCATAATGGGAATATCATCCATGCTGAAATTGCTGATGATTGGTTTTCGGACATCTTTCGGGAGCAGGTACTCAATGTTAGCCACCTTTCGTGTGGCATTTTCGAGCGCTCTGTCCATATCGGCAGAGGTTTTGAAAATAATTACCACCACCGAATTCCCTTCAGATGAGGTACTTTGTATATTGTCAATATCCTCCAGGGAAGAAATGGCATCTTCAATCTTTTTGGTAACTGAATTTTCTACTTCCGAAGGGGATGCACCCGGATAGGGTGCGACAATCACCAGCACTGGCTGGGAGTATTTGGGAAACAGTTCGTAATTCAGCGAGAAATAACTTATGACACCGAGAAAGGTCAGCACCGCAAAGATCACGACGATGAGTGTCGGGCGTTTGATGGCAAGTTCTGTGATACTCATGGCTTAGTGCTGTTATTTGTTATTGACAACCCTGACCGTGGCGTTGTTGTCGAGATTGATCTGTCCGGATGTGACCACAAAATCGCCCTCTTTCAAACCATCCAGCACTTCAACCTCATGGTCATTGGCTGATCCTATGCGAATGTCGCGAAGAATAGCCCTGTTGTTCAGGACGATGTATATTTTCGGATTTTTAATGCTGCCCACGATGGAACCTCTCGGGATCAACAGCGCTTCATGTGCAGTGCCGGAGCCAAAAACAGCGGTGCCAAACATGCCCGCTTTTAATGGATTTGCAGCATCATTCACCATTTCGATCTCTACCGGAAAACGCCTTGCATCATCTGCTTTTACTCCCACAGACACCACGGTGCCTGCATATTTTATCCCGGGAAACAATGTTGTCGTAAGCTGAATCTGATGTCCCGTATGGATTTGTACTACTTCTGATTCAGCGACGTTTGCCATAAATTTCAAATGACTTACATCAACAATGTCAACCACCGGCGACCCTGGCATGAGCAACGAACCTTTTTCAACATAACGCCGGGTTATGGTCCCCTGGATAGGCGCCTTGATGGTTGTAAAATCGAGTTGCTTTTTCAGGATGGTCACATCGGTTTCCGCCTTGATAAGGGCTAACCTGATGTCTTCCACCTGCTGGCCCGAAATCGCATCGGCTTTCAGCAGCCCCTCATATTTTTTAAGATCTGCCCGAGCCTTTTCAAGGGAGGCGTTTGCAAGCGCCAGCTGGCTTTTTATCAGAACATCATCCAGCTCTGCGAGCACCTGTCCCGATTGAACAATGTTGCCGGTGTTGACCTCGAGTTCCACCACCTTTCCCTGTCCCTCCGACATCAGGGTGAGTTCATGAACCGGCAGGAAGGAACCATTTACTTCAAAGTCTCCACCCATGGTCGCCTTCTTGATCTCCATGATATAAACCGGAATACTGGCCAGGTTACCATCCAGTTTTGATTTCGCTTCTATCTTTTTTTTGTTGAGAAACAGCATGGCCGTACAGTTCATGATAAAAATTTGATAATTATTAACCTGTTGACCTCCCGACGATGTCACGCGTCACGTGTCACGTGTCACGTGTCACGTTTTACTCCACAATCTCCAGCAACCTCCCGTTCGCCTTCAGATAGTTCAGCTCCGAAATTTTCATCTGAACAAGGGCATAGGTGTGGTTGGCCTGTGCGTCGCTCAGGGCAGTTTCGGCGTTGAGCAGGTCGGTTAGCGGGATGATCCCTTTTTGATATTGTTCCTGCGAAATGCTGTACACCCGTTCTGCCAATCCCATATTGTCGCGCTGACGTTTTTCCGCATCAATGCTGTTCAGCAGTTTCCTGGCTGCATCCCCGGAATTGATCCGGATCAATTTCTTCGTATCATCCTCGCTGACATTTAGTTTTTCAAGTTCAACCCTGGTCTGGCTGACTCGATAATGTCGCTGCAACCCGCTGAAAACCGGCACGGAAAGGCGCAAACCCACCAGGCTGGTATTGAACCAGTCGGTTGATTTTCCGGTTAAATACATCGTATTGCTCTGGTTGAGATAGTTCACACTTCCGATGAATGTCAGGTTTGGGAAATACTCCGATTGATCCATCCGGATGCTGGTGTTGACGATCTCTTTTTGCTGTGCAATCATCCTGATATCAATGTGTTTATTCAGGTCACCTTCCGGTCCGGGAGGGAGGGAGGAGGGTGAAATCGAATCGTCCAGTGAAATTTCCCGCTCCTGTGTCAACCCCATGAAATACTTCTGCATGGCCAGCTCCTGCTGATAAAGGACATTGAGCCGTTCAATATCAGTGACCATATTTAGTTTTTGAACAATGATCCGGTCAAGGTCTACCTTTTTGATGAGTCCGTTTTCCCATTGACTTTGAGCAATCTTTTCCGCTTTTTCAATTTTTTCAATGTTCGAATTCATGTTTTTAATCTGCTGCAGGGTTATTTGCGCCATATAATAAGATTGTGCAACATCATATACTACCTCAATCTCGGTCTTCTCAGTGGCAAGATCGTTTTGCTGCATCAGTTGTTTTGCCATTTTCAAGGCAACCAGCCATGTTTGATTATAAAGCATCTGGTTTACATCAAGAGCCCCTGAAATGTTGTAGGTTGTGCCGAATTGTACCGGGATCATCTCGCCAGGCCGGCCGAAGAATTCCCCGGGAATAAGCGAAGTTGGCAAAGCCAGGTAATCGTCCCATGATCCTGAAAAATTCACATGCGGCAATCCCCCGCCTACAGTCTCTTTGTAACCATACTGCAGCCGGGTTTGTTCAAGCGCAGAGATTTTAATCCTTGGGCTGTTGGCTATTGAAAGTTTGAGACACTCCTTCAAACTGATCATTGTTCCACCTGAAACCGGACTGCTGACAGAATTCGTGGCATTCTGGCAAATTGCATCCATACTCAGGCTTGTAATTGAAATCAACAGGCAAAAAATCAAATAGATGGGTTTCATGAAACAGGATTACAGATTATCAAAACTTCACGAGTTAATTCGACATTCGGATCGTAAAATTATTCATAAAATTTATCAGAACAGTTTTCTGTTGTTACTTTTCTAACAAAACGCAGCAAAAATAATTCAGACCACTTCCCCGGTAAAATAAATATCGGTGAACAACCGAATACCGGCGATGAATGGCGGATCGCAACAGACATAATGGCACGTTTGTTACATAATTGTTTTCCATATACATTTGCATCCTGGTTGCCCAATTTTTTAGACACTGAACGGTCACAGCATGGTTAAGTCAACAGTCCGAGAAAAATCCGATTCACTCCGGTTGCCTGGGAACAGTTTTCCACTCCTGTGGTTTATAATTGCTGCATTCGTTCTGTTCGGACAAACGATCTTTTTCAGTTACACCTATCTGGATGATCATACGTTGATCCTGAACAGCATGGACAAGTTGAAGTCAGCATCCTTCCTAAACAAAGCTTTCACTGAAGATGTTTTTCATTCACCATCCGGACATGGTTATTACTACAGGCCGATACTGACATTATCTTTCGTGGCTGATGCATTGATCGGTAACGGGAGTTTTGTCATGTTCCATTTTTCCAATATTGTCTATCATGTTCTGGCAACGTTTCTGCTCTTTCTCCTCTTTGTCGAATTGGGGTATGACCGTATGCGGTCATTCCTGTTCAGCCTGATCTTTTTGGTCCACCCGATGGTTACCCAGGCTGTGGCATGGGTTCCGGGGCGCAACGATACTTTGCTGGCCATCTTTATCCTGGGATCATTCCTGTTTTGGCTGAAATATGTGAAAACAAGCAGAATCCGGTTTGTCTGGCTTCACCTGTTGTTTTACATCCTCGCCTTGTTCACCAAGGAGAACGCTGTCGTACTTCCAATTTTGATTTTGCTGTATAGTGCGGTGGTCATGCGCACTTCATCCAAAAAGTATCTCATCGCCGGAACCGGATGGATCGTCATCACGGCCATCTGGGCTGTGGTCAGGTATCAGGCCATTGGAGGGGCAAAAGGGGTCGCTTTTCCGACGCAAATCCTTACAATTGTTAAAAGTCTGCCGGCAGTGCTCCCATTCCTCGGCAAAGCAATCTTTCCATTTGATTTATCTGTGTTTCCCATATTCGCCGATATGAAAATATCTACGATTTTCGGGATCGTTGCAATCGGAATATTCGCCATCCTTATTAGCATGACCAAACCGAGGCGATGGTTTTATTATTTCTTCTGGTTCCTTTGGTTCCTTGCGTTCCTGGTCCCCTCGTTTGTATCCATCAACAAGCAAATTCCCAATTTCTCGGAACACCGGATTTACCTTTCCCTTGCAGGGATATTGCTCATGATCATGGAGTGCAACCCTGTAAAAAAAGCAAGCTTCTCCAGGTTGGGACCCATCCTGATTGTCGCGGGTATCTGTCTGTTTTTTAGTGCGCTGACTTTTATGCACACCCGGCATTTCAAGGATCAGTTTGCTTTCTGGCAAAATGCCGTAAATACATCGCCTTCGAATGCATTTAACCACAACAACCTGGGAGCCATGTATTTTCTGAAAGGCGATTTGAAAAAAGCTGAACCCTTGTTCCGGAAAGCCCTGCAGATTAATCCTCATGAACCCCTGGCCAACAGCAACACCGGCCTGATTTGCATGCGTACCGGCCGGCCTGCGGAGGCTGAAAAATATTACCTGGAAGAGATTCGCATTTATCCCGCTTATGACGATGTTTATTTCAATCTCGGGCTTCTGTACTATAACCATGCCCGGTATGATGAGGGCATCCGCCAATGGGAAAAGACATTGAAAATCAACCCTTCCTACGCCGATGCGTACAAGGCGCTTCTCTTTGCCTATGAAAAGTTGAATCGCAAACAGGATTACAAGCGAATTTCAGATAAGGCAAAGGAGAACGGTGTGATACACTGATACCGGGCAGAGCCCGGTATCAGCCATCTGATCGGACAGGATTTAGAAATCGAAAAGTTCTCCAAGAAACCCTTTTTTCCTTCGATGGCCATAAGCGCCGCCATACCCATGCTGACTGCCATGATTGTCATGGTCGTCATGTTTGTCATGATGATAATCGCTGTAACCCATGGGGGGAAATCCCTGAGGCTGGTCCATGGCAGGGTTTCTCGCCGGCGACAGCTCAATGATTTTTTCAAGTTCTCCGCGATCGAGCCATATACCGCGGCATTGCGGACAATAATCAATTTCTATACCCTGACGATCGGTCATCAGAAGGGTGATGTTGCATTTTGGACAGTTCATTTTTTTATTTTTTAAGATAATTAAACAGTAATTACATTGGGTCGGTTTCAGCAAGGTCAGGCTGATGTTCATCCGGTTCGATATGAACATGGACAAAGGATCTGGGTATCGCATGAGTAATCTGTTTTTCAACAAGATGCGATATTGCGTGTGCTTGTTCAAGGGCAAGTCCGGGTTGCACATGGATCGTTACTTCAATGAAATTTTCGGCTCCGGAAGTCCTGACTTTCAGGTCGTGATACCGCAAAATTCCTTGTGCCTGATTGAGCACAAGTTCGAGTTGGCTGACCAATGGTGCAGGACTGCGGTCAAGCAATACATCTGCGGCGCGTTTACCCAATCGCCAGGATACTCCCAGTACGATGAATGCGACAGCCAGAGCCGAAACTGAATCGGCAAAGAACCACCCAAACTGAGCCATGATCAGGCCAAGCAATACAACTGCTGAACTCCAGATATCTGTTGAAAAGTGAAGTGCGTCGGCTTCCAGGGCCTGGCTGTTGTATTTCCGGGCCACCCTGTACAGGGCTCTTGACCTTGCAATATCAATGGCAATGGAGGTGAGTACAACGAAATAGCTGAACATGTTCACCTCGATCCGTGTGTCTCCGCTGACTAGCCTGTGAACGGCTTCATAAATAATCCAGGCACAAGTGATCAGCAGCAGAAAGGTTTCAATCAGGGCCGAGAAGTTTTCAATTTTCCCATGGCCATAATGATGATTTTTATCGGGTGGCTTGTCGGAAATCCGAACCGAAAAATAGGTGATAATGGCAGCAACCAGATCGAGGCCTGAATGCAGCGCTTCCGACAGCAGTCCAAGACTGCCTGTAAGCAGTCCCACTACCAGTTTAAATCCTGTGAGAAAAAATGCGGCGATTACCGAAACGCCGGCCACTCGTTTCTTCTCAATTTCCATTCTGTTTTTCATCGATGGTCTTTGTTTTTGTTGGATATATTAACGGGTGACTTCTGTTCAGTTCCTTGTATGAAATATATTCAGAGGTTGTCTTAAAAGGCGAATTTCACCGCAAAGTCGCAAAAACGCGAAAATAAAAATTATTGATTTTCAATTTTTTGCGCCTTAGTGTCTTGGCGGTAAGGAAAGCAATGGCGGCTTTGTAAACATCCTCTATGCGCGGATTGATAAGGATTAAAGAGAGCAGAATATGATAAGCAAGGAAAACCTGATCAAGGGTCAGGCGCTCATCTCAGGTGGTTGCCACACCGATTTTGGAGGAACGTGTTGAACAGGATTATTGAAAATTCTGTATTCAGGAACCAAAAATTCAAGAGGTGCCGGGATGACACAGAAAACGTTCTTTAACGTGATGTCTTCATGATAATCGCATGATTTAACAGGAAGATCGCTGTGAGCAGGCAAGGTGTCTGCCTCGGTGAGAAGTGTTATCTCCACCGGGCAATAATATGAAAGATGCTTGTCAAAACAACCAATAGCCAGGACAAGGAAAAACAAAACCATCCGGATACCCATACTTGATTTCATGGCAGCAAAGATAGCGTTTTTTCAACCGCACAGGTTCCTTCAGTTGTTTGTTTAAATGAGGTTACCTATCCACCCGTAGAGGCTTTGATTCCATATTCAAAAAAGATGGCGATGTTCCGGGAGAGGATTTCCTGGTCAGGTACCGACAACGGGTCAAAATCATCTGCCCTTCCCAGTTTCGCATATTTGTTTTGGGCCACGGGATGGAATGGGAGCAGGTGAACCTCTTTTTTTTCACCTGCTAAACCAGCAATAAATTCAGCAGTTTTCCGGATATTCTCTTCATGGTCATTAACCCCTCCGATCATCGGAATGCGGATGATGATATGAGCCCCTGAGGCTGCAAGGATTTTCAGATTGTCGATGATCTTATCATTTTTTATCCCGGTCCAGACTTCATGCTCATCAGCATCCATCATCTTCAGGTCATACAGAAACAGATCTGTTCGACGGGCAACTTCCAGCAGAACCGCTTTGCTGATATGTCCTGCGGTATCAACAGTCCGGTGGATCCCCCTCTCACCGCAGACATCAAGCAATTCAACCAGCACCCCGGAATGAAGCATTGGTTCTCCACCTGAGAAGGTGACCCCGCCACCGGAATGATCGAAAAAAACCCGGTCTTTTTCAATGATATCCATGATTTCGTCAACTGTCATTGATTTGCCCGACATTTCGATGGCTTTTGTAGGGCAAACTTCTGCACACCTGCCACACATGGTGCAAAGGGCGGGATCGGTAACAATTCCTTTTGCATTCAGGGTAATGGCTTTTCCCGGACAGGCGGCCACACAGGTGCCGCATTTGATGCATTTTGAAATCGCATACATTTTCTCTGCATCCGCTGAAATGCCTTCCGGGTTGTGGCACCATGCACAATGAAGGTTGCATCCTTTCAAAAAGATTACCATCCTGATTCCGGGACCATCGTTGATGGCATATCGCTTGATGTCAAAAATCAATGCTTCAGTCATGTCAATAATCGATACAGGACAAGGTCGTTAATATGCATCGTTTTCCGTTCTTTCGATGATCTCCTGCTGCAAGTCAATATTCATATCATTGAAGTAATCACTGTAGCCGGCCATTCTTACCAGGAGATCCTTATAATCCTCCGGACAGGCTTGTGCCGCCAGCAGTGTGGCGGTGTCAACTATATTGAACTGAATGTGGTGCCCGCCAAGCATAAAATAGCTCCTGATCAACTGTCCAAGTTTTTTGATATCTTCTTCCTTGCGCAGCAAACCTGGTAGAAACCTTTGGTTCAGGAGGGTTCCCCCGGATTTTATATGATCGAGTTTTCCCAGCGACTTCAGCACAGCAGTAGGACCATGGGTATCTGCCCCATGTGAAGGGGAGGTGCCATCGGAAACCGATTTCCCGGCCAAACGGCCATTGGGTGTTGCTCCCGTCACTTTGCCAAAATAAACATGACAGGTTGTTGAGAGCATGTTCAGGTGATATTTTCCTCCAGGTTTGATGTTGGGTTTACCATCAATCGTATCAAACAGATCGTTGTAAATCCGTACAGCAAGATCATCTGCAAAGTCATCATCGTTCCCGAAAAAAGGAGTCCGGTTCATCATTGTCTGGCGAAGTACCTCTTCGCCCATGAAGTTGTTCGACAGCGCATCAAGTATCCGGGGGAGGGTGAACATTTTTTCTTCAAAAACATGTTTCTTCAGCGCTGCAAAACTATCAGTCACCGTTCCCAGCCCGCAGCACTGAATATAACTGGTATTATATCTCGGGCCTCCGTCATAATAGTCTTTTCCCCTGGCGATGCAATCATCTATTACCACCGAAAGAAACGGGGCGGGTGCATATTTGGCAAACATGCGGTCGATGTAGTTGCTGACGCGCATTTTTTGGTCAACCACAAAGTGAAGTTGTTTCAGAAATGCCGAATAAAGCGCTTCAAAAGTATCAAACAACCCGGGATCTCCCGTTTTGATACCGGCAAGTTTACCGGTCATCGGATCAATACCGTTATTGAGTGTTATTTCAAGGATTTTAGGAACATTCAGATACCCGGTGAGCAGGTAAGCTTCCTTGCCAAAAGCACCCACTTCGATGCAGCCGCTGCAGCCTCCCTCGCGTGCATCCTGAAGGGTTTTCCCCTGGCGAATCAGTTCAGGGATATAAATATCCGGATTGAAAACAGAAGGATATCCATGGCCCTGGCGGATCACACGGACTGCTGCATGAAGCAGTTTATCCGGTGTGTTGGTGCTGATGTGCACCGAACTGCCGGGCTGCAGGATATGAAGCTCCTTGATAACTTCGAGCATGATGTACGAAACTTCAGTTGCGCCATCGCTTCCATCGCCCTTAACCCCGCCGATGTTGATGTTGGTAAAATCGTTGTATGTGCCGCTTTCACGTGCCGTAATGCCTACCTTGGGTGGCGCGGGATGATTGTTAACCTTGATCCAGAAACAGGAAATCAGCTCTTTTGCCTCTTCTCTTGTCAGTGTGCCGGCAGCTATACCCTGTTCATAAAACGGGGTAAGATGCTGGTCAAAATGGCCCGGGTTCATGGCATCCCACCCATTCAGTTCCGTGATAGTACCCAGATGAACAAACCAATACATTTGAATTGCCTCCCAAAAGTTTCGAGGTGCATTGGCCGGGACCCACCTGCATACCTCTGCGATCTTTTTTAGTTCGGCGGCACGGTTTTGATCCGCTTCCAGTAAAGCAAGTTCGTCAGCCAGACCGGCATGACGTTCGGCAAACAGGATGACGGCATCGCAGGCAATATCCATGGCCTTCCATTGTTCCGATTTATCGGTGGCCTCCGGATCGTTCAGGTAATCAAGTACACCAAGATTTACAGCAATCTCCTTTTTAAAATCCAGCATTCCTTTCCGGTAAATTTTACCATCCAGGGCAGTATGTCCGGGAGCGCGCTGCTCCATGAACTCGGTAAACAACCCGGCTTCATAGGCTGCTTTCCATTCCTTTGGGACATGACTGAAAATCCGTTCACGCTGCGTTTTATTTTTCCAATATGGGATTACATCTGACACGTAGCGCTCAATGTCGGCCTGGCTTATGGTATATCGCTGCATTTCACGGGAATTTAAAACCTGGAAATCTTCCACGCTGTGGCAGGTCAGTTCCGGGAATGTAGGAATGACTCCTGGTGCAGGGCCTCTTTCTCCGACGATCAGCTCTCCTTCGCCCAGGTAAATGGTTTTCTTCCGGCAATGATCCAGAAAATTCAATGCACGTAAAACCGGGACAGAACATGTTCCAAGGTTTTCCTTGTAAAAGGCCGTTTCATGCAAGGCACGTTCGATTGACAAAGAGGGCTGGGCTTCAACACTCAGCTTACGCAGTTTCTGAATCCGTTCATTCATTCCCGGACCAATATCTTTATTTTCCGGCGGGTAAAAATTCCCTTCCGATGCTGCCGGTCTTTCAGGCACAAGTGTGTGAGATCTGAAGTGTTCAAACATAGGTTCACAAAATTACGCAATACTCTAAAAAGGACAAACGGCCGGTCATAAATTTAATTTGGAAAAAACATGGAAGAGTTTTATTTTTATACCATAAAAAAAACGTATAGTTTTTTAATAGAAGATCTTCAACACATTAAAAACCACGGATATGAAAAAGGTCATTTTTTTTCTGGCTGTGATGGTTGCTTCATGGTCAGGCTTTTCCCAGGTCGGGATCGGCACATTAACCCCTCATTTTTCTTCAATTCTCGATGTTTCCAGTGATACTGCCGGATTTCTTCCCCCCCGGCTAAATGATGAGCAGATGTATGCGATTACGTGGAAGGCAGTCGCAGGACTCATGGTGTACAACACGTCCTTCAATCGTTACTATTATTTTGACGGGGCTTTCTGGCTGCCTCTTGCAGGAAGCGGATGGTCGTTAACCGGAAACAGCGGGCTGGACCCCTGGAATAATTTTATCGGCACCGTTGACACTTCTTCCCTGCGTTTCAGGGTGAACAATGACCGGGCAGGAATCATTGACATGTCGAAGCGCGCCACTGCATTGGGCTATCGGTCGCTATACAACAATTCAGCTTATGACAACACGGCAATTGGTGAAGAAGCGCTGCATCGTAACACAATCGGGGCGCAGAATGTGGCAGTGGGGAATGGAGCATTACACGAAAACATTAACGGAAACAACAACACGGCTGTCGGGTTCCTGGCTTTGTATAACGATACCGCATGGGACAATACTGCAGTTGGTGAATCTGCCCTGTTATGGAATACATCCGGTGCCAGAAATGTTGCTGTTGGGAATTCAGCGCTTCGTGAAAACCGTACCGGCCAAAATCTTACGGCATTGGGATATGGGGCATTGACTAATGATACCGCCTGGGAGAATACTGCGGTGGGTGAATCCGCTTTGTTCTGGAATACCTCCGGAACCAGGAATGTTGCCATGGGGAATTCGGCACTACGGGAGAACCGTACCGGCCAAAACCTTACTGCGCTGGGATATGCTGCACTGGCCAATGATACCGCCTGGGAGAATACTGCCGTTGGTGAATCCGCTCTGTTCTGGAATACCGCCGGAACCAGGAATGTTGCGATGGGGAATTCAGCGCTACGGGAGAACCGCACCGGCCAAAATCTTACGGCATTGGGATGGGCAGCCCTGGTAAATGATACAGCCTGGAACAACACTGCCGTGGGTGAATCTGCCATGTTCTCCAATACACGAGGCACTTCCAATGTGGCGGTTGGGAACTCGGCGCTCTCCGGCAACCGGACAGGAAACGACCTTACCGCCATTGGCTTCCTGGCATTGCAACAGGATACAGCCTCCGAAAACACGGCTGTCGGATCCTGGGCAATGCAATCAAATATCAGTGGTACCGGCAATGTTGCAATGGGAAACGGGGCGCTGCAGAACAACGTGGAGGGCGGCAATAACACAGCGCTTGGCTTTGTTGCCCTGAGGGAGAACAGGGCTTCAGAGAATACAGCCGTTGGCGCATGGTCGCTCAGCGCCAACACCTCCGGCTGGGGAAATGTTGCTGTTGGCAGTGGAACCTTGCAGACAAATAGCGAGAGCAATGAAAATACTGCTATCGGTTTCGTCGCGCTCCAGCAGAACAGGGGACATCAGAATACTGCCGTCGGAGCCTGGTCCTTGTTTCAGAACTCCAGTGGCGGTAATAACACAGCACTCGGGGTAGGAAGCCTTTCGTGGAATGAAAATGGCAGTGCCAACACCGCAATAGGTTTTAATTCGTTAAACCAGAACAAGGCTGATTATAACACTGCCGTGGGTTACTCTGTACTGTTTCAGAATGGAACCGGAACAAATAATGTCGCCATGGGATATGAAGCAATGCTTATGAACAGTGCGGGATATAGCAATACCGCCATCGGATTCCAGGCCATGCGCAACGATTCGGCCAGTGAAAATACCGCCATCGGATTTCAGGCTATGTATAACAATACCCTTGGTTCGGCAAATGTGGCTGTCGGACAAGCTGCATTGAGTCAGAACATAGAAGGCAGCTACAATACGGCTATAGGCTGGGATGCCATGAAAGAAGCTCATGGCAACAGCAATGCTGCATTCGGAACCTCAGCGCTCAAATACAATGTCAGCGGCAATGGCAATGTAGCCATCGGCAGTGGTGCGTTGATTACCTGCCATGATGGCATTAACAATACGATGGTTGGAACCTCTGCAGATTTCGCAACGGAACTGACGAGTCTGGAAAACACCACCGCCGTTGGATACGACGCAAAAGCCACCGCAGACAATCAGGTCAGGCTTGGGAACAACGATATCCAGACCCTCTATTGCATGGGCGCATATAACAGCACCACCGTTGAATGGCCAAACCTGTATGTTTCACCTGAAGGACAGATCATGCGGGTTGATCAAACGGTTAAAATGCCTGCTCATCTAAAAAGAACTGTGACTTCAGAACTGATGCCTGTTCCTGCACATTCATCCCGCAAGGTTGAATTTGCGTTTGAAACCTGTCAGCCCGGACAAACAGTTTACGTTTCCCCTTCTGCAGAACTCCCCGACGGACTGGTAATAGCCTATTCAAGAGTTTGTGCACCAGGGAAAATTGAAGTCAAATTCACCAATACAACAGATCATCATATCGCTCCGGAACCAATGAATTATTTTGTTGCCGTACTCAATTGACAGCGGATTCCTGTTGCACCCCCGGATATTTCTTTCTGATTTTTAAGCTATTATTGCTTTATCTTGGTTTTATTTCTAAGTTTGTATCGGGTTTCACCTGAAAAACCTGCTGCAACCACATTCATCGTTCTTAGTCGTAAACAAAACATTGCGTTACGGATATCTCTCTGATGTATAACCACTCATTTTTAAACAGGGAGAGGACTGCCTTTAGCGTGCGCCCCCAATGGATTTTAAAGGATCCATGATNNNATGATGCGGCTCAAAAAATCAAGGATGAAAAAAAACGAAAACATATCAGTAGCAGCAGCACTGCGTCAGAAAGCCGAAGCCTTGCTGAAAAGCAGGCCCTCAAAGCACGATTCTCCACTTTCTGAAGCTGAAACGCTTAAACTTTTCCATGAACTGGAAGTGCACCAGATCGAACTGGAAATGCAGAGCGAGGAACTATTAAGGGAGAAAACCCAGAGAGAAATTGAAATCGGAAAAATCACCGGACTATTCGATTTGGCCCCTTCCGGCTATTTCGTTATCTCCCGGGAGGGAGCGATCGTTGAACTAAACCATACCGCAGCACGAATGCTTGATAAGGAACGCTCAAATTTAAAAAGCAGCCATTTTATTTTTTATATCTCAGATGAAACAAAACCTCTCTTCAATCTCTTTCTGAAGAACTCCTTTGAAATAAAAACCAGGCAATCCTGTGAAGTGGCCCTGACAACGAAAGGCAAACTGCCAGTGTGCCTCCGCCTTTCGGGCATCGTTGGCATCATGGATGAAAATTGCCTCGTTACAGCCACAGATGTTACAAGTCAAAAGCAGGAAGAGGAAAAACTGCGGCAAAGCGAAGAAAAATACCGCAACATATTCCAAAGTTTGCAGGATGTATATTACGAAGCAACCATTGATGGAACACTCCTGGAAATAAGTCCATCAATCGAAACGATATCTAAAGGACAATACTTGCGTAATGACCTCATCGGAAAATCATTGATTACGAACTGATGCTTCGAAATAAAGACGGTTCTGTGGTTCCTGTAGCTGTTTCATCACATCTGATATTTGACAAGGAGGGCAATCCGGTAAAAATATCGGGGATATTGCGGGACATCACAGAGCGCAAGCAGGCAGGGGAGGCACTACGGGAAAGCAGCCAGAAATGGAAAGCCATCATTGCTGCATCACCCGATGGAATAGGAATGGCATCTTTTGATGGAAAATTGCAATTTGCTTCAGTAAAACTGGCAGCGATGTATGGCTATACCGCTGAAGAAATAGATGAGTTTATCGGAAAGCCAATCTTTGATTTTATTGATTCTTCATGTCATCAAATGATGATCGACAGTGTTCACCAGATGTATTCAGGTGATATTAAACAGAGGATGACAGTATATCGTAGCATTAAAAAAGATGGCAGCAGGTTTTATTCGGAACTGAATTCCACTGTTTTGTATGATTCAAAAGGGAATCCTGAAAATATTCTGTATGTCCAGCGCGACATCACCGATCGTTTAAAGGCCGAACAAATATTGATAAAAAATGAAGAGCGGCTTCGCCGGATTAATGAAATTAGCAAGGAGGTTGTCTGGGAGGTTGATGCAACCGGATTATACACATTTGTCAGCCCACTTTCTGCCACTGTCTGGGGATATTCACCTGAACAGCTGATTGGGAAATTGCACTTCTACGATCTGTATCCTGAAGAAAACAGGGAGAAGTTAAAAAAAGATGCTTTTAAAGCATTTGCTCTTAAAACTCAGTTTAAGAAGTATTTAAATCCAATTGTAACCCGTGACGGGAAAGATATCTGGGTTGAAACAAATGGAATTCCCGTCTCCGATGACCAGGGAAACCTCCTTGGTTACCTTGGCTCAGACAGTGATGTGACCCAACGCAAATTTGCAGAAGATGAAATGGTTAAATTCCGCAACATTTCTGATACCGCAAACTCCGGCAATGTTATTACCTCCATGGATGGAACCCTCCTCTATGTAAATAATGCCTTTGCGCAGATGCACGGATGGATTGCAAACGATTTACTTGGCAAAAATCTGATGATTGTTCACAATAATGAACAATTGACTAAAACAAAAGAATTATTGGAAAAGTTGAAAAACAAGGGTGGTTTTTCAGCTGAGGAAGTAGGGCATGTCAGGAAAGATGGTTCCGCATTTCAAACCCTGATGAATGCCTCGGTAATGTATGATGACAACAAAGTTGCACAGTTTATGTCATCTACCACGATTGACATAACAGAAAAAAAACAGGCTGAGAACGAAGTCCACAACCTGAATGTCAATCTCGAAAATAAAATTAAGGAAAGAACGGCACAGTTAGCCGAAACAAATGCAAACCTACTGCATGAAATTGCGGAACGCAGCAAGGTGGAAGAAAACCTTGCCATCGAAAAACGCAGGCTTGCAGATATCATTGAAGGCACTGATGTAGGTACATGGGAGTGGAATATTCAAACCGGTGCGACAATTTTTAATGAACGCTGGGCGGAAATAATTGGGTATACACTGGATGAATTATCACCTGTAAGTATCGCAACCTGGGAGAAGTTTGCCCATCCCGACGATTTAAAACAAGCCGGGGAGGTGCTGGAAAAACATTTTCACAGAGAGTTGGCTTATTATTCATCTGAATTGAGGATGAAGCATAAAAATGGTGATTGGGTGTGGGTTTTGGACAAGGGAAAAGTTCATGGCTGGGATCAAGATGGCAAGCCGGTTCGGATGTCTGGAACACATCAGGATATCTCAGCACAGAAACAGTCGGAACAAATTATCGAACAAACCCGCAGGAATTACGAAACCTTTTTCAACACCATCGATGATTTCCTCTTTGTGCTGGATGAGCAGGGAAACATGATTCATACGAACAGCACGGTTACAAAAAGGCTTGGATATACAACCGACGAACTCCTTGAAAAATCGGTTCTGATGGTTCACCCCGCCGAACGCCGTGCAGAAGCCGGCCGTATCGTAGGCGAGATGCTGGAAGGTACTGCCGAATTTTGCCCGGTACCGCTTATTACCAAATCGGGAAATTATATCCCGGTCGAAACAAGGGTGAAACCGGGTTTTTGGAATGGCAAATCCGTCATTTTTGGTGTCAGCAAAGATGTATCTCAAATCAAGCTGTCAGAAGAAAAATTTTCAAAGGCATTTCACTCAAACTCCGCATTAATGGCCATCTCAGATGAAGATGGTTGTTTTATAGATGTGAATGATAGCTTCGTTGATACGTTAGGCTATACCCGAAATGAAATAATCGGCAAAACTTCCATAGAACTTGATCTTTTTATTAAACCGAATGTCCGTGATGAAATGTATGGACTTTTAAAACAAAATAATCAACTGAAAGAGGTTGAAACCGAAATAAGAACAAAGTCTGGGAAAATTGTGCTGGGCCTGTTTTCCGGTGATTTCATTTACCTGGGCAGCAAGCGCAGTTTGTTAACCATGGTTGTTGATATCACTGAACGAAAACAAGCGGAAGTAGCCCTTATTGCGGCAAGAAATGAAGCAGACAGGGCAAATCTTGCCAAGAGCGAATTCCTTTCCCGCATGAGCCACGAATTGCGCACGCCCATGAATTCAATACTCGGCTTTGCCCAGCTAATGGAAATGGGCGAACTAAAAGCATCGCACAAAAAGGGGGTAAATCATATTATAAACAGCGGAAAGCATCTGCTCAGCTTAATAAACGAAGTGCTCGACATTTCCGGAATTGAATCCGGAAGGCAAATTCTGACCCTCGAGCCGGTACTGCTGTCCGGCATTATCAATGACATGATGGATGTTATCCAGGTTTCAGCAAATAAAAGAAATATAACTATTGAACTTGTTGACATACCTGCCAACAACTTTTTTGTCATAGCCGACAAACTCCGGCTGAAACAGGTTTTACTTAATTTAACCGGCAATGCTATAAAATACAACAGGGAAGGTGGATCAGTCTGGATTAAAACAGGATTACAACCTGCTGACACACTGGGAAACGCCATGGTCAGAATTTCGATAAGCGATTCCGGATATGGGATTAAGCAGGAAGATATCTCCAAACTCTTTCAACCCTTCGAGCGCATAGGTGCGGATAAAACAGAAACAGAGGGCAATGGGCTGGGGCTGATGGTTGTGAAAAACCTTATGAAAGCGATGGATGGTGCAGTTGGAGTTGAAAGCGAGGTTGGGATAGGAACTACATTCTGGATTGAACTGCCTTTTGCCGAAAATAAGAAAAGCTACAAACAGCAACATGAAGAGAACAGAGAACTGAGTCTAGATATAAGTGCTGCTAAAAAAGAAATTAACTTTTTAAACGAAGAAAAAACAAAACGGGCAGACGAATTGAAAGAAGCAAATACGGAACTTGCTTTTCAAAATAAGGAGAAAGCCGACCGGGCAGCCGAGTTAATCGTGACTAATAGCGAACTTGTTTTTCAAATCGAAGAGAATATAAAACTGACAACCGAGTTAGCCATTGCAAATAATGAGCTTAGCCACCCAAATAAAAATGAATTATTGGTGGGTAGCACCAACCTCGAAAAAACCGGAACCATTCTTTACATCGAAGACAATGCCTCCAATACTGAATTGATGGAGCAAATCATGCATAATCACAGGTCAACTGTTCATTTGGTGTGCAGTAAGTGGGGAGCACTGGCAGTTCCATTAGCCATCGAATATGCACCGGATTTAATTCTTCTCGATCTGGATTTGCCGGACATTCCGGGTACAGAAGTGTTAATTCTCCTGCAGGCGGAAGAAAAAACGAAGGAAATTCCTGTCATCGTTATCAGCGCCGATGCAATGCCGATGAAGATTGAACTGTTGATGAAGGCCGGCGCCAGGAATTATTTGACAAAGCCACTGGATGTAGCCGAATTCTTAAAGGTGATGGATAAGCTGATTGGCAATCACAAACTTCAGGCATGAAAAAAATCAACTTGCTGAAATTACTTCTGTTTTCTATTCCGAATTTCCAAAATGGTTGGAAGTCCCTTATCATCCTGCTTGGGGCCCTCGTCCTAACCTTTGCGGCAGTTGTTTATTTCTACCGTGAGGAGGAGGCAAAAGAGCAGAAGGATTTGTTGTCAACAGGTAAAGAATTAAAGGTGCTGATATCGACACGTCTGCATGAACATGCACTGCTTTTGCGCTCGGGTTCTGCTTTTTTGGCAGCATCTGATAGTGTAACACGGGGACAATGGAAAAAATTTGTCGAAGATATAAAAATTGAAAAGAATTTGCCGGGCATCACAGGTTTCGGGGTTTCGTTGATTATCCCTGAAAATCAATTGCAACAATATATTCAGCGGATTCGCGGTGAGGGATTTTCCGATTTTGTGGTAAAACCATTGGGAGTCAGACCTGTTTATTCTTCTATTACCTATCTGGAGCCATTTTCTGGCCGGAATCTCCGCGCTTTTGGTTTTGATATGCTAACCGAGCCAACCCGACGAAAAGCAATGGAGGCAGCATGCGATGATGACGCAGCCACGCTTTCAGGGAAAGTTATTCTGGTCCAGGAAACCGATAAAAATGTTCAGCCGGGCACTTTGATGTATGTTCCGGTTTACCGGAGGGGTATGCCCGTAAATTCCGTTGAACAACGCCGGGCTGCAATTAAAGGATGGGTTTACAGTCCTCACCGAATGATCGATTTGATGCATGGGGTCCTGGGCCGCTGGGATACCATACTGCCGACCCGGATCCATATCCAGGTATATGACAGTATCATTTCGGCTAATTCATTGTTGTATGACAGTCAGGTAGATGACAGTCTAAGGCACACAGACCGGTATTCAGTTACCCTGCCCGTCGATTTTCACAATAAAAAATTGATCCTGCATTTTACTAAATCACAGGAGCAGTCCGTTTTGAGTGGTACAGTGTTTATCATACTGGCAAGCGGCATCCTTATCAGCGTGTTGTTGTTTGTGTTATCCTTATCCTTGTTTAACACCTATTACCGGGCGCAGCAAATAGCCGGTAAATTAGCATCGGAGGTCAAAATAAGCGAAGAACGGTTCGGGGTTTTACTCAACTCAACCGCCGAAGGAATATTCGGAATCGACCTCCAGGGCAAATGCACCTTTGCCAATGCGGCAGGCATTCAACTATTAGGATACGAAAACGCCGCACAGTTAGTTGGCAAAGACATACACCTCCAAATTCATCATAGTAAAGCAGACGGCACTATTATAAGCCAGGAAAATTGCCGGATTCATTTATCGTTCAGGCAGAATGAAAAAATGCATGTTGACGATGAAGTTTTCTGGCGGGCTGATGGGACATGCTTCCAGGTTGAATATTGGTCATATCCTCTTTTCTTAAACGGGGAAATACAAGGATCGGTTGTTACTTTTTTTGATATTACTGAGCGTAAAAAGGCCGAAAAACAAATATTGCAGGCAAGAAATGAGGCAGAAAAAGCCAACCGTGCCAAAACCGCATTCCTTTCGCGAATGAGCCACGAACTGCGCACGCCCTTGAATTCAATACTTGGCTTTGCCCAGCTTATGGAGATGAGCGAACTCAAAGAGGCGCACAAGAAATGGGTCAAACAAATTTTAAACAGCGGCAGTCACCTGCTCGGTTTAATCAACGAAGTGCTCGACATTTCAGGCGTCGAATCAGGCCAGGTTTCTATCATCCCGGTACCCGTTAATGTTGGTCTTGCCATTGAGGAAATGCTTGATATTGTTCATCCTGCAGCAGTTACAAGTAATCAGACACTCTCCCTGGTTGATTCACCCGCCAACCAGCTGTTCGTTATGGCCGATAAACGGCGTTTGAAGCAGGTTTTGCTCAATCTGGCCGACAATGCCATTAAATACAACAGCACAGGAGGAACGGTTACAATTGAAACCGAAACGATAAAATCAGAAACACAGGGTGCTCCTTTAATCAGGATTTCAATCAGCGACACAGGGATGGGTATTGCTGAAGTGGATATTCCCAAACTTTTCCAGCCATTCGAGCGCATGGGCGCTGAGAAAAGCGGAACCGAAGGCACAGGGCTTGGTCTTGTTGTTGTTAAAAAACTCATGCATGCCATGGATGGAAATGTTGGAGTGGCAAGTAATCCCGGGCAAGGATCTACTTTCTGGATTGAACTGCCAGCCACCGGAAATCACAAACCTGGCAACGAATAGCAGTCTTCGCCTGCTAATTGCTGCATTAAAATAAAAACATGATCGATTCAACATTGAAAAACTCAAGCATCCTGATCGTGGATGACAAGAAATCCAACATTGAGATTTTGGAGGGCCTGCTGGAGGAATCAGGATACAAACACTTTATATCCACAACCGACCCTCGGCAGGTCGTCAGCCTGTTCAAGTCCTTTGCCCCCGATTTGATTCTTCTCGATCTGATGATGCCTTATTTCAGTGGTTTTGAAGTAATGGATGAACTGAATTCAATGATCCCGGCAAACACATACCTGCCAATACTTGTGCTTACTGCCGATATAACACCCGAAGCCAGGCAAAAGGCGCTTTCGGGTGGGGCAAAAGATTTTCTTTCCAAACCATACGATCTTTATGAAGTAAGGCTTCGGATAAAGAACCTGCTGGAGACTCGTTACCTGTATCAACAACTCAAATCCTCCAATAAAGAACTTGAAGCTTTTTCATATTCTGTATCGCATGATTTGCGTGCTCCCTTAAGACATATCAGTAGCTTTATTGATATGTTAAAAGAGATGAACAGACCGGACCGATCGGAACAGGAGCTCAGGTATATGGATATAATTTCAAACGGGGCTGCTGAGATGAGCAAGCTAATCGAAGCGTTGCTCTCTTTTTCAAGACTAAATCATACCGAACTGCGAAAAACACCCATTCATTCTACTGTCATGGTTAATGAGGTTGTCAAATCTCTGGAACCCGAAATGCAAAACCGGAATGTCATCTTCAAAATAGGACAACTTTTTGATTGTGAAGGAGATGTTCAGCTTATCAGGCAGGTTTGGATCAACCTGATTTCGAATGCAATTAAATATACCGGCAAGAGGGCTGAAGCAATTATTGAAATCGGCAGCATCCACCAGGACATGCAGATAACATACTTTGTAAAAGACAATGGGGCTGGCTTTGATATGAAGTACGCCGGAAAATTATTTACCGTCTTCAAACGATTACACAAAGCCAGCGATTACGATGGGATAGGCATCGGGCTGGCAACCGTAAACAGCATAATCACACGCCACGGAGGTAGCTGCAGCGCCGAAGGTGAAGTAGGCAAAGGAGCTGCATTCTTCTTCAGTTTACCGTATACAAAGTATCGTTAACTAACAAAAGCCATGATTGAATCAACATTAAAAGATGCGAGCATCCTCCTCGTGGATGACAATCAATCCAATATTGATGTGTTGGAAGGCCTGCTGGAAGAATCAGGTTATAAACATTTTAAATCCACTACCGACCCGCGGCTGGCCGTTGGCCTGTTCAAATCATTCACCCCCGATTTGATCCTGCTCGACTTAATGATGCCGCACCTCAGTGGTTTTGACATAATGAATGAATTGAATTTGATAATTCCACACAGCACATACCTGCCCATTCTTGTTCTTACTGCCGATATAACACCCGAAGCCAGGCAGCGTGCGCTTTCTGGCGGGGCAAAGGATTTTCTTTCAAAGCCATTCGATTTATATGAAGTGCGGCTTCGGATTAAGAACCTGCTCGAAACCCGGTACCTGTATCAGCGACTTGAAAACCAGAATCAGATTTTGGAAGAAAAAGTGAAGGAAAGAACCTTCGACCTTGAAAAAGCCTTTCATGAACTTGATCATGCCAATAAAGAGTTGAAGGCCCTCGATCAGGCGAAGCTTGATTTCCTCAGACTGATAAGCCATGAAATCCGGACTCCACTGAATGGAATTAAAGGCTTTACAGATATACTCAAGTCTGAAATCCATGTGCCCGAATTGCTGGAGTATCTGAAATTTCTGGAAATTTCAGCCGTACGACTTGAGAATTTTTCATATCAGGCCCTGATGATCACAGAATTACGGACAAACAAAGCTCAGATTGAAATTGAAGAGGTTCCTGTTTTTGAACTTTTTAACCACGCAAACATCCTGCTTCAGGAGGTTATCCGGTCGAAGAAAATAAATGTGATACTTCAAAATGATTCAGCCTTCCATGTAATCACCGGCAATGGCAAATTTCTCCAGATCTGTTTTGACAGGCTGATAGATAATGCGGTTAAATATTCACCGCCGGATGAGGTGGTAATCGTAAAAGTATATTCGGAAAAAGAGTTTATTGTTTGTGAGTTTAATGATAACGGGCCTGGTTTTTCTCCCGCCGCTCTTCATCATCTGTATGACCTTTTTGCGGTTGGAGATGAACACATCGACAAAAATACCGGGCTGAACCTTGCCCTGATCAAATTGATTATGGATGCACATCATGGCCAGATTGAAGTTTGCAACAACAAACAGGGGGGGGCAATGGTAAAACTGACGTTTATCAACAAGCGGTAATCTGACCGGCACCCCTGACGTCGCTCAGCCAATCCTGACATCGAATCAGAAAAAGCTCAGCGAATTTTGGAAACCTGACCTTTTTTTTATGCTTGTCCATTAAAGGGAAAAGTTTGGTTGTGTCTGAAAATATTTATTGCCGATCTGTAATTGGTGTGGAATTTCAGCTTAATTTTAGCCTAACCAAATTTAAAATACAATTCTATGAAAAACCGCTACAAACTTTTTATCATGCTGGGATTTTTTTTAACTCTCCCTTGTTTTTCCATTTTTGCCCAGGTGGGCATTAGTGCCAACAATAATCACCCTGATCCATCAGCAGGATTGGATGTCAATTTCAACAACAAAGGATTCCTGCCACCGAGGATGACGACAGCTCTGCGAAATGCAATTGCATCTCCTTCTGAGGGATTGGTCATTTACAATACCGAAGAAAAAGCGTTGAATCTTTACAATGGACTGCTCTGGAAGTCAATGATACCAGTCCCGGATTTTGCCTGCGGTTTAACCATCACCATTAACCACGTGGTTTCCGGCGGTGTTGCACCTGTTAATAAAACAGTTTCTTACGGTACAGTGAACGGAATTCCCGGTGAACCTGTAAAATGCTGGATTACGAACAACCTTGGCTCCGACCGCCAGGCCATAGCCGTGAGCGACGATAGCGAGGCTTCTGCAGGCTGGTACTGGCAATTTAACCGTAAGCAGGGTTACAAACATGACGGGACCATCCGCACACCCAATACAACCTGGATATCCAGTATTAGTGAAAATTCAGGGTGGATAACGGCCAACGACCCTTGCAAAATCGAGTTAGGTGGTCCCTGGCGTATCCCGACTAATACAGAGTGGAATAATATTGACAATACAAATGGTTGGACTACATGGTCCGGCCCGTGGGAATCCGGATTAAAACTGCATGCTGCAGGGATCCTGGCCATTAGCGATGGTTCGCTGTTAAGTCGCGGTTTCGACGGCTTCTATTGGGGGAGTTGGCAGCTTGGTGCTTCAATCAGCTGGTTCCTGTACTTCAACAGTAGCAGCAGTGCCATTGGCAGCAGCGGTAAGGCGAGCGGCCTCTCCGTCCGCTGCATCCGGGACTAGTTGCGCCCAGACGCACACTGAACGACCTGAAAGTAATTTCCTTGATATAAATCCTGGTGTTTAGACTCGAGTGGCCAGGGAGTTTGAATACAACCTTATTTGAATGGCCAGGGTGAATGAGTTGTTTCCTGACTTCGACACCCTTTCTGTTTTCGTTTTTCAAGTAGCAGATAAACAGTGATGTGTAAAATTTGCGCCACCATTTTGGGTGGCGCATTGTCGAAGTCAGGAGACCCATTTGCAGGATTGGATGTTAATTTCAACAACAAAGGATTCCTGCCACCGAGGATGACCACAGCCGAGAGCGATGCTGACGAGGCTTCTGCAGGCTGGTACCTGCACTTCAGCGGCAGCAGCAGCACACCATTCGATTTCTCCCTGTATTTTGTGCCTGTGGCACAGGTTCACATACAAAAATATATCAAGTGAGAAATTTATCATCCTCTGAATGATAATAAGTTATATCTTTGTTTATATTTAGACTAGTTAATTTTAATAACTTTGATGTTTGAACATGCTCCGAAGAGTCAAAAAGCAACAAAGATCCAACCGGTTGAAATAATTACCTGAAGATGAAAAGTAAATACAATACAATATTCTATTAAACAATGAGACAAATAATTATATTCATCCTGCTTGTTAGTTTCAATACCTTAGTGGCTCAGCAATTTTATAATTACTATCCAGCCTCGCTTAATCTTTATGTTTATTCAGAAACGGATGTTCTAGAAGTTGGCAACGCTTATTACAAAATTGAAACGGAAAGCAACATTGCCATGAATTTTCATAGCAATATCAGGATTGTGAAAACCCAACCAAATGGGACGATCATCTGGATAAAAAAATATGATGCGGGAATGGATTCATCAATAGTTGCAACAAGCATTACCAAAACACTTGATAATAAAATCATTGTAAATGCTGTATTAGCCAATGACAATTCATATCCTCCTATTGGAGTTACTTTATTTAAATTGGATACTTCCGGTGTGGTATTGTGGTCGGTTTTATTTCCGGGGTTCAGGTGGGGATTCGATTCCAAGAATACTATTCAGTTGCCAGATTCAACTTATGCAATTGATGCAGTGGCCTTAACTTCTTTTCGCCCCGTTGTGATTAAGCTAAATAAAAATGCAACAGCCGTTTCATCAAAAGCTTTTCAGAATACAACATATTCTGGCGACATAATTACATCATTGAAGATAAAAAACAACACCGTTTCCATTACTTTTAAACATGGTGAATTTATTACAACTGACACGGCGTGTAATGTAATATCTGATAAAAAATTCAACCTGGATCCAGTATTGCCCTATTTTACTCACACCGTAACTGCCAATGGCGATTACGTTTTTATCAGTGATATTGTCGCAGGGGGTGTTTTAAAAGGTCGGTTCAGAATTTTCAGAACAACCCAATCGGGTGAATTAATCTGGGCAAAAAGCCTTTCAATGTGGAACAGCTTTTCTGTTCATGAGCCATATACAATTTTTGATGTAGTAAAAGGTGTAGAAGTGATAGAAGACACATCACTGAACCTTGTCGCTCATCTGGTAGATGAGGATGGCAATGGATTAGCTGTCACTTTTGATGGTAATGGTCATTATATTGCCAATAAATTAATGAAAGCTGCAGCGATAACTCTTTGCGATGATGGAGATTTTTTATTCGCATCAAATTCACAATCGGCCAATTCACCGGGCATTTTTGGAAAACAAACACACTATTCAATCAATGACTGCGATTCGCTGGTTGATGTTATCATCAGCAATGGAACAGACTCTGCAAGTAATACTGTCCCAATAACAAGTTCGGTATCCATTCCCATAACCATAACTAATTGTCCAATTCATGTTTCCAATGCAGTATCGGCTCCCCTGACTTATTGCCCAACTGCTACAGCCATATCTGACTACGTTTTCTCTAATAAAAATGAACTGAAGATTTATCCCAATCCTGCCACCAATAACATAACCGTCAAATTACATGACGACCTGGAAAGTGGTTCTGAAATCAATTTTAGAAAACAATGAGACAGATATTGACATCTCAGGATTACCAGGAGGAATATATATTCTTGAAGTTGTTACTTCAAACAACATTGGCAGAAATACAATTATTAAGGAATAGGTGCTTGTACTCAAATTGTAAACACAATACCACCGTTTGCATTAAATTGAAGTAGAAAATCAGCTGATTGAGATTGACATGGAGGCTCATAAGACGAATTTAATATGAAAAAATATCTACTATTCCGTTGTCTATTTGCATGCTTGCAAACTCCTTTAGCAGCTAAGAAAACGATTGAGGAGTTGGAAAACGCGAACAATTAGCCAGTATAATCCCACTTTATAATTTTCGTTTTTACAAAAAATCTTTAATAATGAAAACCCTTTTCCTATCCCTTGCCATTCTTATTCGTGTAAGTCAGTTTTCTGTTGCTCAAAAAAAATCTTTTCCGAAAGACACCAAGAAGATTGGTGTTGCAGAAACATACAGTAAACAACTTTATTCTGGTATGAAATGGCGCAGTATCGGTCCATATCAGGGCGGCCGATCTCTTACAGCAACTGGTGTGACTGGAGACCCGTTAACGTATTATTTTGGTGCAACGGGTGGTGGAGTTTGGAAAACAGTTGATGGTGGTAATACCTGGTTTCCTGTTTCAGATTCTACTTTTCATTCAGCATCAGTGGGTGCTTTGGCTGTTGCTCCAAATGATCCGAATGTTATTTATGTAGGAATGGGCGAAGCTGCAATTCGTAACACCGCAATTATGGGGGATGGTATTTATAAAACCATTGATGCAGGTAAAACCTGGAAACATGTGTTGACGCTTGATGCTTCTGCAACAGGAAGAATAATTGTTCACCCGAAAAATTCCGAAATCGCTTTTGCGGCCATAACAGGTAAAATGTTTGGCGTGAACAAAGAGCGTGGCATATACCGGACAAAGGACGGAGGAAAAACATGGCAGCAGGTTCTATATAAGAATGACAGCACAGGCGCAATTGATATTGATTTTGATCCCTCTAACCCCAACATTCTTTACGCTTCTTTATGGCAGGTGAACCGAAAACCATGGGCACTTTCAAGTGGAGGAATGGGAAGTGGTTTGTACAAAAGCATTGATGGAGGTGACACATGGAATTCACTTTCACAAAATCCCGGAATGCCAAAAGGAATGTCAGGAAAAATTTGTATTGCAGTGTCAGCAACCAATCCGCAACGGATATATGCCATGATTGAAAACAAAGAACATCCTGGTTTATATAGAAGTGATAATGCCGGAAAAACGTGGGACACGGCTTCAGCAAAAAATGATCTTTCTCAGCGCCCCTGGTATTTCTCTGAAATTTTTTGTGACCCGAATAATGAAAACATTCTTTATGTAAGCAATGTTGAATTTTGGAAATCAATTGATGGAGGAATGTCATTTTCGAAAATCTCACAGGAGCATGGTGACAACCACGATATGTGGATCAATCCCGACAACTCCGATAATTTTATTATTGCTGATGATGGAAGTGCTGCGGTCACTTTTAATGGTGGAAGAACCTGGACAAGCGAAGATTTACCAACTGCACAGTTTTATCATGTGAATCTCGACAATGATTTCCCATACCACGCATACGGCGGTCAGCAAGACTGGGGACCTGTAAGGATTGCAACCAGAACTTACGGAGTATCAATTGGAAGAAATGATTGGTATTATCCGGCAGGTGGCGAAGCAGGATACATTGTTCCCGATCCTGATGATCCTGCCGTTACTTTTGGCGGTGAGTATAATGGCATTATGAGCCGTCATGATAAAAAGAACGAGCAGTACCAGAGTATTTCTGTTTATCCGCTTATCAATGATGGATGGGGTGCCAACTTTTTGAAATATCGGTTTGCCTGGACATATCCGATTTCATTTTCTCCGTGGAACAACGACGTGATGTACTGCACTTCGCAATTTGTACATCG
Source organism: Bacteroidota bacterium (assembly GCA_026391845.1). GTDB lineage: Bacteria > Bacteroidota > Bacteroidia > Bacteroidales > FEN-979 > CAIVAT01. Next base: position 2,081 of record JAPLDG010000204.1, on the reverse strand, counting down.
TACTAAAAATGGTGGAATGAGTTGGGAAACTATTTCACCCGATCTCACTCGTAATGATCCTTCAAAGCAATTGCAAAGTGGAGGACCGGTAACACCCGACAACACTGGCGCTGAAGTTTTTTGTACCATTTACGCATTCGCGGAATCGCCGGCTAAACCAGGCGAATTATGGGCAGGCAGTGATGATGGATTGATTCATCTAAGCACTGATAATGGAAAAACGTGGAGTGATGTTACACCAAAAGATTTGCCTGCATGGTTAACGGTGAGCATTATTGAGCCATCACATTTTGAAGCAGGTACTTGTTTTTTTGCAGCGCATCGATATCGTCTCGATGATACACATCCTTATATTTATCGTACTACTGATTATGGTAAAACCTGGACAATGATTACGAATGGCCTACCGGTGAATGTATATTCCCGTTGTATTCGTGAAGATCCAAACAGGAAAAATCTACTATATGCCGGAACAGAAACCGGTGCTTACATTTCTTTTAACAATGGTGATAACTGGCAATCCATGCAGCTCAATCTTCCGGTTACTCCCGTACACGATATGCAGGTAAAGAAAGACTTAAAGGATCTGGTTATTGCTACACACGGCAGAGGATTTTGGGTGCTTGATGATTTAACTCCATTCTATCAGATCAGCGATTCAGTTTCAAATGCTGATTACTGGCTGTATCAACCCAATGTTGCAATTCGTATGGATGGAAAGCCACTTGATATAGAAAAAGATGAGACGGTAAAAAAACAAGCTGGCGCCAATGCGCCTAATGGAGTCATCGTTGATTATTATCTGAAACAAAAACCAACAAGTGAAATAAAACTGGTTTTTTATTCATCAGCTGGCGATAGCATAATTGCCTTCTCCAATAAGTTTAATAAGTATGGTAAACCACTTAAAAAGAATGTAAATTTTTATGAAGACACAAAACACAAAGAAGACATTTTGCCCACCAACAGTGGCATGAATCGTTTTGTTTGGAATTTAGTTTACCCTGATGCAAAACATTTTGAAGAAGAATACTGGTCAGCCGGTTCACTTGCAGGGCCTAAAGCATTACCCGGAAATTATGTAGTGAAGTTAATGAAAGGAGATTCTCTTTTAATGCAAAGAATTTTTTCAATCGTATTAAATCCGAAGGTAAAAACATCTCAGGAAGATTTGAAAGCGCAGTTTGATTTAATGATGGCAGTAAATAAGAAGCAAAATGAAATTATTAAAACAATCTTGCAAATCCGTGGTGTACAAAGTCAGGTGAATAATTTCGTAAACAGTTTTAGTGACACTATAAAAATTGTGTCATTGAGAAAAATAGCAAAACCATTACTTGATTCCTTGAAAATCATTTGTGACACACTCATCAATTCCAGGATTAAAGCAAATTTAGATGTCCTTCGATATCCAATGCAATTATTTGAGCGCTACTGTGCATTGCAGGATTTTATTCGCATGGCTGATGCCAGACCAACTGAGCAGGAGATAAAAGTTTTTGAAGAACTGAATGGTCGGTTAACTCCTGAAATAAAGCGGGTACAGAATGTTTTTGATATACAGATTTCTGCATTCAATAATGCAGTAAAGCAGTTGGAGTTAAAAGTTGTTGATCCGGCAAGAGTGATAAAGTAAAAAATCATTCATGGATTCACAATCAGGCCTGTAAAATGGCTCAACCTACGAGAACAGGATCCCAATGCAATTTTGGGCAGAAGATGACATTCCAATCGAGAAGTTATTGCTCAAAGGCACCGCCAGCATCTCTGATGCAGAATTGCTCAGTATTCTCATTGGCAATGGCACTCCGCAGGAAAACGCCCTTGACATTGCTCAGAAAATCATGGCTTCCTGTCAGAACAATCTTTGCGAATTCTGGAAGCTTGGAATTTCTGACCTGCAAAAAGTAAAAGGCATCGGAAAACAACGTGCCTGCCAGATTGCTTCCATGTTTGCACTCTCCCGCAGAAGAAATGCTGCTGAGGTAGTTGTCAAACCTAAGATTTCAAGAAGCCAGGATGCTTATACAATCTTCCATTCTCTAATTGGTGAACTGCCGTATGAAGAATTCTGGATGCTG
>JAPLDG010000164.1 GCA_026391845.1 Bacteroidota bacterium | reverse complement strand
AATATGATGCTGTACAAACCGAATTGCAGGATGCCTTCATTGAGGGCCAGAACCAGTCCGGCAACCAGCATGAGCAGGAGGGAGAGAGGGGCAAGGGTCCATCGCAGAACCCGGTGCGAAATATACTGGAATGAAAGTGTTCCGTATCGGAAAATATTCAGAAGTGAATGCAACCGGATCACCGATTGTATTCCTCCGGCTGAGATCCGGATCTTTCGTTTCAGTTCTTCCTTTACATTGGCAGATGCCGTTTCAATGGCATAGGCTTCCGGATCGTATTGGATGGTATATCCTTTCTGTGCAACCCGGAGAGAAATGATAAAGTCGTCGAGCAGGGTATCACGCTCCACTTCCTGGTACAATTCGGTGCGAATGGCGAAGAGTTCTCCGGCGGCACCCACAACGGAGTAAAGTTCTGCATCCCATTTTTTAAGCGTTGACTCATATTTCCAGTAGAGTCCCTCACCGGCGCCGGCAGCTGAATCTTTATCTTTGTTGTAGATCCGTTTTTCTCCGGAAACACAGCCCACTTTGGGGTTGCTGAATAGTTTCACAATTCTCCGGATCGACTCTTTTCCCAGCATAGTATTGGCATCACAGAACACCACAATAGGTGTTTTCACGAACTGCATGCCGCGGTTCATTGCGCCTATCTTGCCACTGCGTTGCGCCAGGTGATAAACCTCAACCCCCTGATATTGTCGGAGTACATCGGGTGTGCCGTCGTCTGAGCCATCGGTAACCCATACCATGTGCAGTTTCGCCTTCGGATAATCGAGTTCCAGCGAGTTTTTAACCTTTTCTGCCACAAAATCCTTTTCATTGTAGGCAGCAATGAAAAGGGTCACGTCGGGTTCATATCCGGCCGTGGATACCTCCTTGTTGCCACCAAACATCCGCTTGAGTTTTACAAGGATGAATAATAAAATTCCATAGCCGATATAGGCATAGAATACGATAAAAAGAAGGATCCAGAAAATGATTTTTATGGTCAGCATCATCGGTTTAAATATTTGGTTTGTTTTCAATCTTTTTTGCAAAGATGTTGTACTCATCAACAATACCGAATTCGAAAACAGCAATCTCTTCAAGCGCTTTTCTGATAGAATCTTCTCCCGAGTGTTTGTCTTCAATGATTAAGGTGAGATTCGGGTACAACCAGATGAAATTTCTTGCGCCCCGGATGGCTTCTGCCTCCATGCCTTCAATGTCAAGCTTTAACATGATCCTTGCATGGGGGCCGATTTTGAGCTCATTGATAAAGGAATCGAGGGTGCCAATCTGCACCCTGATATCACCGGAATTCTGGTCGCCGGAGATATGGGATGCACCTGTATTAACCGGGCTGAACACAAAACTCGCCTCTATGTTGCGATCGCCCAGGCCAACAGGAAGGGCCAGTACATCGGCCGTTAAATCATTTAATTTCAAGTTCTTCAATAAGGTGTTGAAATTGTCCGTTACTGGCTCAAAGGCAATGCACCGGATGTTATACCGGGAGAGCAGAATGCAATAATCACCGATGCAGGCCCCTCCATCGATGAATACAGAATATTCATCCTTGTGGTCAAGAAGAAATTTCTTGACTCCCCATTCGTAGTGGAAATTTGCAAACTGGAAATCGTTGGTATTCTTTCTGCAATAAAATTTTCCGATGGAAGTACGGATAACCCGGTCGCCCGAATGGGTGGGCATGTTCAGCAGGAAACGGATGGAGGCGAATATCGAGATAAAGTCACCGTATTTCAGGTATTCATACAGGTAGCGCAGATATGTTTTAGCTTTTTTCATTATTTCGATGATTTTCCCAGGTTAGCGCCAATCTCGTTGTATATGGCAAGAACATCGCTGGCCATGGCTTTCCAGGAGAATTGAGCGGCACGAATAATCCCCTTGGATGTCAGGTCGCCACGTAATTCAGCATTCTCAATTATGCGGATCATGGCTGATGTAATATCTGTATGACTGAAAGGATCAATGATTAATGCGGCATCACCAGCAACTTCCGGCATGGAGGAGGTATTGGAAGTTATAACGGGAACTCCGCAGGCCATCGCTTCGAGCATCGGAATGCCAAAACTTTCCCGCAGGGATGGGTATAGAAAAAGTTCGCACTGGCTGTAGATGGCAGGTAAATCCGTATTGACTACATATCCTGTCAGAACAATGCGGTCAATCAATGACTTATCGCCGATTTCAACCAGCAATTTATCAAGCTCATCGTGGTCATAATCAAGCATGACGAGCCTGATATCACTTCCTGTTTGCTTTACAAAATCAGAATATGCTTTCAACGTGCCTTTTGTGTTCTTCTTAGGATCGGTATTTCCGAGGAAAAAGAAGAAACGATCGGGCAAATGGTACCTGTTTTTCACACGCAATCGTTCGCTCTCATCGGTAACAGGTTTAAAATGTGCACTTACGCCATTGTAAACGGCCGTAAGTCTGGGATCACCCCTCATGCCGAAAAAGTCGCCAATACGGTTTTTTTCAAAGTGAGAAACGGTAATGATCTTCCTGCTTTTCTTCACAATTTTCGGAATAACCATCCGACGGTAAGCGTTTCCGAACTTCTGATACAATGATCCGCTGCCCTTCATTATTTTTGCATAGCTGCTTTCCATGTAGATGATATCATGAAGAGTCACCACCAGGGGAATATCCGTTTTGACAGGGGCGGTATTGCTCGTACAATGCAGAATCTGACACCCGGCCTGCCTGGCGGCTTTCGGCAAGGCAATCTGCTCCCACAGGGGATAAAATCCTCCGTCGAGCTTAACTATATGAAAGTTGGGCGTCTCCGTCAGGATGGTGTCGTCTGTATCAGGTTTGATGAACAGGAAGTATTCGTTTTTTGTATCAATCCGCTGAAGGTTCCGGATCAACTCCAGAGCCACCATATCCATTCCGTGTTTTTTCGTACGAAACAACCGCTGCCCTTCAATTCCGATTCTCATATGATAGATGTTTATATGTCATGAAAAATATAATGAGTATTAATGTGAATCAAGGGTTGAATTCTAAAACCCGTAGGGTTGACAATTTTAAAGAATTCGGCCATGCATGGCATCCTAAACCGCGAAGTGGTGACATTATAATGCCATGCCTTCGGCATTTTCTGTTGTCCTTGACATTCATTTGCTATAAAAATATCATGCCTTCGGCATTTTAATTAAACAAACTTCAAACCTTGATTCGTAGTATTAACTATTGTATAAAATCCGGCGATGTTGTTCAATAACGCTACCGGGTTTGCAAACCTGTGTGTTTTGTATGCAAAAACTGTTTGTTGGCGCCTTTGATCTGCATCAGGGCTCTCAGCATGAGAAACATTCCCTGTGGCAAACTGGATAACGCTTTTAAGGTGGAAAAATGATAGAACCTTCGTGGTATGGAAAAAAGAAAGGAGAGCAGGCATAGTACCATGATTCCTGTCCAAAAATAATTTAAAATGAAATAGTAACCCAAATATCCGTTGATAATTATGGCAGATGTTCCAACAATTGCCACAGTGCCCAGCAACAGGATCCTGGGTGGTTGAAGGAACTGGATTGTTTTCTGGAAATACCCAATGTTCCCTTCCATGAGAAAGGCTTTAACAGATGCAAAAAAGTCGGCCCGAAAGTAATGATATTGAGCTGCAAGCCAGCGCCTGCGTTGGTTGCTGAAATCATGGGCGTTCCCGGTTTTTTCATCATACACAAGGGCATCATCAAGATATTCGATCAGTATCTTATCCTTCAGCAATTTCAATTCAATCTCCTTGTCAAATCCTCCAATGGCGGTAATACCATGCATCAGGTGTTTGAAAAAATCGTACTGAAAGGCCATGCCGGAACCGATTAATGCCGAAGATAAACCAATGGCCCTGTGCCCTTTACGAAAAATATGATTGTTGATCTCTTCACTTATCGCGTCCAGCAATGCCAGAGAGGAATGCTGTTTTTTTGCAGTACGATGACCCTGCACAGCCATGATGCCTGACTCGAATGCTGCATTAATTTTTGTCAGGAAACCGGGAGTCATCAGGTTGTCGGCATCCAGGATCAGCGCGATATCATAGTGGCCGGGAAGCTGTTCCATCGCTTTGTTCAGTGCTTTTGCTTTTGTTCTGCGATCAAACGCCACTTCGATGACCGTGATGGGAAGAGACATGAGGGTTTTCATGGTCATAGGAAGGAATGAATCGGCAATCACCACCACCTCAAAAAGATCTTTAGGGTAATTCTGTGATAAAGCATCGATTACCACCTCAATAATTACCTCATCTTCCTGATATCCGGGTATTAAAACAGCGATTCTTCGCAAAGTCGGATTTTGCACATAGGGCGGCTGGCGGTAGAAAAGGCCGGCCAGAGCGTAAAAAAAGATGTATAGCGTTGATAATGTGAGTGGAATAATGACCAGGATTTGTAAAATGACAAAAGGTTGGAACGTCATAATTTCCCTCAGGTTAGGTGCATTTACTACAAATATAAAACAATTCTGCTAAATCAATCATCAATATTACAAATTCATGCTGATGAGGAGGGGGAATCACAAAGTATTTTCAAATTAATTTTTTATTGCAATGAACCATTCGGACAAAACAGTGCTTATATTTGTAGAAAATGCCTCTGTTCCGGCAGTCGGGTATCACCTCTAAACCCCTCCAATAATGGTCATCCTTTCGGTTTTATTGTGGATTTCAACTTTGATACTGGTGGCATATGCCTGCTTTCCTGCAATTTCAATCCTGGCCATAACATTTCGAAAAAGAGTAAATCCCATGCCTGCGCAGTCAGAGATGTCATTCGCATGCATCATCACAGCATACCGGGATGTGAAAATTGCCCTTCCCCAGGTTGATTCCCTGTTGAAGCAGAATTACCGCAATTTCCATATTTATCTGGTGGGCGATCATTGCGAAAAGCCTGATTTTTTGCCGGAGCACGCTTCATTATCCATCCTTTTCCCGGAGCCGGCGCTCAATTCAAAGGTATTGAGCATCAAGTATGCCATGGATCGATTTGTTACCGAACCAGCTGCTATCCTGATTCTTGACTCCGATAATTTAGTCCAGCAGGATACCCTCAACCATCTTAACAGTTTCCTTTCAGCCGGATATACGGCGGTACAGGGTCAGCGTACAGCCAAGAACCTTGACACAACGGTGGCTGCTCTCGATGCGCTCGGAGAGTTATACTACAACACGATTCAACGCGATACACCTTTCCTGCTTGGTTCATCTGCTACTATCGCCGGCTCTGGAATGGCTGTCAGGACAACATTTTTCAAATCTTACATTGACCGCTTGTTCCAAGAAGGGAAGCAATTCGAGATTGCAGAAGACAAATTGCTGCAGATGATGCTGGTCCAGCATGGTCATCGCATCGCTTATTGCAGAAAGGCATTGATATTCGATGAAAAAGTAAGCCTGGGAAGCCAGATTCAGCGTCAGCGCACACGCTGGATCAGAAGCTGGTTTCAGCATTGGAGCAGTGCGATACGGTTGGCCGGCAGCGGAATAGCGGGAACGGATTGGAATGTCTTTTATTTCGGACTGATGCTCAGCTTCCCGCCCATGTTTTTGCTGGTCGCCGGATTGATTGTGACCACTGTTGCAGGCTTTTTTGCAGCGCTGATTGTTTCTCCCGCTCCGGCTCCCCTTTGGAAAGCCATCCCGAAAATTCCTGTCATTGTGTGGCGGCAAATACTGGCTGTCATGAAAATCCAGGCCAGCAAAAAGGATTTTATGGCCACCGACCATTCCCAGTTTGTTGGCATCGAGGAGGTCTGGAAAAAGCGGAAAGATGATTTTCCTTACCTCACCGGCAAGTAATCATGACGTGGTTCTGATCCCTGTATCCCGGTGAAAATCAGTCGCCTTTTTGGTTTTTGTTGTAGCTTCTTCCAAGGAAAAGCATCCGGGTGATGCCAAATCGGTCGAGGACCTGTTCAGCCAAAACCGGAACGAACATCCCGCAAATAAGAGAAATCGAGAAAACAATGACTATTTCGGATATCCCGATGCGATTGGTGAGTATCCGACCGCCGGCCGTGCCAAAGGAATGAAACAGAAAGATGGTATAGGCGTAACTTCCAAACCACACCAGCCATTTCACATTCCATTTTATCCGGAAAAGCAACACGGTTCCTGTAACACCAATCAGAAGGCCCACTCCCGAACCTTTGCTCAGATTGTATTCAATCACGCCATACCATGCAAGTTGCTGCAGGATTAAACTGCCGACCAGCAAGACCAGCAGGAGGATGTTGAGCTTTTTGTCTGCGAAAAAAGTGCTGAAACGCTTAATTCCCAACCCGATAATGAAAAATGGGAAAAGATAAATTGCCCCCTGGTAACAAAAATAGTTTGCCGCACCTTCCTGAATATAATAACCGCGGAACATCAGTAAACAAATTGCGAAACCGAGGATGATCGCCCAATTCACAAAGGTTTTCATTTTTTCAAACGCATCGATAAAAGAGACAGCGATAAAAACGATGAAAAGAGCAGGCAGGTACCAGAAAAGGGTGTAAGGAAAAACAAGGATTCTCCAGATGTCTGCGAGGTCCCCTTTTTTATTGGTTCCGGGGATAAAATATTGCATGAGAAAGTAAGCAGTACCAACAAATATCATCGGCAGTAGAATCCGGCGGACTTTTTTTACAAAGAAACTTTGCAGGTCATTTATTTTAGCCGGGTGCAGTGCATACACCCAACCCGAAATTACCGTAAATAAAGGCATTCGCAAGTATTCGAAGGTGTAATAGAAATGGCGCAGGAACGAATCGTCTGCAACTTTCATCCCTCCGTCAGAGCCCGACCCGATCACATGACCAATCACGACCAGAATGATGGCGGCGCCACGCAAGGTTTCAACTGACTGATCTTTTTCTCTTTTAATACCCATAAGAAAGGTCTGTTAAAGTGAGTTGTATATTCGCGATATTATATGTTAATTATATCATTATCAGTTGATTCAGATCTTTTCCCATTGATTTGTCTTCTGATTGAACTGTTTGATAACCCGACACGGATTTCCCACGGCGACAGAGAACGGCGGGATGTTTTTGGTGACAACGCTGCCTGCACCAATCTGGGTTCGCTCACCGATGGTAACACCGGCGGTGACAACCGAATTGGCGCCAATGTGCACCTCATCGCCAATAACCACTGGTTTGACTACCAGGCCCTGGCCACTGGAATTTTTAGTGCCATCGCTGTAATCGTGATTAAACCCGCTGATAAAAACATGCTGACTAAGCCCCGATCCGTTTCCAAGGGTGACCGGGCCGATAATGACCGAACCGATCCCGACCCTCGCGGAATTACCGATGATCACATTACCGGAACCATTGTTGATAACTGTGAAATCTTCGATCGTGGCATGGTCGCCCACATTGAATTTATTGTATGGAAAAACATCGATGCGCGACCGTCCCCGGATCAACGAACCTTTTCCTTTTTTATGGAAGAACGGGTTTAAAAACCAGCGGACCCAAAGGCGTGGACGCGGATTTCGCTTTGGAGTCAGGGTCCATAGGATAAAATCCTTAAGACGCTGATCTGATTTTATTTTTTCACGGAAACTCATACGATTTTCTCTTAAAGTGAAATACCTTTTTCATTTGCAACCAACCTGATATACCTGTATATTTCCTGAACATTATTTTCCCAGGAATGTTGATTTGCAAAATTCCGCCTCATCTGCTCTTTTGCAGGGGTGTTTTCTTCCAGGGCTTTGTTTATCAGTGTAATATATTCCTCCCGGGTACTGGCAAGGTAGGTGTGGTCCCTGAAATAATCCATGGCTTCGGTTGCAGTGGCTATGGTTGGCTTGCCCATGGCCAGGTACTCATCGATCTTTCGCGGGTAATTTCCGCGGGTTGCATCATTTACGATCTGCGGGTTCATGCAGATATCGAAACCTTTGATATAGCCGGGGAGGAGGGAAGGATCACGGGAGCCCAGGAAGTGCACATTGGCCATGCCATGCAGCTCGGAAGCTGTGAATGCATCATCTTCGGGACCGACCAGCACCAGATGCCAGTCTGGCTTTTCTTTGGCAATATGAGCTAAAAGACTAATATCCAGTCTTCTGGAGGATAGAAATCCCACATAGCCAATGCGTGGCCGGGGAATCGATCCAAGGTCGGCTGCCGGTTCAATCTGTTTGTCAATATCGTTGAACATGGAAACATCGCACCCCTGCCCGATCATGTAAGAATGTTTGTTGAATTCTCTCCCATAATTTGCATAGAGTGTGGAGTTATTGACCACGAGGTCTGCCTTGCTGATCAATTCCGGTTCCAGCCTCACTCCATGCTTTTTCCAATAGGGGTTTTTAATGAGATAATCACGCATGTAATAGACATATAATGCGGGTTTCAGGAGTTCTTTCATATACAATCCGAGAAACATCGTACTGTCATTAAAAAGAACGAAATCCTTGAAGTCAAGCCTTGTAATGGCTGATTGAATTGCCTTTGCAAAAATCTTGTTGTTCCTTTTATTTAAAATGTTGTATAACCATGGACTTTTGATCATGTTGATGGATTCAACCATCCCGCGTGGATATAAGTTCCAGAAGTTTTCTGAGAGTTTGATCAGATCCGGCTCCAGCCCTTTGTTAACCCTTGCACGCTTTTGTATCTTCGGGTCTGTTTTATCCCGGATCAGGGTAATCCGGTCTAGCGGAGAGTTGACGTAAAGAACACGGTTTTGCCTGGTAAATTCCAGTGCGATGTCCTTGCAGTTGCTTCCGATTTCTGTGTCCCAGGGCTGTATCCCGATTACGATGATATCACGGTTTTTGATCATGGCAAATATTTTTGGGTTATCAGATGGTAGGATTCATATGGATTTCTTTGTTGAACAGATTTTTAATATTCCAGACAACCGCCGATAGATACGCCTTGAAATGTCCGGGATTGCCCTGAAGCAGAAATACCAGGGAATTTTTGGGGATGGCCGCAAAAACCTGGAA
>JAPLDG010000005.1 GCA_026391845.1 Bacteroidota bacterium | reverse complement strand
GGCAGGTATTTGAGGAACTATTCGACCAGGCGCATGAGAATTTTTTCAGGCGCCTGAAAACTGCCTTTCCAGAACTGACTCAAAGCGACCTGAAGCTCTGCGCTTATCTCAAGCTGAATCTCTCTTCCAAGGAAATTGCTCCCTTGTTGAATATCAGCTACCGTGGCGTAGAAACCCGGCGATTCAGATTGCGTCGCAGATTATCGCTCGATTCAGATAATAACCTGGTCGAGTTTGTCTTGCAATTTTAGTTTTCCCAACCAACCGGTATAAAATAACCGTCAGGGATCCCTGCGTGGTGTAAAATGTGTGAATTATGTAAAACTAAGTTGTCTTATCTTGGTACGTTAGCTTGGTAGGTCCTTAACATTTTTCCAAATGGGAGGTGCGAAGGAAAAAAATGCAAATGTGTTGCCAAATGTGTTGCCAAATGCGTTAGCTATTTCATCTCGCTGATTAATTTGTTCCATCTTTCTTTGTGTTCAAACTTCAATGCGTTGTCAGCCTCTACAAGGTTAACATAATTGTCAATAAACTCAAATGTGTTATCAAGTAAACGGAGATAATATTGTAAAGTTGGCATTATTCCGTTAACAATTAGTTGGCAACCGTGGACATTCTTAATTCTCTGGATTTCTGCATCAATCTTTTTTAGCTCTTCCTTGTCAGTTGATGCTGTTGAAAGAATGTAATACCGGTCAACAGGAGTAGTTTGGAACTTTGTATAAGCATCTTGAACTAAACCTAAGTTGATTTGAATACCGTATTTAACTTCAACTGCCTCAAATGCTCTTTTCTTCTCGTCAATAATGTCTATATCGCCAATTCTTCTGCTGCTTTTGTCGGACGAAGTATGACTTTCTATTGGTAAAAGTTCCTTGCTCTCAAATCGTTTTGCTTCGTTTATTAAACATTGATATGCTGCATAAATAGCTAATACTGGAAGCCGAGAAGCACCCTCTGCAATGTATGAACCGTTAAAGTGTTTATCAAATAAATCTAAAATCTTGTTTATTGCAAGTGTAGTTGGTTTGGCTAAGTCAATTGCTTGTTTGTTTCGTTTAATAATGAGACCTTGGAAGAGAAAACTCAAGTATTTTTTACAATCGGAACCTTTCTGAACATTGTCGAGTAAAGCAATAAATACGGGTTTTAATTCTTTTGGATTGATTGCACCAGAATAGTGTTTGTCGTAAGGAACTTTTTGCTCCAATGCTCTTGTAAGCCAACCACTATCTGACATTGCAGGGAACTTACAAGATTTCATGAATGGAGTAATATACTTTGTATCAAAAGTACGCCCAGAATAACCACCTTCAATACTTGCTTGGTGATTCCGGATGTCTTGATCGGGATTTAGTGTTTTGTAAACAAAACTTGTTATTAATACTGTCATTACAGCTTTTGCTTGTTCAGAATATTGCAAAACAATATTTAAAAGTTCCTTCTCCTTCGGTTTTAAGTCCGAGGTAATTTTATCTTTTGAACCAACAAGTAACATCGCATTGTTGTAAATTTCGGGTAACAATTCTATCGGTGATTTTTGTGCCATTATAGTAATTGAGCTTTAATTTGTTCTGTTATTTCTTTTATCATCGGAACACAAACAGAATTTCCTATTTGTCTGTAACTGTCTCCAAGGTTTGCATTCTTTATAAAGATCTCAGGGAAGCCCATAATTTTATAACATTCATTTATGGTGAGCTTGCGAACTTTCCCTTCATCTAAAATCCAAAAACGACCAGAACTTTCCTGCGAAGGTAAAGCGGGGTGTATTCCTGCTGATGAATAAATTCTGTTTGGTTGCTTATGAACTCTTGAAAGATGTTCTGTTCCAGGTCTAACACCTGCTTTTCTGATGGATTTGTTGCGATGTCCAATAAATATTAAACCACTAGGTTGTTCTCGGTAATCAGGCAAAATTGTGTACGGTTCATCTAAATATTCAAAGTTCACATCCTTATCTAAAATGTCTTTAATTGTCAGTTTAGGCTTAGTATTTAGTTTTGAAAAGTCAAAGTTTTTATCCTTATGCCCAATAATTATTATGCGTTCACGATTTTGTGGAACGCCAAAGTCAGCCGCATTAAGAAGTTTCCATGAAACTTTATAGTCTAACTCTGCCAGGTCTTTAATAATAGTTTTTAGAGTGATTCCTTTATCATGATGAATTAAATGTTTTACGTTTTCAAGAAAAACAACCTTTGGTTGTCTTTTCTCAATGATTTGAAAAACATTGTAAATCAGTGTTCCTCTTGTATCTTCGAATCCTTTCATCTTTCCCGAAATACTGAAAGGTTGGCAAGGAAAACCTGCTGTCAAAACATCATGTTTAGGAACAATATCTAAGTCAAGTACAGTAATGTCTCCAAAAGGTACTTCGCCAAAATTATGCTCATATGTCCTTTGGGCTTGGTAGTTAAATTCTGAAGTGAACACACATTTACCTTTCAATTCTTGCATGGGAATTCTAAATCCGCCAATCCCCGCAAACAAGTCAAGAAATGTAAACTCGTATTCTGTTGGAGGTGGAAATGGAACGTCAAACTTGATTGGAAGTAGTTGTTGCATTTGAGGTTCATTTGCCAAATTCAACTCTTCTGATCGATGACTTAAATATTCAATAGCTGATTTCGAATAATGTTGTGATACGCCATTCAGATGATTCTGAAAATAATGAGACAGGTGAGCTAACCCATTATCAGTGCCCCGTTCAACCTCGATTTTCAGCTTCTTTTTTAATGCTGAATACTTAATCATTTAATTTAATATTTACATTTTTTTTATTGTTGCAAGTTACAAAATTCATGAATAGAATTTCTCTCTACCTAGTTTAATTATGAACAGTTTTTAGTTGGATTTATACTGTTGAGTAAAATTGAATGTGCTGCAAAATGCGTTAGGATGTTCGGTAGCTTTGCAGCTCTTTTAATTTTACTAGAGGGTTGGCAGACTGCCTGTTTTTCCGATTTCTGCTAAATTGTTGTTGGTCAGTTTGTTTTTTTTCGTGACACATAACACTGCTGTATCTTGCGTCATGCATTTCTAATATGATGCCGGGAAATAACTGTATGGCTTGCGGAAAACACTTTTTGAAGAATGATCTGCTGTTCCATATGCAACAGGAAAGGATATTTCCGATGTTGCATCATCCCGCAATTGCAATTTTTATTTGCATATATATACCTGAATAATAACCATATATGATTTCACGTGATCATAGCGACGTAGCATTGACGTATATGCCTGTTACACCTTCATGCAGATGGTGTAACCGTGCACAACCTCAATCATACGGAAGTCTGGATTTTTAGTATTTTTTTGTTGTTAATTTGCTTTATGAATCAACGAAATATCCGCAACATGCAGAAAATCTCCCCATTCAAAGAATTATTCCACCACAGGAAATCAGGATTTCTCGTCCTGTTCCTTGCCGGATTTATGATGATTTCGCAGGCTCAGGTAAGGACTGTAACCGGAGTTGTCACCGCCGGTGATTCCAAAGAAACGCTCCCTGGCGCTACGGTGGTGCTAAAAGGCACTACGACAGGCGCGGTAACCAATATCGACGGCAACTATTCCATTGTCGTGAAATCTGATACCGCTATTCTGGTCTTCTCTTACATCGGTTACAAAACGAAAGAGGTAATAGCGGGAAAACAAACCGTTATTGATATAATGCTTGATCCTTCGAAAACAACCCTCGACGAAATTGTAGTCATCGGCTATGGCTCGGTTCGGAAAAATGATTTATCGGGATCTGTCAGCACCATGAAAGCGGATGACATCACCAAAATCACAGCGCTCAACCCCGTACAAAGTCTTCAGGGCAATGTTACCGGCGTTCAGGTTACCAGTACTTCAGGTACGCCTGGAGAGAATCCTGCCGTCAGGGTCAGGGGCGTTGGAACATTTGGAAATTCAAATCCGATTTATGTGGTTGACGGTGTCATTGTTGACGATATCTCCTTCCTGAACAGCAATGATATCACCTCCATGGATGTCCTCAAAGATGCTTCAGCCTCTGCAATTTATGGATCGAGAGGCGCCAATGGTGTTATCATGGTAACCACTAAAATAGGGAAAACCAAAGAGGATAAAACCGTCTTTAACTTCAGCGGGGAAGTGGGAATACAAAAACTGGCAAAGAAAATCGATCTGCTGAACGGACATGATTTTGCCGAAATTTCAAACCAGATCAAACCGGGAACTTTCAACAATATCGATGCCGTTCCAAACACCGATTGGCAGGACCTGGTATTTCATACGGCTCCTGTCTATGATTTTCAACTCTCAGCAACAGGCGCTTCTAAAAACGTACAATATTATATCAGTGGTGGTTATTTCAACCAGTCGGGTATCGTTGACAAGTCAAGTTATGAGCGTATTACCTTGAAGCTCAATAACATATTCAACCTGTCACAATATGTGAAACTGGGAAATAACATCACATTTGCACCTTACAGTCAGCAAGTTGCACCAGATGTAACCTATGCTGCATACCGGGCAAAACCAACCATTACCCCCTATTATCCCGATGGCAGTTTTTCTGCGGTTAACGGTGTGGGAAACCCATTGGCTGCACTGGCTTACTCCAATAGTTTTAACAAGGGGATCAGGGGTGTGGGAAATATTTTCGGGGAGGTGAACTTTCTGAAGGCTTTCACGTTTAAAACCAGCTTTGGCATTGATGCCGGCTATAACATGTCGGAAAGCTTTACTCCTGCCTATACCGTATATAATGCCGATGGGAGCGCCTCACAGCAGAACAACCTGATGAGCCGCCTCAACAAGAACAACAATTACAATTTCACCTGGCTTTGGGAAAACACCCTGAACTTCAAGAAGGAACTCGGCAAACATTCCATTGATGCCATCGCCGGGTATACCATGCAGAATACAACTTCCGACGGGTTTAATCTTTCGGGTGCGAACCTGCTGCGCGACGGATCCAATTTCTGGTACATTCAGCCATCCTATATATACGATCCTGCGAACAATGTCAACACCATCAACGACATCAGTGAATCAGTTGACCAGAACCTCTACTATTCGATGATATCCTACCTGTTCCGTGTGAACTATGTCTTCAATAAAAAATACATTCTGACAGCCACCTTCAGGGGTGACGGCTCCTCCAAATTTGCTCAAAACAACCGTTATGCATACTTCCCCTCAGTCGCTTTGGGCTGGAATGTCTCACAGGAAGGATTTATGCAGAAAATAACCTGGCTGAACAAACTGAAAGTCAGGGCAAGCTGGGGTCAGCTTGGAAATGATAAAATTCCTTACTGGGACCGTTATGCAAGAGTTCAGTCGAACATCATCACCATATTCGGCAGAACCAGCGAGCCCAATACGGGTTCATCCTATGGTATAAATGGAAATCCTGACCTGAAATGGGAAGTTACGACACAAACAGACATCGGACTTGAGTTTGCCACTTTCAATAGCCGGCTTACCGCTGAATTTGATTATTTCAACAAAAAAACGGATGATATCCTGATCATGTTATCCACTCCGGGTTACCTTGGCAACGGAGTTGGCGCGAAAGTACGATTCAACGCGGCTTCTGTTGTAAACAGGGGCTTCGAATTTAACCTGGGATGGCGCGATCAGATTGGCAAGCTCAAATATAATGTCGGGGTTTTGGGAACCACCATCCACAATGAAGTATTGAGCATTGGCGGAAACAGCGGTGTGGATTCTGTCCTGATCGGAGGCTATCTTGCCAACGGAGTAGCTGTGACCCAAAGCAAGGTTGGTATGCCAATCGGGGAATTCTACGGATATAAAACAGATGGCATTTTTCAAACACAAGCCGAATTGGACGCTTACCCCCACGCCAGTCAGGCCGGAGTGGGCGATCTGAGGTTTGTGGATGTGAACGGCGACGGTATCATTGATGGCAACGACCGCACTGATATCGGTTCTCCGATCCCAACCTTTATTTTCGGATTCAATTTTGGTTTTGAAATTTACGGGATTGATCTGTCGGTCAATGTTCAGGGTCAGACAGGGAATAAAATATTCAACGCGAAGGAGATGGTCAGGCCTGACCCTTACAACTTTGAAAGTCATGTGATGGACCGATGGACAGGTCCCGGCACAAGCACTACTGAACCCAAACCATCATTTGGCGGATACAACTACATGGCTTCGGATTATTTTATCCAGGATGGTTCTTTTCTGCGAATCAGAAATATAATTCTGGGCTATACCCTTCCAGCCGCCTGGGGCGCTAAAATTTTTATGGAAAAAATCAAGGTATATGTCAAGGCAGATAACATATATACGTGGACAAAATATTCAGGCTACACACCGGAAATTGGCAGCGGTGATGTTTTATCGGCGGGTATTGACTATGGCATTTACCCGATAACTGCTGTTTATTCTATTGGCCTCAATTTAAACTTTTAACGGATATGAGAACACAAACTAAATTATATCTGATCGTTCTGACTGTTGTTACGATCATCCCGTTCTCCGGGTGCAAGAAATTCCTTGAAAAGGACCTCCAGGGCACTCTGACACAACAATCTTTTCCGGTCTCTTCAGCCGATGCATTGCTGGCAATCAACGCAACCTATGAATCTGTCAGGGAATGGGAATACAATGCGGGCGGATTTCCAATTTTCGACATCATGTCCGATGATGCTGTCAAAGGCAGCAATCCCGACGACGGCGCTTCCACGGTGGGGCCATATGATTCATTTACTTTTACAACCACTCAAAGCGGGCTCGACAATTACTGGAATGCCCTCTATGTCGGGGTGAAAAGAGCCAACGTGGTGATTGAAAAAATTCCGGCGATCGCCATGGATGAAGTTTTAAAAACAAGATATATCGCTGAAGCCAGATTTATCCGCGGGTTGATCTACTTCGACTTTGTACGTGCATGGGGAGGCGTTCCCCTGGTAACGACTACAACTCCTCCCTTGAAATTACCAAGGGCATCTGCTGAAGATGTTTATAACCAGATCATCCTGGACCTCAATTTCGCCGTGGATCATCTGCCGCTGAAATCAGGATATGAGAGCGAGGATGTTGGAAGAGCAACTAAAGGCGCCGCGCAGGCATTGCTTGCCCGGGTCTATCTTTTCAGGCATGATTTTGTCAATGCTGAAAAGTTTGCTCTTGAGGTCATCAATTCAAACCAGTACAGTCTTGAACCTGTTTATATGGATGCTAACGGGGTGAAGGGCAACAACGGTGTGGAATCAGTTTTTGAAGTTGGCGCCATCGAGGTTGAGGGCACCGGAGGAGGTGGAAACCAATATGCAAATACACAAGGCGTTCGCGGAACACCCAACCGCGGGTGGGGCTTCAACCGTCCAACCATCGACTTGCGGAACTCCTTTGTTGCTGGCGATGCCCGTTACCGGGGAACAGTAATCAACCTTGGCGACACGATCGACGGCGTGAAAATACTGGGTGATGGCGGAACGCCGGATATCACCTATGACGATCAGGAAAACGCTGTTCAGATAGAATGTTATTCCATGAAAGTCTGGGTTCCTGGTGACAACACAATCACTCAATATGGATGTCACCGCAGGTTGATCCGATACGCAGATGTGCTGTTAATGGCTGCCGAAGCGCTCAATGAAAACAACAAAGCGGCAGAAGCTTTACCTTACCTCAATCAGGTCAGGCAGCGTGCGCGACAGGGGAATTCAGCGGTTCTGCCCGATATCACCACGACCAGTCAAACGGAATTGAGAACCATTATATATGATGAAAGACGTCATGAACTGGCCATGGAAGGCTGGAGATTCTGGGATCTGGTGCGCACAGGAAGAGCTGACCAGGTTTTGCACCCTCTTGGATTTGTACCCGGAAAACATGAACTGCTGCCGGTGCCCCAAAGTGAAATCGACATCTCTCAAGGCTCTCTGACTCAAAACCCAAATTGGTAAATTTTACATTCATTACAGATAGATCACGTTGAATTATTTAACCCTAATTGAAAAAAACATGAAAAAGAAAATTCTTTTATTTGGTTCATTATTAATCACATTGGCTCTTCTGATCAGCGTAAGCAGTTGTAAAAAGGATAGTGAAACAAAGACATTTACCTTGTCATCTTTAATTGCACAATCGCCTGGCGGAAATATTGATCTGAACGGAGCTACTGCTGCCAACAATGTACCATCGAACCCGACAATTGTTGCAACTTTTTCACTCAATGTGAATTCCTCAAGCGTTGACTCCACCAACGTCATTCTTTTACGGGACTGGGACAAGAAAAACATCCCGATAAGCGTAATCACCGCCGGGACAACGGTTACCATCGTTCCTGCTGAGGAACTGGGGAACGGAGCCCTTTTCACTCTAACTTTTCCGTCAGTTTCTTCCACCGACGGCCTTTCACTGGCCAGTTTCGTCCGCACATTTACTACCTTCGGAACATTTGTTCCGACCGGCCAGGTGGCTTACTGGAATTTCGAGAATAACGCCAACGACCAGGTGGGTACTTTTAATGCTGACAGTACTGTCAACATCACCTATACCGCCTCCTACAAATCGGCGGCAGGGCTGGCAGCCACTTTTGACGGAACAACCAGCATCATTGAAATTCCCAATGCAGATCAACTATCCAATACGGCTCAGTTATCGCTGTGCTTCTGGGTGAAAACAAACTCAGCCGGACATGTTGACGCCTCCGGAAATCCCAAAGGCCATTTTATTTTTGGTCTGGGAGCCTATTATGGATACGATTTTGAAATATCCGGCAATGCTGATTATTGCAAACTTGGCGCTACTTATAACTGCGGCGCTACTGCCACCAATCCTCATGATATGACCTTCAATGGCGACGGATTGTACAACAACACAGCGCAGGGATGGAAAGCATGTACCTATTGCAAAGCATTGCTGCCAACGCCGGCGGAAGGAATGGCTGCCCTTGTTAAAGACAAGTGGGTATCATTTGTATTCGTTTTCAACGGATCGACCAAGGTCGCTACCCTGTATATCAACGGTGAAAAGATGAAAGAAGAAGATTTCAACCTTGCGGATCCAACCTTAAATGCAGCTACCGGGTTAAAATGGAATGGAGCCGCTCCTGATGTCTATCCAAGGCTTGCTTTGGGATTTATCCAGTCAAGGCAGGGTAAATTGTGGTCCACCACATCCTGGGGAGGGTATTCCATTCCTACATCCAACCATTTCGGTGGTCAGATGGATGATGTAAGGATCTTTCACCGTGTTTTAAGTGCAACGGAAATTGAGCTGATGTACGCTTCAGAAAAACCTTAATCTCTGATCAATGAAAAAGCAGCTGGCGGTTTTTAATATATTGCTCCTTGTCGCAGGACTCATGATCATCCTGAATTGCAAGAAGAAAGATGATCCGGAAAAGCCGGCAGCGCCTGTTTTCAGCCTATCTTCCCTTGTGGTGCAAATAACGGGCGATACCATTGACCTCAATGATTCAATCGCCCCGGTAAATGTTCCGCTGAATCCTCCGATTATTGCTGTATTTACGATTGATGTCGCCCCTTCCAGCGTTGACACAAATACCATCACGCTGGTGAGCATGACGGATAATTCGAGGGTGAGATTATCCATCACGCCGGCCTCCAATAAAATCGTTATCATGCCCACTTCTGAGCTGCTTAACGCGACACATTATCAGCTACGGTTTATTGGCTTGAAGTCAACGGATAATCAATCGCTGGCCAGTCTGGTCCGCGACTTCACCACCATCGAAGGTCCGCCAGTGTTTAGCCTCTCAACCCTTCTGGCGGGAACCATTGATTTAAATGGCGCCAACCGCAGCCGCTAATGTACCCGTAAATCCAACCATTGTTGCCCGGTTTACACTCGATGTCAACACACCGGGTGTAACCTCCGGCAACATTACCCTGCTCAGGGAGTGGGATCATAAATTCATCCCTCTGACTGTGACTACCGTTGGTGCCACCATTACCATTGTTCCCAATGAAGACCTCGGGAACGGGGCGCTGTTTAAGTTGACTTTTCCAAATCTCACAGCAACCGATGGGCAGGCATTGCCTGGTTTTTTCCGTACCTTCAAAACCCTTGGAGGCTTTGTTCCAACCGGTCAGATTGCCTACTGGAATTTTGATGGCAACACCAACGACCAGGTGGGGTCATTCAATGCAGACAGCATCATAGACATAACCTACACATCTTCCTACAATGCTGCAGCAGGAACTGCAGCATCCTTTAACGGAACCACCAGCATCATCGAAATTCCGAATGCAGACCAGCTTACCAATACCTCACAATTTACATTATGCTTCTGGGTGAAAACGAATTCAGCAGGACATGTTGATGCCGATGGCAATCCAAAGGGCCATTTTGTACTTGGTCTTGGCGCTTTTTGGGGCTTTGATTTTGAAATAACAGGTAGCTATGAACTTTGTAAGCTGGGCGCTGCCTTCGAATGTAATCTACCGGGTACTAACCCCCATGATTTGATCTTCAATGGCGATGGGATTTACAATAATTCGCCGCAGGGATGGAAAGCGTGTACCTATTGTAAACTGTTAACACCCACGCCGGCCGAAGGCATGGCCGCACTGATCAAAGACCAATGGGCATCCGTTGTGGTCGTATTTGACGGATCAACGAAAACAGAAACGATGTATTTCAATGGCCAGAGAATGAGAGAAGAAGATTTCGATCTGGCAGATCCTACACTAAATGCCGCCACAGGAATTAAATGGGGTGGTGTATCTCCGGCTGTTTATCCCAGGCTCGCTTTCGGTTTCATCCAATCGCGACAAGGCTTATTATGGGCCAATCAACCCTGGGGTGACTATAAATTTCCGACATCCAACCATTTCCAAGGGCAATTGGATGACGTACGAATTTTTCACAGGGCTTTATCTGCCATGGAAGTTTCATTAATTTATGCCTCAGAGAAACCTTAATTTTCACTTACTATTTTACCATCAGCTTGAAATCAACAATTATTTTTTATTCACTAAACAATTAAAATTATGAAAAAAAATTTACTGATTAGCTTAATGTTGCTGGCTATT
>JAPLDG010000216.1 GCA_026391845.1 Bacteroidota bacterium | reverse complement strand
TGAATCTTCCCAGGAAAATAGGCCCCATGCTCACATTGGCCGACATCAGTGTTATCACAAAAATCGATCTAATATCGCAGGCCGAAAGGGAAGTGTTTCGTTACCGAGTACTTGAATCGGCCATGAAGATCACGGTTGTTGAAAGCAACGCCCTCTATGGTATCGGCATCGACCCCATTGTTAAACAGATCCTGAAAACCCCCGAAGTGGAATTTCCCATGTTTCTGAGGGGAAACCCACCCGTTGGGACTTGCACAATCTGTGTTGGAAAAAAGGAAATTGGTGCCAAGAACCATTTTGGAGTTCTTCGCACCATGGATCAGGAACTCTTTTATGTAGGTGAATAATCGTTGGTATATGAATAAACAGAACAGAATCTTTCTGGACAATGCTGCAACAACATGTGTTGACGAACGGGTCATGCAGGCTATGATTCCCTTTTTCATTAACGACTACGGCAATGCATCAAGCCTGCACCATTTTGGAACCCGCGCCAAAGAGGTTCTCGAAGATTCCAGAACAACCATTGCGCAATGCATCGGAGCAGAATCCAATGAGCTGTACTTCACCTCCGGTGGAACAGAATCCAACAACTGGGCATTGAAATGCATTGCACTTGCCAACCGCCACAAGGGCCGCCACGTCATTGTTTCAGCTATCGAACATGATTGCATCCTGAATACCTGCAACTGGTTGACAGAACAAGGATTTTTCATTACCTACCTTCCTGTTGATTCCGATGGAATTGTTGATCTGGCTGTTTTACAGGAAACCATCAATCCAAAAACAATCCTTGTTTCGGTCATGCACGCCAATAATGAGATCGGAACCATTGAACCCATTGAAGAGATCGGAAGAATCTGCAAGGAACATCGGGTTTACTTTCACACAGATGCATGTCAGTCGTTCGGAAAAATTCCTGTCGATGTAAACAAAACCGGTGCAGACCTCCTTACGATCAATTCGCATAAAATCTATGGTCCCAAAGGTGTCGGAGCTTTGTATATCCGGAAGGGTGTCAACATGGTCCCGCTTTTACATGGTGGGGGCCAGGAGGCCGGCTTACGGTCATCCACTGAAAATATTCCAGCAATCGCTGGCTTTGCATGTGCTGCTGAGCTATGCATGAAAGAGATGAAAACTGAAGCAGTTAGGTTAACCGGGTTAAGAGAAAAACTGACCAGGTTTATTTCCTCAGATTACAGGAATGCCTATATCAATGGGCATCCCGACCATCGGCTACCAGGTCATCTGAGTTTCAGTTTTCACGGACTTGAAGGGGAAACGATCAGACTGCTCCTGCTGCTCGACGAGCTTGGAATCGCTGTTTCCGCAGGTTCTGCCTGCTCTTCCAATGATAAATCACACAATGCGTCGCATGTACTGAAGGCTATCGGGCTCAATCCTTTCGAGGCCAGAGGTGCAATCAGGGTGAGTATGGGGAGGTTTACAACCGAAAATGATGTGTGTATCTTCATGGATTCCCTTGGCCGTGCGCTAAGCAGTCTGACTTCTATATTTTCAGAAAACACAACCTTAATCCATTAAAAATGAATACAACCAATATATTTACCAGACACCCCAAGGAGGTCAGGATGACCTACCTGGAACATACCAGATTTGCATTGATGTTGTCGGGAGCAACCCTCTCTTGTGCAATTGCATCATTCATTCATGCTTTCTTCCCGTTCCTGTTTGTAACACACACAAGTAGCACCATCCGGCAGTTACAGAATATTTTTGATCAAAGGGAACAGGAATTATCCTCTGCCCGGTCATATCATAAGACACCAGCCTCGACAGTTGAAGAACCAGAAATATGCGTTGAGACGAGTTGATAACCAAAGAATTAACTATAAATAATGAATAACATGGAAGCAAAAGTAAAAGAAAGCATAACCTTCGAAATGTTGCCAAAACTTGACTGTGGTATTTGCGGATACAGAACCTGTGATGAATTTGCAACAGCAGTGGACAACTCCGAAACCTCACTGAAACTGTGCATCCACCTGAAGCACAATGGATCTGAAAGCAAGAGCATTCCAAATTGCATCGATTGCAAGGAGGCAGGTCAGGTGGGTGAAAAGATGGGATGGAAGGACCACCTCAAAAGAGACTTTGATTTTATTCTTGATTGTTTTGGCAATGAGCCGGGACCAAGAGAAACAATTCTGCCGTACAATCCGCAACTCGTCAGGGAACTCGGCGTTAAAAAAGGCGATGTCATGATTGGCCGCCCAATGGGAATGTCATGTGGTTGCCCTATCACTCATTGCGGGGTGGTAACCGATTCTGATCCACGGAATGGCGTTATCAACTGGTGTGTTACCGGACCACTGAGACCCAGATCCGAGGGATTCATCGACATCGGATATTATGTGGCCCAGGGTTATGAAGGACTCATCCGGGAATCGAAGGAGAAAATTGAACTTGGCCGAAGGTATTGGTTCATGCCTCGTCGTTGCATGCTCCAGTGGAGACACAGCGGACTTGTAAATGCCGTAACAAAAATGCCGGATGGAAGCTATAAGGTACGAATTGAAGGGCTGTTTATTGGCTAACACATTTCAGGCTCAGCCTGTCTCGGGCTGAATCAGGATATTTAATCAGAATATTACTTGATGAAAAAAATCGCCTTAGTCGGGTGCGGCTTTACGGGAACTATGACTGCCGTGCATCTGATCAGGAATGCCTGTCAACCTTTTGAATTGATATTGATCAATCCCCGCCAAAGTTTCAACCGGGGCCTTGCGTACAGTCCATATTCAAGAAAACAGATTTTGAACGTTGTTGCTTCCAGGATGAGCGCGTATGATGATAATCCTGACCATTTTTTAAATTGGATTTGCGGGTTGGATGATTTCAAAGGTGTTGACAGGAATATTCTTGCAAACTCATATCTTCCGCGGTATTTATACGGAGATTATCTCAGAGACATCTGGATCAGAACACTTGAGATATCAAAGGCAAAGAAGATCGTGATTTCTGTTCAGGATGCACAGGTGGCTGCGATGGAAGTTTCTGAAGATGAGATTGTTTTATCTCTTGATAATCAGAAAACAGAAACGGTTCAATACTGTATTCTCGCAACAGGGAATCAAGTACCCCGGAATCCTGACATCAGCAATGACCATTTTTATAACAGCCCAAAATATTTCCGCAATCCCTGGGATGTCACTGCAGTCAGAAATGCAGACCCCGGATATCCTCTCCTCATTCTCGGGAATGGCCTTACAATGGTTGATACTGTGTCCGGATTGATCGAAAACGGTTTCTCCAATAAAATCTATACAATTTCTCCGCATGGGTTTACGATTCTGCCACATAAACATCATGGCATTGATTATTCTTCCATGAGGGAGGAATTTCAGGACAAACAATGCCTGGCTGAAATACTAAGGATTGTCAATAAACATGTCAGACTGATCAGGAAATTTGGTTTTTCCGCTGAACCTGTCATTGATGCCATCCGACCAGTCACACAGCAGATCTGGCAAAATCTGACGATCCATGAAAAACGAATATTTATGTCACGGTTGCGACATTTTTGGGATGCGGGAAGGCACAGGGTCCCGATGCATATTCATGCCGGAATCAGGCATTTGACAGAAACGGGAAAGCTGAATCAATATGCCGGAAAACTGCTAAATATTTCAGAAACTGAAAATCACATCATGGTGCGATTTTTTGATGTTCAGCAACAGGTGGAAAAAGAGGTTGTCGTATCAAGAGTCATCAATTGTACCGGCCCCGCGACGGACCTGTTGAAGGCAGAAGGACATTTCTTAAAAGGATCACTTCTGAAAGGTACGATCATCCAGGATGATTTGAAATTAGGTATTATGGCAAACCCCGATACATTCGAAGTCTATAATGCGTACAATCAACCATATAAAAATCTCGTCGCCATTGGCGCACTGTTAAAAGGCGTTCTTTGGGAAAGTGTGGCGGTCAGGGAATTTGTGTATTGAAGCCGGTCATGGAGACGGTGCGGTCTTCCCTGCCAGAATTCCATTCTGGTTGGAGTCAGCAGATATCCTCCCCAGTTGTCGGGGCATCCCGGAGGTTGGCCATTTAAATTCCGGATCAACCCTTCACGTATTGCTTCTAAATATGCACGATCCGGAATAACGCTGCTTTGCCGGGAAATGCATGCACTGATCTGACTGTCGGCCGGACGACCCTGGAAATATGCCATAGATTTCTTCCGGGATATTTTAATCACATGGCCTTCAACCCTGATTTGCCGTTCCATGGCATACCATAAAAACGTCAATGCTGCTTTAGGATTGGCAGAAAGTTGTTCTCCTTTCCGGCTGTGATAATTGGAGAAAAAGACAAACCCGTTTTTCTCCAAACCTTTCAGCAGTAAAACCCTGGCGCTCACATTGCCTTCCTGGTCGG
>JAPLDG010000115.1:6932-15422 GCA_026391845.1 Bacteroidota bacterium | reverse complement strand
ATGGCGCATTTTTCAAATCTGCAAAGTTGAACGATGCAGTCGGGGTTTTCATTGGCATCCTGACATTTACCCCGTATTACAGTTGGTCACAGGAGCATTATATTCATCACGAAACAGCCGGGAATCTTGATAAACGTGACAGAGGGGATGTTTGGACACTTACTGTGGCAGAGTATCAGGAAAGTTCCGGATGGCGGAAAATTGTTTACCGGTTTTACAGGCATCCGGTCACGATGTTCGGGATAGGCGCGTTTCTTGTATTTGTCATCCTCAACCGGTTCACAAAAAAAAACATGGACAGAAAGGGCAGGCTGGGCGTTTATGCCACGAATCTGGGATTGTTCGTTTTTGCCGGATCTCTGAGTATGCTGATGGGTGTAAAAGCTTTTTTCCTGATCCAGATGCCCATCAGACACCTGGGATTACAAAAGAATGGCCCTGGAAGGAAGTTCCTTTTACAAACTTCCACGAATCCTCCAGTACTTCTCAGGGAATATCGGGTTTCACCATATCCATCATCTCAGCCCGATGATCCCGAATTATAAATTGTCAGCGTGTCATCGTGAAAATGCCCTTTTCAAGGAAGTCAAACCCCTCACTTTCCTGGCCAGTTTCAGAAGCCTCACCTACCGTTTATGGGATGAAAAGAAACAGGTGATGGTTGGTTTCAGCAGGATTCCGTGACGCGTGACGCGTGACACGTGACTTGCCAGGATTATTGTTTGATGATTTTCATGGTTTCAGTCTGGTTACCGGAGATGAGCCTGATGTAATAGATTCCGGCAGGACGATTCAACAATTCAAACTCGTGTGTTGAAGTTCCTGACAGTTCCCTGGAAATGAGCTTTTCTCCCTGCATCCCGAAGATTTCGATCAATATTTTCCCTGTGGTTTTCTCATCAGAAAGCGCAACCATGAATTTGCCCGTTGTGGGATTGGGATACACCCTGAAAGAGGATGATGCTGAATTGACCTGGACTATCCCGGAGCCATTATCAGATTCCATCTGAGGAGCAGCAGGTGTGGTACAATATTGGCCGCTGGTTGTGATATAACCATGAAGATAGCCACCCTGGCTGGCAGAAGTTCCATCAAAAAAACTGATTTTTTTCCCGGCAATGAAGGTGGCACTTCCACCATTCTGAACAGCCATCGTTGTACCTCCGCCGGCTACCATGAGCGTTCCGGTAGCATTGTAACACTTGGTCTGCGCGTTGACTATCGTTGTATTTTGCACTGCTACATTCAGAATCCCGTGAGGGCCCGGGCCTGTAGGCATATACCCGTGGCATACTGAGCAATCTGAGAGCGTTCCCGAAAACCCCTGTAAGGCAATGTTCTGAACATTATCACGGTCATTGCCTGTGGGCAAAATCGCGTGAGGCGAACCATGGCAGGTACTACAGAATAATCCTCCATGCCCTTTTGAATTACGGAATAACTTTCCGGGTTCTTCAGCATAATTTGGCCCATGACATGAAGTTGCTCCACAGGATGGTTCCTGTAGCCAGGGATTTCTGCCCGAATCAATGCTATGCCCGACATTTGACACACTGCCATGGCAATCCTGGCATTTCGTGATCCCTCCGGCAGAACTATGCATCACATCTCTCCAGCATTGTGTGTTGGGACCCGGATGAGATTTATAACAATCATCGCTTGTTCCTGTACGGATGAACTCCCCGTGCTTTTCATGAATGACCTGTGAAAATGGAGGAACCCCGGCATGACCGGGCATCCCCAATGCATTATCGGAATGACAGGTTGCACAGAAAATCGGGCGGTTGTTGACATTGAAACCGGTGACTTTTTCATGCTTGTTCAAAATGGCCAGTTCGCTCGCATGGCAGCCAGAACTTACGCAATTGATTTCGTGAGACACCGGAATAACACTCTGCGTAGAGGCCAGTAATTGATTGGTTGAAGAATATGCTTTGATAAGCGTCAGCTGATAAGGATCTGGGATGGTTGGCGTAGCATCAGGGTATGCCGTGATTGGAATACCTTCGACCTGGTAATAGTTGCTGACGTCAGGTACCATGGTGCCAGACATTCCGAAGCCAGCCAATCCCATGTTGGGAGCCAATGTAACCCCGAACAGCAGCTGCGAATAGCTCCAGAAATTGGTTTTAGTCGCCGATTGCGTGTTTCCCGGGATTTCATAAGTCACATATACTCCGCTTGAACCATTCATAACAACCGGAAGTGAAGTTGAACTTCCTTTCATGATCACTTGTGCTTTTTGATTGTTGAATGGCGGCAAAATGCACATCGTCGAAAAGTCAAGGTTTGCACAATGCATTCCCAGATCGTTCCATGCAACCACAATATACTGCGGTGTTAAAGGAGCGGATTGTGCTTTTAATTCCGTTGCAGAGGCAAATAAAATGACAGAAAATAAAACTCCTGACATGATCAGATTGAATACTTTTTTCATATTAAGTGGTTTAAATGATCGAAATATATTTACAAAGATACATATATAGATAAAAGGTTGTCCTGGATTCTCATTGCCTCATGAAATTTATAACGATTCCAGATAGTAAAACTGATTGATCACAATCATACCAGCAAGGGATGAAAACTATTAGCGAACCAGCTAAAAAAGAACCAGCGCTGAAAGCGCGTAATATTATTAACCGTGGGTGAAGCCCACGGAAAACCATGCTGCAAACCAATCCTGAGCCCTGAAAGGGCGATATATTGTACTTGAGCATTGTCATATGCCGCCCTTGCAGGGCTAAAGTTGGTCATGATTTACAAAATCCGTGGGCTTCACCCACGGTTAATAATATTACGCCACTTTCGTGGCTGATTGCTGGCCAAATTCAATAGTGGCACGATCGCAATCAATCATTAGTAAAAAGTGATGAGTCATGTTTTCTCATAAAAACATCATGTTTTACCATGTTTTCTCATAGAAACATCATGTTTTACCATGTTTTCTCATAGAAACATCATGTTTTACCATGTTTTCTCATAGTTTCATCATGTTTTGTCATGTGTTGTCATTTGTTTCAATGCAAATAGCTGACAAAGAGAAAGATTGAGAAAAAAAACAAGGATTAAAAGGCGTTATGATTGCGTTTTATCACCTTTTATTTGACCACCACCACCTTCTCAACGATCAGACCTGTTTCGGTCTTTACGATGATTGAATAGGTTCCTGCTGATGCTGATGAGAGGTCGATCTGGTAATCTTTCATGCCACTGGAGGTCTTCAGGGAAATGATTTTGCCATTCACGTCCTGAACCCAGACATCGATGATATGAAGTTGATCATTCCCGGGAACAATTTTAAATTTTCCGGGAGTTGGATTCGGGAAAATCAGTAAGGGCTTCAAGGCCATTTCACTGATCCCGATACTGGATTTGGCTTGGGTAACTGTAACGATCCGAACGGGTATTCCTGCTACAGACACTTCAATATTGGCAACGCGGGGCTGATCAGCGGTATTCTGTGTGTAATCAACCACAACAGTGCCATTCCCTGAGCCTGATGGTGTGAAAGCGCACCAGTTTGAGTTGCAGGTCACCGTCCAGTTTGTGTTGGAGGCAACCGAAAAGGCGGTGCTGCCAGCGATAAAAGATGCGTTCTGATTAACAGGAGTAACTGATAATTCAGGAGCAGCTCCTGCCTGGGTAACAGTTACCAATTGCGCACCCGCATTCATTCCGGTAACTGTGATGTGTGCGATACGGCTGTCAACCGAAAGATTTTTTGTAAAGCTTGCTGTAATGGTGTCGTTGCCATTTCCATGACTGGTAACGGTGCACCATAGGGCATCGCTTTCAGCAATCCAACTTGTGTTTGAGGTGACTATAAAAGTTGTGCTGTCAGGAAAGGCCGATGCGTTTTGATTGGAAGGTGTCACCGTTACAAAAGGAGCAGCCAGGGTGGAAAATTCCAATATACCGCCCTCAGCAGTTCCTCCAGAGCTGACTGCTACAATCTTAAAAAAATAGGTTGTATCGCTTAACAGATCAGCCAAAAGAGCGTTCACTTTCACACCTTCTGAACCCGCATCAATGGGTTTTACCGGTGTGATAAGATTCAACAAGCCAGGAGTCAGGCCATATTCAAAATGATATGTTGCGGGTAAGCCATTGGGATTCACAGAACCATTGAGTGTTGCTGCAGTTGCATCGACAGATTGTGCCTCAAGGGTTGCAACATCAGGGGCAAAATTGTACCTGAAGGAGGCAATTTTTGTTTTTCGGCTGCCACCGCTGCCAACATATTGATTGGTAAACCAAAATGTTTTATCGTCGGCCGGATCAACAGACATCTGCGAATAGTCGCCCCATCTGTTGGCGCCGGTCTGGGAATATGCGCCCAGCTTTATCGTATCTTCTGCAATATCAAGAATGCCGGAAGCACTCAGGTAGGCTGCGGGGGACTGGCCGCAAAAGAAAATACCGGGAAACATGGAAGTACTTGATATTGAATAGCCAAGGCCGATTTCATTGTTGCCGTTGAGCATAATGCTGCCCATCCAGCGGCTGTTGGCATCGGGGGCATAGGTTCCCTGCTGCCTGATCGTCCAGCTGGCAGTGGTTTTTCGAAGTTCGTACCATCGGATTCCCGCATGGCGGGCTCCGTCAACATTAACCGTATGACAGCAAACGATGGTTTGATAGGATCCGAAATTGCGATATTGAGGAACGTTCATGATCACTTGCGGAATTCCATCCAACCGTTGGGTTGTACCTTTTTGTTCAATGTTGTTCCAGTTATTTCCAAAACTACTGTTAAAAGATTGCACATCAATTGTCTGGGTACGCACAAAGGCAGAGTTTGAAGGCGTTGTCCAGTCAACGGTCAACTCATATAGCCAAAGCTGATCGAGCCCTCCCCCCAATGCATCATCATTGAATGCGATAAACAAGCCGGGGGTACCAGCCGGTGCAAGCGGTCCGTCGTTATCGATTGGAGGAACACACATGAAACCATCCACGGAGGATGGGCGCCATGCATTGCTGAATCCAATTCCTTTTGCAACACTCCCTGTAAGCATTTTATCGCGTTCAAAAACATAAATGTCATTGCTTCCGCCATTGTTGTCACCCATGTAATACCCGTCGCGCCATACGCTGAATTTCGGATAATCGGGCATGGATGCCACCTGGAAAGAGTATTTATGCCAGGTCCCGGTCGGGTCGTTTGTTGTTGAGACAGCCATGAGCATATAATTGATCGATCCGCTGATAGAGAACTCAGTTACAAGCCAACGATCGGCCTGGTCGTCATATAAAATGATCGGATCTCCGTCATTGAAATTCGAGCCTGCAACACCCTGAAACAACAGATTCAGATTTGCTGGTCCGGCAGCAAGGGTTCCCGACTTGTCATAAATGGCGTAAACCATATTGATCGTTTGCATGAAATGATCCGGCCCTGCTGTGCCATTGCAATCGGGTGGATAATAGGGGGAGGTTTGTCCCTCAAAATTAACAAGAGTTGATTTTTCCCCACCTGTAGCACCCATAAAATCCTGCCATGCAGGGTCGGTACCCCTGGGCAGCGCGGTAGCTGCAAATGGAAAAATCCGGTTCTTCAGATCTTTGTTCAGTGTACGTTGCAGTCCTTTCAATTCCAGTTGGTGAAACTCTTCAGCCGACATTGCAGGAATATCGCGCAGTGGCTTGCTCAAACCGTAGTAGTGACCCGTGATGATTTCAATGGGATGGACCGGTTGGATTTGGGCTTGTCCGGTGTGCAAGAATAAAAAAAAGGTGGTGATAAACAGTAGATTTCGCACGCTGATTTTTTTGTTAGGTGGATAACTTTACAAAAATACGAAAAATACGGATTCCAAAATGTATTATATTTACCCGGAAAAACTGAAGAGACGCATGAACATTGACAAACTGACCCTTTACCTGTTTTTTTTTGTTGCGGTAGCACTGTGATAACTTCTGAAAAAGTCAATGTAAATTTCACATAATCTTTCAACCATACTTCATGCCAGTACAATACACGTTTTGCCGCATCTGTGAAGCCCTTTGCGGACTTGAGATCACCACCGAAAACAACCGGGTAATTTCAATCAGGCCTGATAAAAACAATCTGGCTACGCAAGGATTCGCTTGTCAGAAAGGTCTCAAACAGCAACATATTTATAACTCCCCGGACCGCTTGAAATTTCCGATGAAGCGCCGGGGAAATGAGTGGGAGCAAATTTCATGGAAACAAGCGCTGACAGAAATCGGAGATAAAGTGCAGTCGATCAGCAAGGAGTTCCATCCCAATGCGATTGCCATGTACGTTGGCACTGCCGCGGGATTCAGCACGCTTCACCCGGTTTTCGCCCAGGGATTTATGACAGGTCTCGGTTCGGTCAATATGTTTTCATCGTCCACCCAGGATTGCAGCAATAAATTTGCTGTTTCCAACGAAATGTACGGATTTCCATTCATCCAGCCATTTCCGGATCTCGCAAACGTGAAGTGCCTCATCATCGTCGGCGCGAACCCATTGATCTCCAAGTGGAGTTTCCTACAGGTTCCCGACCCCGGAAAAAAGCTCAGGGAAATCACCGCGAAGGGAGGAAAGGTTTATATCATTGACCCTCGTCGCACGGAAACGGCCAGGGTTACTGGTGAACACGTTTTCATCAGGCCGGGAACGGACCTGTTTTTTTACCTCTCCTTCCTCCATGAAATAATTCACATGGATGGCATTAAAACAGCGCATGTTGAAAAGCATATGACGGGCTATCCTGCCATCGCCTCCCTGGCGGAATGCTGGCCTGCGGAGAGAACCGAAGCTGTTACGGGGATAGCTCCTGTGCTGTTGAAAAAGATGGCAGCCGACTATCTTGCAGCTGATGGCGCGGCGCTTTACTGTTCCACGGGGGTAAACATGGGCAAACAAGGTACGCTTGCCTTCTGGATCCAGGAGTGCATCAATGCGGTCACCGGCAACCTTGACCGGATAGGCGGCACGCTTGTAGGCAAAGGGATCATCGATTTCCCAAAATTCGGGAAGAGACATGGCATGCTCACACGGAAAATACATTCCAGAGTAGGTAATTGCCCTTCTGTCAACGACGCTTTCCCGGGTGCCATCCTTGCAGATGAAATCCTGACTCCGGGCATTCAGCAGATACGCGCTCTGTTTGTCACCGGAGGAAATCCGCTCATCACCATGCCGGGCTCTGAAAAGTTGAAGAACGCATTCGAACAACTTGATTTGCTCGTTGCACTCGACATCCTGCCCAATGAGACCGTCTCTCTGGCTCACTATGCCCTTCCATGCACTACTCCTCTGGAGCGACCCGACCTTCCTTTCATTTTCCCCCTGATGCTGGGATTGCAGCACAAGCCATACCTGCAAGCGACCCGGGCCATCATTGAGGCAACTGATGCGCAGCGGGATGAGTCATCTGTTTATATGGATCTATGCCGATACAGCGGCTTCCCTATCTTCGGCTCTTCCTTTGTCCAGAAGCTCATATCGCTATTCTCAGGAAAAAGAAAAATTTCAGCTGAAATCATCAGGGAGGTTCCTCAGGCCGGACTCCTTAATATCCTTCTTAGAATCTGCGGCCAGAGTTCTTTTTCAAGACTCCTGAAACATCCGCATGGTAAAGCAAGGCAAGGCCATGCAGCCGATTTCCTTTCCAGCAGGATCGTTACAACGGATAAAAAAGTGCACCTTGCTCCGGAACTTCTGTTGAAAGCCTCCGTCGAAATAGACAGACAATTTTTGCGTGAAAAAACCAATGCGCACAAATTCAAACTCATCACGAAGCGATCTGTCACAACACACAATAGCTGGACCCACAATTATGAGGAGTTTGTCAAAGCGCCCGAAGACACAAATTATTTGTACATCTCACCCCCTGATGCCGCCAGACTCAACCTCGCTGATGGCGATCTTGCGGATGTGACCAGCGATACAGGCTCTGTTCGCCTGCCAGTCCGCATAAGCGAAGATCTCGGCATACTCACCGTTGCCCTGCCACATGGGTGGGGACATCAGCATTCCGGATTGAACGTGGCGAAAAAAACCCGCGGAGTCAATGTCAACATTCTGGCAGCAGATGGTCCGGGTAACATCGATCAGGTAAGTGGCATGTCGGTACTGACAGGCTTTTGTGTCGATGTTAAAAGGTCGGAGGAGGCGCTGGTGGCGGGCAGTTGGAGTGGGAAAACGTGACACGTGACTCGTGATGCGTAACAGGTGCTGAAAAGTTATTTGGATTTGTTCCGGATAAAATTTATTTTTGCCGAAAATTAAGCTGATATCGATATGAAAATAGTGAAAGAATTCAAGGAATTCGCGATGCGGGGCAACGTGATTGACCTCGCTGTAGGGGTCATCATCGGTGCGGCATTCGGGAAAGTGGTCGGATCACTGGTGAATGACATTATCATGCCTCCAATCGGCGTTTTAGTTGGCGGAATGGACTTTAAAAGTTTAGCCTTTACCATTCGTGAAGCCGTGATGGATCCGGCAACCGGAAAGGTAGCCAAAGAGGCGGT
>JAPLDG010000115.1:0-6776 GCA_026391845.1 Bacteroidota bacterium | reverse complement strand
ATTAAAAATTAAAAATTACCAGAAGATGAAAAAAATCATATTCTTGTTCTTCAGCATTTGTGTTGCGGGCAGCATGTTCGCACAGGAGATCCATAAAGTTGCAAAAGCCAAAGCGGATGTTCTTTCCGAAGTTCCTGCGGATACTTCGAATAAGCATTGGCTGGTCCAGGGCAATGGTTCACTGGCTTTTACCCAGGCTTCCTTTACCAACTGGTCTTCCGGAGGCGAGAACTCACTCGGGCTTGTTGCGTGGGTGAACTTCAAGGCAAACTACAAAAACGGGAAACATGTCTGGGGAAATAACATCGACCTTGGATATGGTTTCAACATTCTCGGGAAAGGAAGTGATGCAAAGTTCAATAAAACAAATGACAAAATTGAACTCACCACTGCCTATGGATATGAGCTGCATCACAATAAAAAGTGGTACCTGACCGTCCTGCTCAACTTCCGGACACAGTTCAGTACCGGTTACAACTACCCCGATGACAGTACGGTCATCTCAAATTTCATGGCTCCGGGTTACCTGATTGCCGGCCTTGGCATAACCTATGTACCCGTCAAATGGTTCTATGCATATCTTTCACCTGGTTCAGGACGATTTACTTTTGTCATGGACCAGAAGTTAGCCGATTCCGGTGACTTTGGGGTTGAGCGGGGCAAGAACATGAAGGGCGAATTCGGTGCATACTTTCGTGCCGACCTGAACAAGGATCTTGCTAAAAACATTAACATCACTTCCACGCTGGAACTTTACTCGGATTATCTGCATAAATTCGGCAACATTGATGTCAACTGGAGTTTACTGCTCAGCTTAAAGGTGAACAAATGGCTGGCGGCATCCGTTCAAACGCAATTGATCTACGATGATGATATCATGATTCTTTACAGTCCCAATGAACCTGCCGGGCCTCGTACTCAATTTAAAGAGATGCTGGGGCTGGGTTTAACGTATAAATTCAAGTAACCAGACCAGTACAGAATACCATCAAAAAATACCCGTTGAGAACCAGCGGGTATTTTTTATTGATTTATTCTGTATTTTTGTGACAAAAGAATTTTATTATGGCGAATCACTCAGAACATATCGGACATCTCAGCCACGAAGAGCTGAAATTCAGGGAACACACAGAACGCGCTGGCCACTTTATTAAAATCGACCTGTTCCGTTCTGCCCGCGAAGAATTCAAAGCAGCATTGCAATATCGGCCGGGTGATGCACAATGTCGCACACAGATTGACGCAATGAATGCCAACATTGCCCGCGACCGGAAAACAGTACTGGTAGTTGCCCCCCTGGTCATTATTCTGATTGTGGCAGTGGCTTTACTCGTATAAGAAACTGCAAGAAAAATCCGGGAATTATGAAAGAGAAGAAAATGAAGCAAATTGCCCTGGTCAAAAATGATCCATGGCTGGAGCCTGTAGCGGATGAGATAAACGCCCGATATAACCGGTATCAGGAAACCCTGAAGGAGATTGAAGAGAATTGGAATAGTCTGAGCGAATTTGCCAATGCCTACCAGTTCTACGGTTTTCATTATGACCGGTCGCTTAAAGGATGGCATTATCGTGAATGGGCCCCCAAAGCTCAGGATCTCTATCTTTTTGGCGATTTCAATAACTGGCAGCGATATTCTCACCGGCTAACCCCGAACAAATATGGCCAATGGGAAATTTTTCTGTCAGACGAGGAATACAAGGACCGGTTTACCCATCAAAGCAGGGTGAAGGTGATGGTTCATTCCGATGCAGGCTGGCATGAAAAGATTCCTGCCTACATCCACCGGGTGATCCAGGATCCTGCAACGCTGGGATTTTCTGGTCAGCACTGGGCTCCGGCACATCCCTTCGACTGGTCGGGCGACCGTTTTGACCTTCACGATCTGAATGAATTACTCATTTACGAGTGCCATGTTGGCATGGCACAGGAGCAGGAATCGGTTGGGACATTTGCAGAATTTGCCGATTATCTCATTCCTTACAGTAAAAATTCGGGATATAATACGATCCAACTGATGGCTGTCGCCGAGCACCCCTATTATGGTTCATTCGGCTATCATGTGACAAACTTTTTTGCAGTTTCCTCACGTTTTGGAACACCGGAAGAGCTGAAATACCTGATTAAAAAAGCGCATGAGCAAGGCATTGCAGTTTTGATGGACGTTGTCCATTCCCATTCTGCCAAGAATACCCGAGAAGGCCTCAATCAGTTCGATGGCTCCGACGATCAGTATTTTCATCCGGGCGACCGCGGAAATCACCCGCACTGGGATTCCAAGTGCTTCAACTATGGGAAACGAGAGGTTATGCAATTCCTTCTTTCCAATATTAAATACTGGCTCAAAGAGTTTCATTTTGACGGCTTCCGGTTTGACGGCGTTACTTCCATGATGTATTTTGACCATGGATACCGGGAGGTATGGGATCGTGACGGCTATTTCAAAGACGGCGTAGAGTGGGATGCATTGACCTATCTTCAACTCGCCAATGCGTTAACCCACAAGGTCAAACCACATGCTGTGACCATTGCAGAAGATGTAAGCGGAATGCCCGGACTTTGCAGACCAATCCGCGAAGGCGGCATCGGATTTGACTACAGGCTTGCCATGGCTATCCCAGATTACTGGATCAAGGTATTGAAAGAGAAGAAGGACGAAGAGTGGGATATTCACGAATTATGGTCGGTCATGACCGATCGTCTGGCTGATGTAAAAACCGTTGCGTATTGCGAATCGCATGACCAGGCGCTTGTTGGCGACCAAACCATCGCCTTCAGGCTGATGCAAAGTGAAATCTATTTTAAAATGAGCCGGAAAGATGAAAGTTATGTCATCGATCGCGGTATGGCCCTCCATAAAATGATCCGGCTGATAACGATCGGACTAGGCGGGCAGGCTTATCTGAACTTCATCGGCAACGAGTTTGGCCATCCCGACTGGGTTGACTTTCCACGTGAAGGAAACAACTGGAGTTTCCAGTATGCCCGGCGCCAATGGTCGCTGTTGCAAAACCCGGATTTAAAATATCGGTTTCTGGCAGCATTCGACAGAGCAATGATCGCCATGGTAAAAACATTCAAGCTATTCGATGCCGGATTTGGTGATCAGATGAACATGGACGGTGAAAATCAAACCATCATTTTCAAGCGGCAGGGCCTCATCTTTTTATTCAACTTCCATGTCAGCAAATCCATCCCTGATTATGAATTTACTGTTCCTGAGCCAGGCGATTACCGAATCCTTCTGGATACTGACCGGTCGGAATTTGGCGGACATGACAGAGTGAATGACAATCTGTTATATACCACACAATATCATCCGACAGATGAAACTCACCGGTTGATGATCTACAACACCAATCGCACGGCGCTTGTCTTTGAAAGGGTAAGCTGACCTGTATTATTTTCGTATCTTTGCCGGTGATTCTGAGCTAAATTTACGATCCTATGAATTTCTTCAATTGTTCTGCCATCAACCGGAAAATCCTGCTGATGATGGTGTTACCTGTTTTATGCATATCCCTTTTCTCGCTGACGCCTGCCTCGGCTGCACCCGACACCACCTGGTCAGTTTCGTTTCAGCTGAACATGTCCAAAGCGGTGAATCAGCATATTTTCATGCCGGATTCCGACTATGTTTATCTCCTCATGGATCATGGCATGAATCCGTTTAAGCTTGTTCAGGGGCCTGGTAACATTTATACGGCAACCCTGTTTAACCTGCTGGATTCAAGTCAGACATACCAGTATAAATTCAGAATCAATGACTCCCTTGAGGAAACCGTTACCCGCTCATTTGTTCCACAACCTGGCTATGTCAGTTTATCATCCTGGTGGAACAATGAGCCAATCAATATAACCACCTTCACCGTCAATATGAGTTATGCTGCCCGGCAAGGTATTTTCAACCCTGGTACAGATTCGGTGTGCATTGTAGGAACCATGAACAGCTTTCATCAATCTTCAAAGATGCAGCGACTGGATACAACTTTGCTTTATGCGTGGGTCGATTCGCTGCTCATTCCCGGCTCTGTTCAACAATACAAATACCGGATCAACGCCGACTCAGGCGGCCTTGAACTATTGTTTAAACCGGCAAGGTTCGTCCGTATTCCGGATACACTGCTCGAAGTAACCAGCTATTTCAACAACTTCAACCCAGCAACACGGCCAATGACCTTTCAGTGCAATATGAGTTATTACATCCAGGCACACTTTTTTGATATTCAGTCGGACCATCTTGACATAGCGGGGAATTTCAACGGCATGGGTGCCAATGATGCATTGTTCGATCCGGATGGCAACTCCATCTATTCCCTGGAAATGAACCTGGATACTGCGTGGTTTCAGCAGGGGCCGCTCGAATTTAAATTTCGCATCAACGGGAATTGGAATACCGCCGAGTTACCTGGGAATCCTGACCGGACTTATATTTTCCATGATACCATCCAGCAGAATCCCAATATTTTCAACTGTTATTACAACAACCTTAACCCGACTATTCCAACTCCACCGTGGGTTTATGATGTTTATATCCAGGGACTGCTGGTTTATAAAAGGACACTGAGCGGAAGCTATTCATATTCTAATGTGAATGGCATTCCGGAAGGCATCTCCACCTACCGTTGGCTGCGAAGTGCAAATGCCCAGGGTACCGACGCAACCCCCATTGATTCGGCATGGAAGATCACCTACGTTGTTGACACCCTTGATATTGGGAAATGGCTTGTTTTTGAAGTCACACCCATCGCTGCCAGTGGTGATTCTGCTACAGGAGAACCAGTTCGTGTAGTCACTTCAAACAGTATTTCCGGCTGGAATGCCGGCATCGATGAGCATTCATTGATTGCCAGGGTGTATCCCAATCCTGCCAGCGATTTTTTGATTATCCAGGGGAGAAAAGAGTTTGAGCGGATTGAATTGATCAATTATTTGAACCAGACAGTACTGGTTGAAGACAATATTGGTTCATCCTCTGTCAGACTGCCAATCGCCCAACTGTCCCGGGGCTTGTACGTGTTGAAAGCAACAACCAAAGCCAGTGAATGGGGTGTAATTCGGGTTGTTAAGTATTAGTTTCTAGCCTCCCGACAGCAAAAAATCGAGGTTTTCGTTCTCGTGATATTCCTGTGCCTCCATGCCAAAACGGAACAGGCGCAAGGGTCGTTTTCCAACAAGATTCATGGTATCTCCTGCCACCTGAAGCAGGCATCCTTCGCGTAAACCCACAACGGTCACCTCCCGGTTCACCGTGAGGAATTCGAGAATCCTTTGCTCGCGGGTTTCTCCTGCATGTCCTTCCGGATTGACATCCAGATAATGCGGGTTGATCTGAAAAGGAACAAACTTGAGGCAGTTGAAGGATGGCGGTTCACAAATCGGCATATCGTTGGTTGTCTTCATGGTCGGACAGGCAACATTAGCACCTGCACTCCAGCCGACAAACGGGATTCCTCTGAAAACTTTCCTGCGGATGGCCTCCATTACGCCGAGTTCCTGCATCATCAAAACGAGGTGAAAAGTATTTCCGCCACCGATTACAATCGATTCTGCTTCATTCACTGCGACAACCGGATTGGGTTCACGATGGATGGAATTCAGCACAAAGCCCATCTCTTTGAAGATCTTCTTCACCCTGTCTTCGTAGAGGTCAAACGACTTTTCAATACTCGAGGCGGTCAGGTTTACCCCGGCATAGGGAATAAACAGCACTTTACGCACACCGAATCCGGCCAGAAAATCCTTGATGTATGTGCGTGGCCAGGCAAGATACTCCTCACCGGCATTGGTTGAGTTGCTGATCAATAAAAGATTTCGGATCATATCGTTAATTTGGGGCATAAAAGTAATAGAAAGTTCTTACTTTTGAGCCATGGAAAAGATAAAAATACAAAATCCTTCCGGTAACAAGCCCACATTGCGCTTCTGGCAAGTGTGGAACATGAGTTTTGGCTTCCTGGGGATTCAATTTGGATTTGCCTTGCAAAATGGGAACGCTTCCCGCATCTTATTGACTTTTGGGGCAGATGTACATCATTTAAGTTGGTTTTGGCTGGTAGCACCTATAACAGGCATGCTTATCCAGCCAATCATCGGCTACATGAGCGATAAAACCTGGTGCCGGCTGGGCAGAAGAAGACCCTATTTCCTGGTTGGGGCTTTTTTTACAAGTATCGCCCTGATCCTGATGCCCAATGCACCACACCTGGCTTCCTTTATAGCACCGATGTTTATCGGAGGAGGGTTGCTGATGATCATGGATGCCTCCATCAACATCAGCATGGAGCCATTCAGAGCGCTGGTGGCGGATAAACTGCCGGAAGAACAGCAC
Organism: Bacteroidota bacterium; assembly: GCA_026391845.1. Lineage (GTDB taxonomy): Bacteria > Bacteroidota > Bacteroidia > Bacteroidales > FEN-979 > CAIVAT01. The sequence continues at coordinate 444 of JAPLDG010000115.1, read as the reverse complement.
ACCCTGGGTTTTTCTGTGCAGACACTTCTGATCGGGATAGGCGCAGTAGTTGGTTCATGGCTGCCATACATCCTGGGAAACTGGTTTGGCATATCAAAAGATGCCGGAGCTGAGGGACTGATTCCCGACAATGTAACCTATTCTTTCTATTTTGGGGCGTTTGTATTGTTTTCATCCATTTTATGGACGGTATTTACAACATCTGAGTATCCTCCTGAGGCACCGGCTGAAAATGAAGCAGAAGAGAAATCGATGAAGTTTTTCATCCCGCCGGTGATGGTTAAACTGCTGCTTGTTCAATTCTTCTCCTGGTTTGCCCTGTTTTCAATGTGGGTTTATACAACTCCAGCAGTTGCTTTAAAGTTTTATGGAACGACGGATGCAAATTCAGCTGCTTTCCAGGATGCCGGAAATTGGGTTGGAATTCTGTTTGGCGTTTACAAC
>JAPLDG010000122.1 GCA_026391845.1 Bacteroidota bacterium | reverse complement strand
TCATCAAGGAGGGCCTTGATTTGAGCGGCTGATGAAGCATTATAAAAATATCCAACCTGGAGTGGTTTCTTTGAAAAAAGGGTTTTGATGAGGTTGAAAGCAATGGAGACTTTTGAAATCGGAATCACATGAACGGCTTTCACATATTTTTTCAGCACAGAGATGGCGTTTTCATGCAAATCCCCATCATTCAATGCACACAGGATGATCTCATGGTGCTTTGAAAGCTGTTTGATCTGGTGAAAAGCCCTTAGTTTATCTCCCTTTTCAGTTGGATATGGAACCCGGGGTAAAATGAAAAACAATCGCATGAAGGTAGCTTGTTGCAGGCAAAAGTATAAAAAACTGCGTTATGATGGGAGCAGTTGATAAAAATCAAGTAATTTATGGATTAAAAAACCGGCGTTATATTTCGTTTCGATCAGTAAACGTGCCTGTTTCCCGATTTTTGAACAAAGAACCTGGTTTTTGGTACAAATGGAGATCATTTCGAAAAATTCGCAGGGTGCATCGGCAATCAGGATATTTTCACGGTGCGAATAGCAGATTCCTTCCGCTCCGATGCTGGTTGAAATAACGGTTTTTCCTGCGGCCATGCCTTCGATAATTTTCACCCTGATTCCACTGCCGGAGAAAAGGGGTACGATCATAATGGCTTTTGATGACAGGAATGCCCGGGCATCTTCCACTTCACCGAGCACAATCACATTCGGAAGTTTGATGGAAAGCATCCATTCCGGCATTTCCCGTCCTGCAATATAGTATTTAAGATCAGGAAATTGGGTGTGAACATCGGGCCAGACATGCTGCAGAAACCAGCGAATACCCTCCTGATTCGGAATCCAGTTCATTGAACCCAGGGAGAAAAGCGAGGGAAACTCTTCCGCACCAGGTAAGTTGAAATAGAGGGATGGATTAATTCCAAAAGGAAGATCGATGACAGGAATCGGCAGATTTGGGATTTGTCCGATTTTCAATTTGCCATGGTTCCCTGCGGATAAACCTGTAAAATATTCAGCATCCATAGGGGTGATCGCTGCAATTCCATCTACTTTTGAGACAATGGTTTCCTCATATTTCTTCAAGGTTTGCGCAAGGTGGTTGAGATACCATTTTTTTGCCGGATTTACGGTCTCTTCTGCAATCCGATGCCAGATCAGATGTTCAATATTGTGTGCGCGGAGTACGATTTTTGCCTTTGAATTTTGCCTTACGACCTCGATATAGGGACCCATGAAGACTGTTTCCAGTTGCACTACATCGAATTCAGTGGCGGCCAGGATTTGAATCAACCGGGTCCTGAATTGAATCGATTCAAAGCGTTTGACATGATACGATTCACCGGTGAACAGATTCAGAAAGGCATGGAGTGGTCTTATGCGTAAATCCAGATCAATGAGTTCGATACCGGTTTTAGCCAGATAGGGGGCAGGAATGTCAGCGGCTTTGATGTCGTATTTAAAAGAATTTACAGCCAGAACCTTGACAGCGTGTCCGGCTTCTGCCAACCCTTCGATAAGCATGTTCATGGCCATCGGCCCCCCCTCCTTTGGCGGCCAGGGTGATTTGTTGCACAGGAATAGGATCTTCATATTCGCCGTTCCCGGATTTTAACCAGTTTTTTAAAGAAGTTAATCCACGCATCCAAATCGAACAGCGAGGCATCATTTGTTGCCTTGATGGTAAGGAAAATACCGATTGGCATTAATACCGCAGATGAAAACCAGATTCCCTGCCAGGCGGGAACTACCCCTTCTGCGGTATATTTTTCACCAACAAATGAGATCACCCAGAACAGGATAAAAAAGAGGGTTGAAATCACTGCAGGCATCCCCAGGCCTCCTTTGCGGATGATCGCCCCCAACGGCGCCCCAATGAAAAACAGCAGAAAGCAGGCAATTGAAAAGGCGAATTTTTTATGATATACAATCTGATGCTTGAAGATCAGTTTACTCTTATTATAGATGTTTTCCTTGCTGGTCAAAAGAGTTTCCTTTGCGCCTTTGGCCGAATTCAATGCGGTTTCCATAATTCTGCTGCGATTTTCGGCTTTGAAATTATAGATGACCGAAGGATTGAATTTCTTCATTGAATCGGCCTCCCGGGGCCTTGGAGTTGAAACCCGGGACGAAAACTGCAGGCTATTCTGGAAATTCAGGTCGAACGTTTTCCGCTCTGCTGCGAGCTGCAACTTGATAGAATCGATGGAATGGCTAAGCTGATTGATATTCTGCATCTCGTAGTTTTTCTTAAAGAGATTTTCATCTGTCCGGGTCAGCTGGAATGCCGACAGATCAAACATCTGGTATTGTTCGGAAAATGCAGTGCGCTGGAAGGGTCGCGTGGCTTCATTATTTTGTAAATCAACCCGTTCTTCATAATTTGTGCCCTTATACAACCGGAATACCAGAAATTTTTTATCGGGCGAAAGCTCCATTTTTCCCCATTCGGCTGTGGTCAGAGATATATTTCCCAAACGTTTGGTATGATCATATACCATGACATCGCGAATTGAGTTTCCATCTTTTTCTTTTTGCCCGACCCGGATCACAAATCCTTCAATACCGGTATAAAAAACACCCTCCTTCAGGTTAAATGCCAGTTTTTTCTCCCGGATATCAAATAATAATGAGTGGAACTTGAGATTGGCCATGGGTAACACCACGTTGGAGAAATAGAATGCAAGCGCGCTGATACAGATCGAAACAACGATGAGCGGTCGCATGATCCTGCTCAGACTGATTCCGGCAGCTTTAATGGTCACCAGTTCATAGTGTTCTCCAAGATTTCCGAACATCATCAGGGATGAAAGCAGGATAGATAAAGGCAGGGCGAGAGGAACGAAGGTGGATGAAGCATAAAACAACAGTTTCACAATCAGGTACCATTCGAGTCCTTTTCCCACCAGATCATCGATGTATTTCCACACAAACTGCATCAGCAGAATGAACAAGGCAATGAAAAAAGTCATAACCAGGGGACCCAGGTACGATTTCAGGATGAAAGTGTCGAGTTTTTTCATGAACAAATTGGCAACCGATGCAAAGATAATTAATAACGCAAAGGATATAGTTGTATTTTTGTTAGTCCTATTTTTACTGCGAAAACACGAAAACACAAATGTGCAATTATTCTTAATTTTATCAGTGTCTTAGTGCCTCCGTGGTGAATAAACCTCCGTGGTGAATAAAAGTATCTTGAAAAAACATCATTGAATGAAATTAATAGAAGTATCAGACAAAAAAACGCGCAGACAGTTTCTGAATCTGGTTGAAAAAATCTACCAGGATGATCCCAATTATGTGAGACCGCTTGATGTGGAGGTGGAGGCAGTATTTGATTCCGCACAAAATGGTTTTTTTCAGCATGGCGAAGCATCGCGCTGGATACTGCTGAATGATGATCAAACAGTTGCAGGCCGTGTTGCTGCATTCATCAATACCCGAAAGGCATTCACGTTTCAGCAGCCGACCGGAGGGATGGGTTTTTTTGAATGTGTTGAAAATCAGGAGGCTGCATTCATGCTGTTTAATCAGGCCCGTGACTGGCTGGCTGCCCGCGGCATGCAGGCCATGGATGGCCCGGTGAATTTCGGTGAAAATGATGTCAACTGGGGGTTGCTGGTGGAAGGATTTATCCACCCGGGATTCGGGATGAGTTATAACCCGCCTTACTACAGGGCATTCTTTGAAAATTACGGATTTCAGTTTTATTTTGAGCAGGTATCCAATCACCTGGATCTGACCAAACCTTTTCCCGACCGTTTCTGGAAAATTGCAGAATGGAGCATGCGGAAACCCGAACTATCCTTCAGACATTTTACCTATGCTGAGGCAGATAAGTTTATCGGTGATATGAAAGAGGTGTATGATGACGCCTGGAAATTTCATGAAAATTTCACGCCGATGGATATTTCCACATTGAAGAAGGGGCTGGAGAAGGCAAAATCGTTTCTTGATCCCGAACTGATCTGGTATGTCTATCATGAGAATGAACCCATCGCCTTCCTGATCCAGTTTCCCGATGTGAACCAGATACTGAAACACCTTCACGGTAAATTGCACCTTTGGAACAAATTGAGGTTTCTCTGGCTTAAATACCGC
>JAPLDG010000304.1:28851-56175 GCA_026391845.1 Bacteroidota bacterium | reverse complement strand
TATAAATGGAATACCACCAATGATTATGGAACTGCTACTGACATGGGGACTGCTACGACCAAAACGGAAACCGGGCTGACGTGCGGTACGCCTTACACACGATATGCTTGGGCTAATAACAGTTGTGGTGTGTCATCACCGTTAACCTTAACACAAACAACTTCTGCATGTATTGTATCTCCCATAGTTACAACCACAGTTGCTTCCAGTATTGCTTTAACCACAGCGACAAGTGGTGGAAATGTAACTTCTGATGGTGGCGCTGCTGTAACAGCGCGGGGCGTTTGCTGGAGTACTTCACCAAATCCAACTATTGCCAACAGCAAAACCATAGATGGCACTGGCGCAGGCCAATATTCAAGCAATCTGACTGAACTCACCCCCAATACGCTTTATTATGTAAAAGCCTATGCGACAAACAGCGTGGGAACTTCTTATGGCGACCAGGTGAGTTTTTCAACCATCGCTTTTGCCGTCGGCCAAGCTTACGGCGGTGGTGTCATTTTCTACCTTGATGGCACTGGTCAGCATGGGTTGATTTCGGCCACCAGCGACCAGAGCACAGGTCGTGGGAGTTCAAAATACAGCCATTGGTACCGGATATAACAACACTTGGACTATCATGTACTATTGCACCACAACTGGAATTGCAGCACGAATTTGCGGAAATCTCTTACTTAATGGATACACTGGCTGGTTTTTGCCATCATTAAACGAACTAAACGAGATGTACATTCATAGAACAATGATAGGCGGATTTGCGAGTTCTTACTACTGGTCTTCCACTGAAAACGCAGCCAGTGATGCCTGGATCATGTCATTCAGTGAAAATGGCCAGACCAACATTCCCAAGAACAATACTTGTCATGTGCGTGCTATTCGGGCTTTTTAATATTACCGGAATAAAACCCACTTATTTGCTCTGCACCTATTGTGTACAAGTAAGTAAGTAGGTTTTCGATTGTGGAAAAACCAGTTAAAGCATCCTGATCATGTCCTTTGCCTGAGTGATTGTATACGAATCAGTAATGGGTTTCGCATCAAACACCATGAAGTAACTGTATCCTGAGCCGGAGAGCTGTTGCCACTGGTTCCCAAGCCGACACTTCGCTGCACTGTCAGTTCCATCCAGATGATCACCTTTGGTTTCCAGCAGAATCACGTTGCCTGTCTTCGTATAGAGAATGAAGTCAGGATAGTGGTTTGACTTAAAGCCATTGATGGCAAAGCCTTTACGCTCGATGTTGCGATGCCAGAAGTCGATGTTGGAGAGGCTTGACAGTTCAATGATTACCCGTTCTTCAAAACCGTTCATAGCGCCTTCACGCTCGTACAGCGATTGTCCGATGGATGATCCAAGCGTGCCGGGACTGATGGATTCCGGAAACTTCCATCCCTGCTGTACCTTGATCTTTCCGACTTTAACGAATTTGTCGAACTGTTCCTCTGCATACACATCAGCCAACTCCCTGATCTTCTTCTTGATCTTGTCGATGTAGCTGTATTTGCGGGAGAGAAAATCTGCCACCTGCTCCTGAGTGAAGTCGTTGAACACCGATTCAACATACCGTCTGATTGACCCGTCAGGGATGGGATACATGTCGCCAATCAGGTTGATCACCAGTTCCGAGAGGTCTTTGAGCTGACTTTCCTTCGGTTTTGCAAGGATGTAATCAACCAATGGCTCTTTAAACATCCGGTCCTCAATCTTGGTAAACGACGGAGTATATTCGTTCCTGCGGGTCTCCTGCAAATCAACTTTGTAGAGTTCTGATGAAACATCGTCAAACTCGATGTTTTTATCGCACTTCTCCAGGTGAAATCCTGAAAGCAGGATGGGTTCCTCAAGAGGTACAAGTCCGGTGCCGGTTTCGAACAGGTTGTTCTTCGGTACATCAATGAAAAAGCGGGGGATGGTGATCCCTTTGGCTTTATCTGCGAACCCTTCACGGATTCGGTATCGTTTCACTTTGGCTCCCATCTCTGCAAAATAGTTGTCGTCAATAACATCAGGTTGCTTGTTGATCTGCTCTTCCAGTTCACGGTTCTGCTGCTCAGCAAGACCGGCTATTGTGTTGATAACCGAGGTTGCTGCCGGTGCATCCGTTCCGTTCGGATTAAAGCTGATTTTACCAGCATCTATGCTTTCATCCTCCGGTTTGTCTTCCGGAAACAGGAAGTTGTCGAGTGTTTTTGTGGCGACCTGTTGCTTTTCAGCTTCAGGCATATCATCCTTCTGCCGGTAATCTTTATCGCTGAATCCTGAATTGAGCAGGCTTTTGACAATGTTCTGCAATGTTTCGCTGAACTTTGCCGACGACGTGAGCACGTACGAAACATTGAGCAGGGTATCGGTGTGTCGCACAACGTAGGGTTGCCTGAGCACGCGTCCGAGAATCTGTTCCACATCAACTGCCGACGATCTGTCTGCTAATGATGCAAGGATGTATGCAAACGGACAATCCCACCCCTCCTTCAGCGCATTGATGGTGATGATGTACCTTACCTGACAGTCTCTTGATGACAGGTCAATACCAGAGAGTTCGTTTTTGTTGGCGGTCTTGATCTTGATCTCCGCTTCATTAATCCCGAGTTTCAGAAGTTCGGTTTTCAGTTTTTCAAAGGTGGTATTATCTTCATTGGTTGCCGACTGCGCCTGAAACAGGACAATCGGACGAATGTACCTGCCGGTAACCTTCTCTTCTGCAATGGCCGATGCTTCCAGTTTCCGCTGAAGATGCAATGCACTGCTGACCACATCATGTTTGTCCTTGTGGTTATATACGATCACCGGAAGTTTGACCATGCTGTGCTTTTTCAACTCAATGGCAGGCACCATGCTGACAATGTTGCTGTTGTCCCTTGGCGTTGCTGTGAGATCAAGTATGAAGCATGGATTTAGCGCTTTCAGCATCTCCACACTGAGGTCTGTTTCAGCATTGTGGCTTTCATCAACGACCAGTATCGGGTTCAGGTTGCGGATCACGTTGATCAGAGCCGACTCATCTGTGTTGGCCAGTACCACGGAGCTATCTTGATAGGTGGACACAAACGATGACAGTTGACCGTTCTGGTCGTAGATTTTCCGATCCTCTTTGCGTGTCGCCCTGATTGAACCGAAGCTCATTACAAAGATGCTCAACTGCTCACTTACGACGGATGGGCTGAAATTCGATCCTTGCAGCAAGTCCTTCTTCTCATACACGGACACCCGATGGTTAAACAACGAATTCAGCTTCTGCCGGTAAGGATGATCAGGGTTGCTCAGGTTACGAACCGTTTGTTCGAGCAGGTTGCTCCATGGCACCAGCCACACAACCGCTTTCGGACGGTTGGTGTCGAATGCGCCAAAGATCGTTTTCAGTGCATTGCAGGCGATGAACGTTTTACCTCCTGCGGTCGGTACTTTGATGCATACATGTGCTGCGTTGGGAACATTGTTCTGATAAGGTCGCATACCTTCACCGGTGATCGGGTTGTACGGGCCGACCTGATCTTCCCAGAAACGCTTAAACGCAACATCTGTCAGCTTAAACTGCTGTACGTAATTCAGATAGGTCTCAAGGTCTTTGATGACTTTGGTCTGGTAGGGTTTGAGTTCCATGGTTTTTTCCTTTTCTTCGTGTCCCTTCGTGAAACCTTTGTGTCCTTTCGTGTAATTTTTTCTTTCACGAAGATCCACGAAAAACGCACGAAGATCCACGAAGGTTAAAGGACATATCTTTTTAATCCGTTCTTTAAAACTGTAACGTTGAAATTGATTAACAACCCTGTCTTTACCGCGCAACCAATAATCTTCCCTGAAACAGGATCAAATTCCATAACAAATCAATTTTCTTTGTGTCACTTCGTGTATCCTTCGCGGATCTTCGTGTAATTTAAACCTCCCAGTCTTCAGCTATTCGAATTTTTCGAATAACTGAAACACAGGGCCTTAAGTCATAGTTCACCTTGTTTCATAAAACTCCTCCGCATCCAGCGTTAAAAAGGCTGTTAATTCTTCCGTTTTCATGACATCTGTTTTTAATGCAATTTAGAGAAAAATTTCAAATATGAACTATTCCAGAATTTCGAATAGTTCATTTGATCCAATGGTTTTTTTATAAGCGTGAGATGTCACGGGGTATCTTCTTGAATATGATGTTGTTGTTTTGCAGAAAGGTCTTCGACAGCAGGCAGTTGTCAGCATAAACAACATACTGCTCTGCTTTCAGGTAGATGGTACCAAGAAAATCGTAATCCAGTGTGGTTACCTGCTGCGGTTCGTAGTAGAAATAGTATCCGGTATCCTCCTTGATTCCCAGAAAGTAAGGATTTTGAAGCTGATCCTCCGTTAATGTGTTGAATGCCGACCGGGTTTCGGAATACCATATATATTCTCTGATCCGGTTTACCGGCACCTGATTGTTCAGGTTACCGGCATCATCAAACAATGGAGGGCCTAACTCGTAGTAGTCAAAGCTGCCGCCGGTTCCTTCAACGTCAGCGTATCCATTGATGACACGCTTGACGCGCTCTGCTGTGATGGTTTCGGCGTAGTCTTCCATTTCGACAAGGATGAACTTGCGATTACCGCCATCCTGCTTGTTGAGGTTTAGTACTGCATGGGCTGTTGTGCCGGAACCAGCAAAACTATCCATCACAATATCGTTCTTGTCAGAGGCTTGGAGTATAAATTGCTCGACTAAAGCAACAGGCTTGGGAAACTCAAAGATTCGCTCTCCAAACACAACGTTTGTACCATCTCGAGTATAAATATCCTCTCCTGTAACTGAAGAGAAACCGGTTACATCTGATTGTAAATCTGACAGGTAGACCTTTCTTCTTGGTCGACCACTTACGGCTTTTGGGAAAATGATTCGGTTTTCCTGTATCAGTCTTCGCATTGTGTTCTGGTCGTATCTCCAACCCATTTTAGGCTTTTTATACACGACACCTGTACTTGGATCAATTATATCATAATGCAGGTTTGGTCGTTGATTTGCATCCAGCAGTCCTACCATATTAGCACTTGTCCATGGCCCTCTTGGGTCACTATCCGAATTTGAGTAGCTGTCATTAATCCTGGGTAGTCCTTTTAACTGTCTCCCATAACACAATACATACTCATGGTCAATCGATACTTTGTTGATGTTCCTATTGTCTTTATTCTGTCTGGCTTTCCAAATAAACGAAGCGATAAATCGAGGCCTTCCAAAAATCTCGTCACAGATGATCTTCAAGTAAGAGTGCACGTTCTCGTCGATTGAAATAAAAACCGTTCCGTCTGGATTAAGCAGTTTGTTAAGTAAAACCAACCTTGGATACATCATACACAACCACTTGTCATGCCGGCTCAGGTCTTCACCCTCCTTGCCAACAACCTGATGCAACCACTTCTTAATCTTCGGATCATTAACGTTGTCGTTATAGGCCCAACCTTCGTTACCCGTGTTGTAAGGCGGATCAATGTAGATGCACTTGACTTTCGCTTCGTACTGAGGCAGCAGGGCTTTCAGCGCTTCGAGGTTATCGCCATGGATGATGAGATTGCCGCTGTTGACAGGCGCTTCTTGTTTGCCATCCGGCGTATAGCCGTACTGATGGTCGAGCACACGAAAGGGTACGTCCTGATGGTGGTTGATGACTTTGTCTTTGCCGATCCAGTTGAGTGTAGGCATTCGCTTAGGTAGTTAGTATTTCACCGGTAAAAGTAAGTAATTCAAATTTACGAAGTGGCCAATTCCATTTCAGAATTCTGAATTCAGGTTTGAGATTTCAAATTCGAATAAGATAATACGGTAAAATGGAAGACCCGATTTTTTTTGCCAAATAACATTGAGTACTCATTGTAGTACAATTGTGGCAGAAAAGGAAAAATTGTTTTATCTTTGTTTGCATAATAAATTCGGAGACAGCGATGGCTAACCCGATAATGGTTTTAAAAGAGTTGAAGCGTAACCTGGTTTCACAATTTGGAGATGATATCCAAGATGTGATTCTATTTGGGTCTCAGGCATCCGGTAAATCTGGCACAGACTCTGATTACGATATCCTGATACTTATTTCTCATGATTATGACTGGAAATATCAAAATCTTATTTTTGATAATGCTTTTGATGTCGGTCTAAGACACCAGGTGTTGTTTGATCTCCATCTCCTGTCGATGAATGAGCGTAATGGCACCTTAAAAGGGAAAGAACCACTTATTATCAATGCTTTAGAGAAGGGAATTCATGCATGATCGATGAATTTCGAATCCTCAAAACATGCTCAGTTGCTTGGATGGTTTAATAAAACCTTTATCCATCCCGAGAAGATAGAAGTAAAGTTTTCGAAAATTCTTACAAAAGGGTATAATCTCCGGACAAAAGGAGATTATGCCACCATCTATGATTTGGATAAACAAGAACTTTTGCAGATGTTTGGAGAAATGACTGAATTTATCCGGGAAATAGAACAGTTTCTGGAAACAAATTAGGGGAAAAAGCGTCTGGAAACTTCTGTCATTAGAAAATAAAATAAAACAGGTATCAATCGACCTCTGATTCAGCACCCTATTCCGAGCCTGCAAACTGTCGTGCCGCCATGCGTGCCCGGTCAGACGCGGAGTATTATTCCAAGATTTGCATTGTGGTAGAGGAGTGTGATGAAACCCATTTCTGGTTAGAATATTTATCCCGGATCGGATTGCTTGCACAGATCGAAATCAGGGAAATATGTTCAGAGGTGGAACAATTGGTAAGACTATTTAATTCAATTAAGACAAAGATGAAGGCGAGGGTTGGCTAACCGTAATCAAATTTCAAATTTCAAATTTGACCTTGTAGCCCCGGCAGGAATCGAACCTGCATTTAAAGTTTAGGAAACTTCCGTTCTATCCATTGAACTACGGAGCCGGCAATGATATTTTAAGAACGATCAACAGTCGGCAGTTGGCAGTCGGCAGTCGGCAGTTGGCAGTTGGCAGTTGGCAGTCGGCAGTCGGCAGTCGGCAGTCGGCGGATTTCATCTTTCGGTGCAAAAATAATACTTTTATTTGATATCGGCGCCATTCAGCGAGCCTTCATCCGGCGTGACGAAGAATAGGGTGCCATCGGGGTTTTCGGCCATCAGGATCATGCCTTGTGATTCGATCCCCTTCAGTTTGCGGGGGGCAAGGTTTACCAGGATGCACACCCGCTGGCCGATGATCTTTTCAGGGTCGAAAAATTTTGCAATTCCTGAGACCACAATACGTTGATCGAGACCAGTGTCGATCTTCAACTTCAGCAATTTATCGGTTTTTGCCACCTTTTCAGCTTCAAGAATGGTTCCACAGCGAATGTCCATCCTGGCGAAATCTTCGAATCCGATCAACTCTTTGCCTGGTTTTACGGGAGCTTTGGCCTGGGCTGCTTCATTGGCGTTTTTGGTGTCGAGCAGCTTTTGCACCTGTGCCTGGATGGACGGGTCTTCAATCTTTTCAAAGAGAAGTTCCGGCTGGTCAAGGCAATGGCCCGCCGGCAGCCAGTTGAGCAAACCGGCCTCTTTCCACTTAAAAGACGGCAGGTTCAGTGTTTTTCGGATTTTTGCAGCAGAAAAAGGCAGGAATGGTTCCGCAACAATGGAGAGTTGCGCACAAATCTGCAGGGAGATATTTAATACAGTCCCCACCCTGACGGGGTCGTTTTTGAAAACCTTCCAGGGTTCATTGTCGGTCAGGTATTTATTTCCCAGCCGGGCAAGGTTCATCATCTCAGCCAGGGCTTCGCGGAACCGGTAGTTCCGGATGCTCCCGGCAATACGGTCGGGGAAAAGGCGCATCTCTTCCAGCGCGGTTAAATCCTCGCCGGTAAATAAAGATGGTTCAGGAACTTTTCCTTCGAAATATTTGTGTGTCAGGACAATGGTACGATTCACGAAATTGCCGAGGATGGCAACGAGTTCGCTGTTGTTCCTGGTTTGAAAGTCCTTCCAGGTGAAATCATTGTCTTTGGTTTCCGGGGCAGCAGATGTGAGTACATATCTCAGAACATCCTGCTTGCCGGGGAATGCTTCGAGATATTCGTGCAGCCACACGGCCCAGTTCCGGGAGGTTGATATTTTATCTCCTTCCAGGTTCAGGAATTCGTTGGCCGGGACATTCTCAGGGAGGATGTAGGTACCTTCGGCTTTCAGCATCGCCGGGAAGATGATGCAGTGGAAGACAATGTTGTCTTTGCCGATAAAATGAACGAGTTTGGTCTCCGGGTCTTTCCAGTATTTTTCCCAATCGGGCGTGAGCTCCCGTGTTGCCGAAATATAACCAATGGGTGCGTCGAACCATACATACAGCACTTTTCCTTCGGCGCCAGCCACCGGAACTTTCACGCCCCAGTCGAGGTCGCGTGTAACCGCACGCGGTTGCAGCCCCTGGTCGATCCAGGACTTGCATTGCCCGTAAACATTTGTTTTCCAGTCATCTTTATGGCCTTCCAGGATCCATTCGCGCAGCCAGGGTTCATACTGATCAAGGGGAAGGAACCAGTGCCTTGTTTCACGCAACACCGGTTTATTGCCGCTGAGCACCGATTTTGGCTCAATCAGGTCGGTGGCGTTCAGCGAAGTGCCGCATTTCTCGCATTGGTCGCCATACGCTTTTTCATAACCGCAGTGGGGACATGTTCCGGTGATGTAGCGGTCGGCCAGGAATTGATTGGTAGCTTCGTCGTAATACTGTTCCGAAACCTGCTCAATGAACTGCCCGGCATCATACATCTTACGGAAGAATTCGGAAGCCGTTGCATGATGCATCGGGTTGGATGTACGGGAATAGATGTCGAAGGATATGCCAAAATCTTCGAATGACTTTTTAATGATGCCATGATATTTATCCACGATATCCTGTGGGGAGACCCCCTGCTGCAAGGCCTTGATGGTGATGGGAACCCCGTGTTCATCTGATCCCCCGATGAAAATAACATCCTCGTCGTTCATCCTGAGAAAGCGGACGTAGATATCGGCCGGAACATAAACACCGGCCAGATGTCCGATGTGGATGGGCCCGTTGGCATAGGGCAGGGCCGAAGTGACAAGATATCGCTTGAATGCTGGTTTATCGCTCATGGAAACAGGCTCTGGGAATAGACATAAACTGAAGTGCAAAGATAGGAAATAATGAAAAAGCGGGATCGGAAACCTCCTTTTTTGTTACTTTTGGGGCATGATTACTCCGCCCTATCTGAAAAAAGGGGATAAGATCGCCATCGTATCTCCTGCTCGCAGCATCACCTTTGAAGAGGTACACCCGGCGATCCGGTTTTTCCAGCGGTACGACCTGGAGGTTGTGCTTGGCAGTTATATTTTCAGCAAGAACCAGCAGTTTGCGGGTACGGATGAGCAGCGGAGCAGGGATTTTCAAAACATGCTGGATGATGAATCAATCAGGGCGATCGTTTGTTCCCGGGGCGGATACGGTACTTTGAGGATCATTGACAAACTTGATTTTTCCATGTTTTGCAAACATCCCAAATGGATTGTCGGGTACAGCGATGTAACAGTGCTCCATGCCCATATCCACCGGCAATTCGGTGTGGAAACCCTGCATGCGGCCATGCCGGTCAATATCAAAAATGACTTCCTGGAAGAGAGCCTGCAAACCATGGTCAACGCACTCTTCGGAAAACAGATCACTTATTCCTGTTCCACCCCGGAGCTTTCACGCGAGGGCAGGGCAGAAGGGGTCCTTGTTGGCGGGAACCTGTCAATTCTGTATAGTCTGACGGGTTCTGTGTCAGATCCGGATACAAACGGTAAAATTCTGTTTCTGGAGGATGTGGATGAATACCTGTACCATATCGACCGGATGATGATGAGCCTGAAGCGGGCCGGAAAACTGGATAAACTGAAGGGACTGATCATCGGAGGAATGTCAAAAATGAATGATAACGTCATCCCTTTTGGCAAAACTGCCAATGAGATCATTGCTGATGCGGTGAAAGAGTATAAATTCCCGGTGTGCTATCATTTCCCGGCCGGGCATGAGGATACGAACCTCGCCCTGATCATGGGCAGAAAGATCAGTTTCAGTGTCGGTCAATCGGTTGAGCTTTCATTTTATTAACAATCCGTATTACTTTTACTTTTTTATCCGATAAAGGAGCTGTGTGATACTGTTTCACAGAGGTACGGAGAAACATAGAAGAGCCACAGAGAAAATTTTACTGAACAATTCAAGTTACCAAGAAAACTACCTGCCATTAACTTTTTATAAATCAGTGCAGAAATCAAGGACAGATGAAAGATCATATCGAACTGGGCAAAGCCGGGGAGGAGGCTGCCACTAATTTTTTAGAGGAGAAGGGCTACAGGATACTCGAGCGGAACTGGCGGTTTGGTAGAGAGGAGATCGATATCATTGCCAGGGATGGCAACTTTGTTGTGATTGTGGAGGTGAAGACACGAACGTCGAATGTTTTTTCAGAACCTGAAGCAGCGGTAACAAAGAGCAAACAGCGCATCCTGATCCGGGCGGCAAATGCTTTTGTGAACTATCGCCGGCAGGGAGGAGAGGTGCGGTTCGACATCGTTACCATTCTCATTCGCCCTGAGGGAACGACCATCAATCACATTGCAGATGCTTTTTATGCAACGCTTCGCTGATTATTTTCTTCCGAAATCTGCCGGTATTTCGCCCCAATATTCAGTTTCCCATTTCAAAATTTTATTGGGCCATTTGTTTTCATGCAGCCATTTCAGGGCACGTTCAACCAATTCGAAGAGATTTTTATTTTTCGGGGAGACAACGAGGTTGGTGTTGATTGCCTTTTTGCGCACCCAGGCGATGGCCGTGCGCGAATCGGAATAAACCGGCCAGTCGGAGTTTCGCTGTTTCAGATAGGCCAGTGCATGAACAATCCCGAGGAACTCACCCAGGTTTACTGTTCCTTCGGGAAATGGACCCATACGGAAAAGTTCCGCCCCCGATTTTGTATCCACTCCTCTGTATTCAAGGACTCCCGGATTGCCGGCACAGGCAGCGTCGGCACTGATACTGTCAGCAACCGGTTCGCCGATCAGGGGATTTGAACAGGTGATTCTTTTCGGAGCATTCAACCCTTTGGTCATGTATTTCCGCGGATCGTCGTTCAAGGCGCTTTTCGCAAGGTCAAGTGTTGGAAAACCTTTGTAAACAGCCCCTGTAAAACCATCAACCTGCTTTTTGCAATCTCCCCAGCTGTGGTAGATGCCCGGTTTTTTTCCTTGCCATACGACGTAGCATTTGTTTTTCGGCATGGATGCAAAATTAAACATAATGCAGACAATGAAAGCAATGCAGACAATGAAAGCAATGAAAGCAATGCAGACAATGAAAAAAACAGATAACTTTGTTCCGATGAATCCGCTGAAAAAACTTGCAGGTCAAACAGCTGTATATGGACTCTCGAGCGTTCTCGGGCGCATCCTCGGATATTTGCTG
Source organism: Bacteroidota bacterium (assembly GCA_026391845.1). Classification (GTDB taxonomy): domain Bacteria; phylum Bacteroidota; class Bacteroidia; order Bacteroidales; family FEN-979; genus CAIVAT01. The sequence goes on along the minus strand of JAPLDG010000304.1, from coordinate 44,756 downwards.
GTATGGCTTTACACGCGCGTGTTCCTGCCCGGGGAATATGGTACTGTAACGGTATTTTACGCCTATGCATCCTTTCTGATCGTCATCCTCACGTATGGAATGGAGACAGCTTTTTTCCGGTTCAATGAAAGCGAGCAGGACAAAGAGAAGGTATTCAGTACCGGGATGATTTCGCTGATTTTTTCGACGGTGGTTTTTTTATTTTTTGCTTCTGTTTTTGCGCAGCCAATTGCCCGGTGGATAGACTATGCCACGCATCCGGAATATGTTTTATGGTTTGCATGGATGCTGGGACTCGATACCTTTTCCAGGATTCCATTTGCCCGGCTCAGGGCGCAGAACAAAGCAGCGCTTTTTGCCGGAATCAACATCGTCAGCATTGCCGTCAACATCGGGCTGAACCTGTTTTTTCTGCTGTTCTGTCCTTATGCCCTGCAACATGATTCGTGGAATTTTATCACCGGGTTCATCCATCTGATTTACCGGCAGGACTGGGGCATTGAATACATCTTTATCGCCAATCTGATCGCCAGTTCGGTAACCCTGCTGCTGTTAATTCCCCAGTTTGCGGGTATGCGGTGGAAATTGGATCCCAAACTGTTGAAAAAGATGCTGATTTACGCATTTCCATTGCTTTTTGCCGGGATGGCAGGCATCGTAAACGAAACCTTCGACCGGCTGCTGCTGAGATACCTTCTTCCCAAAGACATGGCTGCCTACCAGGTAGGCATCTACGGTGCGTGTTATAAGATATCCATCCTCATGACCATTTTTATCCAGGCATACAAGTATGCCGCCGAGCCTTTTTTCTTTGCGGCTGCCAAAGGAAAGGACGCTAAAATATTATATGCCCGGATCATGGATTATTTTATCATCGTCGTATCATTTATTTTCCTGGCAACAATGGTCTTTCTGGATGATTTTATCCTGCGTTTTCTCATCGGAAAAAATTATTGGGAAGGCAAAGGTGTCATTCCCATCCTGATGATGGCAAACCTGTTTCTGGGTGTTTATTACAATCTTTCAATATGGTATAAGCTCACGGGGCGGACTGTCTGGGGAGCCTGGCTTTCCATTCTCGGGGCCATCATCACCGTGTTGTTGAATTTATGGTGGATTCCGCTGGGCGCAGATCACCTGATCCATGGATATCTTGGTTCTGCCTGGGCGACATTCATCTGCTACGGCGCCATGATGGTTGTATCGTATCTGGTGGGGCAGCGTTATTTCACGGTCAAATATAACCTGATCAGGTTTTTCGGTTACCTTGGATTGGCCATCCTGCTTTACATAATAAGTATTTATCTGGTTCCCGGAAGTTTGGTCCTGCGGGTCATATTTCACACCCTGCTACTGTTTGTTTTTGCCTTTACGGCGTACCTTGTTGAAAAGCCCCGGCATGCATCACTCCTGTAAATCAAGTTTTTTATTACCTTTGCACGCTTACTTACAGCCATGAAGATCAGGATTGTCAACCATTCCGTACATCCATTGCCAGCTTACCAAACCAAGGCTTCGTCAGGCATGGATCTGCGTGCAAACCTTGACTCGGATATCGTATTGAAACCGCTTGAGCGGGCCCTTATTCCAACCGGATTGTTTATAGAGGTTCCAATGGGTTACGAAGCACAGATCAGGCCACGGAGCGGTTTGGCCATCAAAAACGGGATAACCCTGCTCAACACACCCGGAACGATCGATGCCGATTACCGGGGGGAAATTATGGTGATCCTGGTTAACTTATCGACCGGGGATTTTATCGTTCGCAATGGTGAACGAATTGCCCAGATGGTGATCGCCGCCCATGAAAAAGCGGAATGGGTTGAAGTCGATGAACTGAAAGAAACAGAGCGGGGTGCCGGGGGATTCGGGCACACGGGGACAAAATAATTACGAATTGGCACACGGGGACAAAATAATTACGAATTATAAATTACAAATTACGAATGAGGGGCTTTATCGCTATATTTATTTTTTTAGCATTTGGTTTTATGATCCAAACCGCAGTGCATGCGGAGGTTGGAGTGGTCGCCGGGGGTAATCCCGCTTATCAGCAAAAGCCGGAAAAGAAAAAATCGAAAAAGGATCAACCTGATCCCACAACTGTAAACCCCGGAAATACCGGCATGCTGATCAATGCCAAGAAGGAGGCGATTATCGGCAATATCAAGGGAGCCCAGGATTTATTCAGGCAATACATTGACCGCTACCCTCAGGATCCTGTTGCCTATTTTGAACTTGCACGATTGGAAACTGAGTTGAAAAGCATTGACGAGGCCGTAAAAATGTGCCGTATTGCCTGTAAACTCGATCCGGATAATACCTGGTATTCACTTTTTCTTGCAGAACTCTGTCAGGGTACTTCACAACTCAATGAAGCCATTGCCATTTATGAAAAGTTAATTGAAAAAAATCCGGACAACCTTGATTACCTTTACCAGCTTGCCATACTTTATCTCCAGGTTGAAAAATACCAGGATGCCATTAAAATCTACCATCAAATTGATGAAAAAGCAGGCATTGATGAGGAGGTAACCCTTCAAAAGCAGAAAATTTACCTGCACCTCAACGATCTGAAGGGGGCTGAAAGGGAGATTCAGAAGCTGATCAGTGCTTTTCCGGATGAACCCAGGTATTATTCGATTCTTGCCGAGTTTTATATGGCAAACAACATGCAGGATAAGGCGCTGGCGACCTATCAGAAAATTGCGGTGATGGATCCCGACAATGCTTACATCCACATGTCGATGGCTGATTATTACCGCAAAACGGGGAACAAGGAAAAGGCATTTGAAGAACTCAGACTGGGTTTCGCGAACCCCAACCTCGATGTGGATACAAAAGTAAATATCCTGCTGTCGTTTTATACAGTCAACCAGATATACAACGATTTGAAGGAGCAGGCATTTATTCTGTCAAAAATTCTGATAGAGACCCATCCGAAGGACCCCAAAGTTTTTTCAATTTACGGGGATTTGCTTGTTCAGGATAAAAAACTGCCTGAAGCGAGGGATACTTTTCTCCAGGCTCTGGCGCTCGACAGCAGCCGGTATGTGGTGTGGGAACAGGTACTCCAGCTCGACCTGCAGATGAGTGAGTTTGAACATCTGCTTACATACAGCATCAGGGCAGCCGAGCTTTTTCCCGACCAGCCTCTTCCGTTTCTTTTTTCCGGTCTGGCCTGCCTGCAGCTGAAAAAGAATGAGGCTGCTTTGAAGGCGCTGGCTTCCGGTGCAAATCTTGTAGTTGATAACAACGATTTGCTGGCTCAGTTTTACATGTATCAGGGGGATGCTTTGCATGCCATGAAAAATGACAAGGAGGCATACATGGCCTACGAGCGATCACTCAAGATGAAAGAAGACAATGGGTATGTGCTTAACAACTATGCCTACTATCTTTCCCTGGAGGGTCGTGAACTTGAAAAAGCTGAAAAAATGGCAAAACAGGCGGTCACCCTTGATCCTGAGAATGCTTCATTTCAGGACACTTACGGATGGGTGCTGTTTAAACAGGAAAAATACAAGGAGTCGGCTGAATGGATTTTAAAAGCTGTGCAGAACAAGGAGGAACCGGGCGCCGAGGTGCTGGAACATTATGGCGATGTGCTGTACAAACTGGGCGATGCAACTGGGGCGCTTGAATACTGGCTCAAAGCAAAGCAAAAAGGTACCGGATCTGAATTACTCGAAAAAAAGATCAACGAAAAAAAATATTACCAATAATTCATGATGTTTTACTTGCAAAAACTGCGCTGGTTTACCTTGATGTTGCTGGCCCTGCTTTTTTTTATTCAATCCTGCAGCCCTGCACGGAAAGTGATGAAAGCGCCCATCAGGGAGGAGGGAGCGGATTTTTTATTTACCAAACTGAAGTGAAATATCAGTGGTTTTCCGCAAAATTTTCCGCAGAATATACCAACAAGGGAAAGGAAAATTCATTCAACGGGCAAATTCGCATCCGGAAAGACAGCCTGATATGGATTTCTTTAACACCCATGCTTGGCATTGAGGCTGTGCGACTGATGATTTCCCAGGATTCGGTGAAAATGATCAACAGGCTGAATGACACCTATTTTGTGGGAGATTATGAGTATGTGAACCGCTTTCTCAACACCAATATTGATTTTGACCTGTTGCAGGCATTTTTGCTGGGCAACGATCTTCAGTTCTATGAGGATGGAAAATTTCGTGCTTCCATCGACCGTGGCGAATATAAACTTTCAACCGGAGCACGCGGGAAGTTGAAAAAATTTGTTCGCAACAGTCAGGAAAATCTAAAGATTTTCATTCAAAACATCTGGCTTGATCCTGTCAGTTACAAGATCACCCATGCAGATGTGAAAGAAATCCGCCGCGACAACATCAAACTGGAGTCAACGTATGAAGGTTTTGAGCCACTGGAGGACCAGCTTTTTCCCAGAAACATGACCTACATCATCCTGGCTGATAATACGATCCGGGTGAAGGCTGAATTCTCAAAAATGACGATCAACATTCCATTGCAATTTCCATTTAAAATTCCAGCCAGTTATCAGCCGGTCAAATAAAATCTTTTTCCGATGATCAAGAGGGCAATCTCCTTCAGCAATGTAATAATTACCAGATGGTTGCTGATGTTGTTTTTCTTTTTCACGGTTACAGGAGCGTTATCTCAACCAGGAAAAGATAAAGAGCAGTTGCAGCGGACGAAACAAAAACTGGAGGAGGAGATCCGATATACCAGCGACCTTCTGGAGAAAACCCAGAAAAACAAGGAAACTTCACTGAACAAATTAAAAATCCTGTCAAAACAAATTAAAAGCCGCGAGGCGCTCATCATGGCGATCAACCGGGAACTGAATGATGTACAGATAACCATGACGGTTGACAGCATCCAGATAAACCGAATGTCGAAACAGCTTCACAGCCTGAAATCGGAGTATGCACGCATGATCAGTTATGCTTATCGTACCATGAATGGTCATAACAAGCTGATGTTTATTTTCTCCGCACGGGATTTTAATCAGGCATACCAGCGACTGAAATATTATCAGCAATATGCGGCATACCGGCGCCAGCAGGCATCGCACATCGAATCGACGCAAAGGGCTATCAATGCACATCGCAGGGATCTGGAGGAGACCATGAGTCAAAAGCTTAACCTGGTCCAGTCTAAATTGTCAGAAAAGCAAAAACTTGACCGTGAAAAGACGGATAAGGCAAAGGCGGTTAAAGAGCTTTCCTCCAAGGAAAAGCAACTGCTGGCAACCTTAAAAACAAAGCAGCAGGCCGCGCTTAAACTCGAAAATGCGATTGAAAAACTGATTGCCGACGATATCAGGGCATCGGAAGAGCGATTCCGGAGGAAAGAGGCAAAGGAGAAAAAGCTGCCCTCTTCGCCAAAGACATCAAAGGCTCCTTCAGCCATGGATTTTACGCCAAGGGAGATGGAACTGTCATCATCGTTTTCGGCAAATCGCGGCCGGTTGCCCTGGCCGTGCGACCGCGGATTTATATCCGGCAGCTTTGGCGAGCATGCCCATCCTGTGCTGGAACATGTAAAAGTTAAAAATAATGGCATTGACATCATGACCGAGCGCGGATCGGCCGTAAAATCTGTTTTTAGCGGAAAGGTAAGCAGGGTGATGTCATTCCCAAGTCTCAACAATGTCGTTATCATCCGTCACGGCGAATATCTGACGGTTTATTCAAATCTTGATGAAGTGAGTGTGCGCGACGGGCAGGAGGTTGCAGTAAAGCAGACCATCGGGAAGGTTCATACCAATTCAGGCGAGCAGAAATCAGAGTTGCATTTCGAACTATGGCGTGGCAAGGTTATTCAGAATCCTGAGAACTGGCTCGTCGGGAAATAAATAAGGAGAAAAAATTTTGATAAACCATCCCGGCGAATTGGCCGCCTTGCTAACAGCCGTTTTCTGGACCATCACAGCTCTTGCATTTGAAGCTGCAAGCCGAAAAATAGGCTCAATGGTGGTAAACCTGTTGCGCCTGCTGGTCGGCTTTTGTTTTCTGACCCTGTTTGTTTTTTTCTACCGCGGATCCCTTTTACCCCTCGATGCAACACCGCATGCATGGCTATACCTTACCCTGTCGGGCCTTATCGGGTTCGTATTTGGCGACCTGTGCCTGTTTCAGGCATTTGTTGTGGTTGGAGCCCGTATTTCAATGTTGCTGATGGCTCTGGCCCCGCCCATGACTGCCCTGATTGGCTGGATGGTGCTGGGAGAAACCTTGTCGTCGAAAAGCTGGATTGGCATGATCCTGACAATTTCGGGCATCGCGCTGGTGGTGCTGAAAAGACACACCGCAGAGGAGAGCAATGGTGGCTTCAGGAAGGTTAAATTTACCTACCCGCTGTGGGGAATTCTCCTTGGCCTGGGCGGGGCAGCCGGTCAGGCGATAGGTTTGGTTCTCAGTAAAGTCGGGATGCAGGGGTACAATTCATTTGCATCGACTCAGATTCGGGTCATTGCCGGAATCGCTGGTTTCGCTTTTCTGTTCACCGTGATGGGATTCTGGAAACATGCCTTCCTGGCGCTTTCAAAGCGTAAACCGATGCTTCAGCTGTCACTGGGCGCTTTTTTCGGGCCATTCCTCGGAGTTTCATTTTCACTGATCGCCATCAAATATGCCGATACCGGGATTGCTGCAACCATCATGGCCCTGGTTCCTGTATTGATTATTCCGCCATCTGTCATCCTGTACAAGGAAAAGGTGACGTTTAAAGAAGTTGGAGGAGCAATCCTGGCGGTGTCGGGTGTGGCGATGTTCTTTTTATGACCGTGACACGTGACACGTGACAGGTGACAGTGAAGCCTTCTGATTGGGGAAAAGGTCGTTTATTTGTCACGCGTCACCTGTCACGAATCAGCTTTTTATTCACATATCAAAAAAAAACCGAAAATGTTTATCCATCGTCCGACTGAAATGAAACGCCCTGAGAATCCCGGTTTTCGTTTTTATGTGGGTTTGGGGATTTTTATTGCATCATTTTTCATGTTACCATCAGGACTGATACTTCGGGAATTCATTGCCGGCTCCTTCCTGAAGGGGGTTGTTCTGGGAGTTTTCTGGATCAGTGCACCCCTGATGAAAATTGGCAGTATCGCCATTCTTGGCAAGACCTCCTATGCCTGGATCAATTATCAGTTGCACTATTTTTATCATAAAGTAGCCAAGCCTCATCAAATCACGCCATTGCGTTACAATATCGGACTGGTTATGTTTGTTTTGCCTTTCCTGCCTAATTATATGATCTCGTTCATGCCCCATCTTGTTCCCATCGCGCTATCGACACGGTACATCATTATCATCGCATCAGATGCCATGTTCCTGGCCAGTCTTTTTGTACTGGGCGGAGATTTCTGGGATAAGTTAAGAGCGCTGTTCGTTTATAAGGCGAAAGCAAGGTTTGAACCGGAGTCAGAATGACATCGTCCGGTCTCCTATAACCTGAGTCTCAGGCTCACGAAGAATTCACGTCCCGGAGCTGCCTGGTAGCTGTTGTAATCGGGACCATTGTTGGGCTCGGTAAACCCGAAATATTGTTCGTCGAACATGTTTTTACAATAGAAGCTGAGGTCGCCGAAAAGTGAACCCAGTTTCCACGAATATTTCAGGTTTGCATTGGCCACCGTAAATCCGGTCCGTTCCGAGGAACTACGTACAATGCCGTTTTCAGTGTAGTTGTTGTAAATGGAGTCGTCAACCTGGATGTACCATTTTGATTCATACTGCACATTCATCGTCAGGGTAAAATGTTTGAGAAACTTCACGGCAGCTTCAGCGGTGAGTACATGTTCAGGGCACTGAGGTATCCAATGGCCTTTCACGCTGTCGGGCGTTGTATATTGGAAGTGGGAATAGGCGTAAGCGACATCGAATTTGAGGAATTCAACCGGAGAATAGGATAAAGAGGTCTCAACACCCCATCTGCGGCTTCCGCCCATGTTGCCATAAAAGGCAGTGTTATTGCCTCTTCCCGGAACGCTGTACCGGTAGAATTCGTTTTTGGAATTGATGTTGAAACCGGTAACATCATAGTAAAAAGTTTTTCCGATTTCCCCTCTTACGCCCAGTTCACCTCCCATTGATGTTGATGGTGTGATCAGGGAATTGAACCCGCCATATTTCACAGGATTGTTATACAGTTCATCTTCTGTCGGGACTAAAAACCCGGAACAGAAACTTGCATAGATATTGGCAGCTCTGGCCAGGTCGAAGGCGAGGCCGACGCGGAAGGTGGGTTTTTGAAAAGTTTTATTATCACTCACTGTTGATGAGTCCAGCTTATTGTAAACATAGTCATAGCGCAGATTGAGCAGGGCATAAAGCTTTTTGGCAATATCAAGTTTGTCGATCAGGAAAATCCCCGCGGCACTCTGGCGGATGACCTGGTTGATCAGTACGTTGTTGAGATCAAACACCTCCTTGCTCCAATAGTCGTCAACCCGGTTGCTGTTGATGTGATCTCCATCCGGCACGGCAAACATCTGTTCGGTCATCTTCATCGATTGATAGTCAACCCCGAGACTGATGTGGTTAAAGAGGTTTTCTTTTCCGAAGTGAAGATTATACTGGGCTGCAATACCGGGATTGACAAAGGGTTTAAAATCATCCCCATTGTTGGAGGTTTCCTGGTAACTGTTCATCCGGATGAATCCCCGGAGGGAGACATCCTGGTTTTTCGCAAAATCATATTTTATGATCGTGGCCCCGGTAAGGCGCTGTGTGAGATGAAACTCGTTATAACGAATGGCATCGGTATTTGCGGCCGTGTGGCCAACCGTATCGTAACGGCTTAAGTTTATGCCTTCGGAATTTTGATTAAAATAGTTCGTATAGGTGAGCAGTTGTATGATTTTGAATTTAGCCGAAGGAGTCCACGTGAGTTTTTCGCTCAGGTTGTCGGCCATGTATGACTGGTGTACACGGTAACCATGACTTTGCACGTGAGAATAGGATATCCGGTAGTTAATATTTCCCTGTGAGCCGTCAACCTGCCCCAGAATTTTCCAAAAACCATTTGAACCTGCCGCTGTGTATAATGATGCATTAACGGGTTTATCTCCGCCATTTTTTGTGGTGATATTTATTATTCCACCCGTGGCATTTGTTCCGTACAGGGAGGCCGCGAGGCCTTTTACAACTTCAACATTACTTACCGTTTCCCAATCAACATCATATAAATCGGGGGCAAAACCACCAGGGGTATTGATAGAAATGCCATCGATTAACACGCCTATTCCACGGAATCCGCTTTCTGTTAAAACGCCCTGGCCACGGATATACACATGAACCCTTGACCCTCCGGTTCCGTTGTCAATTCGCACCCCTGGTACGAGCCTTAACGCATCATCTGCGGCAATGGTCTTAGCCATCGCAGTGATCTTGGTTCCCGGAACAACAGATATGGCAGCCGGTATTTGCCTCAGCGGGATGTTTATTCTTAAGGCGCTAACCACAATTTCATTGAGGTTTTTTATAGACAGCGTATCTTGTATGTATGGAGAAGTTGGATGCTTTTCCTGGCCAATTGCCTGAAAAACAGTGAGAAATAACAGTAAAAAAGCAATATATATTGATTTCATAACTTGATTTATTTGAATAAATGATACAATGGTGCCAATGAAAAAAGTATTCAGAGGCATAGAAATAACAAACCGAAAATGAAATCAGGTTAATTTAGGGGGAGGAGCGGGATGCAAGAGGTAAACAGGAATCAATGGCGTCAGGGATGCCGGAAAAACAACTGCGATACCACTGTTATGCACCGGTAATAATGTGTTTTGAATGAGGGCATGTGATATCAGGTTGTGTAAAAGGGCGAGTATGAAGTTGTCTTTACGGGAGGACTCAGAAGTCTCTTTAAGTCTGAAACAGCGCGAATAATTGGCCAGCAGGGCCTCTTCCTTTTTGTCGTGCAGACAGTAAAACAATGTTGTGTCACCGCTTTTACGCTCAACGACGATATCATATAGATTTCCGTGAAAGGTGAATTCGTTTTTCTCCCGGCGGCGGAACTGGCTCTCTTTTTCGGGGTGGACAATTTTCAGGAGGATCAGATCCGGATGGAAACCACCCGCGCGGATGCGTGTGTTCATCTCCTTTTTAACCAGGTACCGGCTGTAGCTGAACACAATGTAGTAACCCATTATGTTAAACAGGAAGACCAATAAAACCGAGATGATTAAGGCCTTTTTCAAGTATTTTTATTTCCTGATGATCAGTTTACAGGAGTGAGTTTCGTGAGCAGTTGAGAGCGACAGCAAATATACGCCATCCGGAAGAAAAGTCAAATTAATTTTTTTACTGAAATGGTTTGTGACTGACACATCATTTTCATCACCGGGGTTTGGAAAAACGCAAATTGAACCGGGAAGATTTTCTTTAATCCCGGCGCAATTAAGAAAGGTCAGGTAAACCGAATCTCGGCTCTGACATTGATGCACGTTTGTTACAACCAGCCGGATCAGATGGTTCCCGACACCCCCGGCGGCGGCTGTATCATAGGTTACTTCAGAGGCGGTAAAATTACCCGGACTCCACTGCCATGCTGCGACGCCGGCTGTATCTGCGGCTAAACGGATGAACTGTCCGGCACAAACTGTGTCGTTTGGAAATAATGTCATGGCCGCCACCGGAAGCGGATAGATACGGATGTGCTTATTTTTGCCAAACCGGCCGTATTTACTGAAACCGGTCAGCCTAAGCGTGACATTTCCGGAGATCAGGTCATTGGTTCCCGGTGAATATGCTGTGATGAGGGCCGTGTCGTTGGTAAAAACGCCATCGCCGAGGGTGGTCCACCGAATGGAATCGTACGATTGTGCAGTGGCATACAACATTGCATCTGATCCGGCGCAGATGGTGTCATCCGGTCCGGGATCAACACTGGCTAAAAAGGGAGGTGGCAGGGAGATAAAGTCAATTCCGGCCCGATCCGTTCCTGTTGCGGCTGCCATGTCTTTCTGATAGTTCCATTTGAAAACATGCTGTCCGGCTGCAACCGGAAAAGCTGTCCGCAACCAGGGTGTTTCACCCGACCATTGTTCCTGAAGCACCCCGTCGATGTCAAACATCAGGAAATCATACTCCTGTTCGGTGGAGGTGCGCAGATAGAAGGAGATGCTGTCATCGGCGGCCGCGATGTAGGATAGGAGCAGCTGGGAGCTTTGATTGTCGCCGATGATACCTGATTCAAGGGAGTAAACTCCTTCCCAGGGATTCAGGCTTGTGATTACCCAGGGTTTTGCACCACCTGACAGCCAGGGAAATTTTGTGAAGGTATTTGTTTCCCAGTCCTCAACAATCAGACCGACCATTTCACGGAATGTCCGTTTTACTTCGTATAATCCCGAATGAGTGGTCAGAATTAATTCGGCGCCGCTGCCGGCGGGTGTATCCGCGCTGACAAGAAGGTTAAACACAGCGTTTTTCTCCTGTCCCGGCTGAAGATCGTCCAGAAAAACACTGTCTGTAAGCAAAGTCAGGGAGGGCGAGGAGGAGGTCAGCCGTGCAGAGCTTAACGGGCATGCAAAGTCACCGGTATTGGTGACGGGGATCACAATCTGAACATTTTCACCGGGATCCAGCCGCCCGTTGTGGTTTCCATCCAGGGTGTCAATAATGGTGAGGCCATTGATTTTCAGGGCAGGGGCATGCGATTCGATGGCAAAATGGCTGTACCAGGAGGAGTCGGTGCCTGCAACCTTTACATCGAACCGAACCAGCAGATTATCCGGGATGGTGTCAGATACTTTTATAAAATAGCCGTTTGGAACGGTTTTTACCTGGCCCGGACCGATAGAACCATAGCTGGCTGTACTATCGCGAATTATCACATAGGGGGAGTTCGTTGAAATTTCGGCAAACACACCGGCTGCCTCCTGGTCGCCGATATTCTTCAATCCCAGGGAAAGGTTTAGAGAGTCGCCGTAGTTCATGGTAACATCGCCCAGGCTTGAGACGGTTGAGAGGGAGTCGGAATACCAGGTAACCCAGGGCTGACCGGGGTTGGGCCCCAGTGAAAAAGGGGAAACATAGGTCATGGCCCGGCCGCCATTGCGGTTGTCTGTCCACACCGGATATACATTCATATTGGCCGACTGAATGCCGATGTAATCACCGAAATAACTGAATGCCAGTCCGGGAATCGGTTCGGGGGTGAAGGTATAATCACTCACCTGCATATCGGTCCAGGTATTTCCGCCGTCGTATGACGAAGAGACGAAGACTGCGGCCTGGGTAGAATCCACATTTCTGTCGTCGTAATAGACCACACAAATGCCTCCGGTAACAGGATCACTGGTGATCCAGGGAAGAAAATGCTGTTTTCCCAATCCTGCCGGATCCTGGTTAACCCGGATCGGGGCTGACCAGGAAGAACCCCCATCCTTTGAGCGGATCAGGTAAAGGTCGATGTCACTCCCGGTATTCACTCCCGGAAAACCCACGTTCGACCACACCACATAGATCGTTCCCCTGTTTGGACCCATGCTGTTATCAACCGTCATGCATGGAAACGAACTCACCCGCATATTTTTTCCGGTCATGGTTGCCCGGATCCCTTTGATATTGCTGATGATCCTGGTTGCCGGCATGAAAACCCCTCCTCCGTTGAACGACCTTGCAAAACCAATGGCTGTTTCATCGGATGGCCAGGAATCATAAATGCTCCAGACTGCATAAACTTCTCCATCCGGACCCGTCCGGATGTTAACCCCGTGATTCATTTTCAGACCCGAAGCGGCAGCGCTGATATTGAGTGGTGAGGACCAGGTGAGGCCTGCGTCGGTTGACCGGACAATCTCTACCTGGTTGGTATCGGCATTTCCGGGGATAAAGTTTGTCCAGCCGGCGTATAAATAACCATTGAACGGGCTGGAGGGCGAATTGTCGATGCAGAGATGGTTTTTGTCGAGCAAGCCGATGCCGTTGGCGGGCCCTTGTCCGACTTTTACCCGCTTCCAGCTCCTTCCCTGATCTTTGCTGTATGATACGGATTGACCGTAATCCGCTGTGATTCGTCCAACATACCACCATCCATTCAATCCGATGGCAGTGGAGGGGTCTCCGGCATTGGCTCCATTGATCCCGCTGGTTGAACCAGCCCAATTCTCACCGTTGTCGAACGAATACAAGGCATCTGCGCCATATGGATCCTGGGCATAACCCGAAATCCAACTGCTTGAATTATTTGAATTCAACACGGTGTTCTCGTCGCCCGGATCGATGAAGATCGAATTTTCGCTCTGGGTGACATCTGCTTCGCCGGTGACAGGGATGTCGGGGGAGTTTTGAAGGCGTGACGAGTGACGCGTGACACGTGACTGCCGACTGCCAACTGCCGACTGTTCGTACGTCCTGATTTCAGTTCCTGTAAATTGCGCCTCGGGAACAGTCACTTTGGGGTTTGCCTTGACGTATCCCATCTGAACCATGCGCGACCAGTAACCGATGTTATCGACCCTGGTGTTTACCCTGCCTTTTCCTGCCGGTGTAATGTCGGGCAACATCCTTGCCGGCTGGCACAATGCCCCGCCGGAAATCAGGAATACCATGAGCAGTAACAGGGAGAAGTGCTTTTTCATTCAAATATCATTTCAAACAACTACAAAGTTACGAAAAACCAGACACACGCTCTTGTTCCATGTTTTGCCTCAGAGGTCACCCTCATCTCCGCATCCTTTTTTGTATATTTGCCTGCAATATTTAATTTTTTGACTTTATGGCATCTGCAATCATCATATTGTTAATCCTTTTTTTAATCAATGGCGGCTTCGTAATGGCTGAGATTGCGCTCGTTTCGGCGCGTAAATCCAAGCTTGAACTCGATGCCCGGCGTGGCGACAAACTGGCTCAACTTGCGCTTGACAATGCCAATGCTCCTTCCCGGATATTATCTACGATGCAAATCGGAATTACGCTGATCGGCATTCTGACCGGGGTTTATTCAAGTGATGAAATAGCGCACGGAATGGCTGGCCTTCTGGTGAACCTCGGCGCCAGCGAGGCCATGAGCCATACGCTTGCACTGATCCTGGTTGTGATCATTGTAACATTTATTTCGATGCTCATCGGGGAACTGGTCCCGAAGCGAATCGGACTAATAAACGCCGAGAAGATCGCAAAAGCTACAGTAAGACCATTGGTGTTCATCACAAATATCATCTATCCCTTCACTTTTATCCTCTCTAAAGCCGGGGATGGAATTCTGTGGTTGCTGCGGATAAAGCCTTCCGCAGACTCGAAAGTGACCGAAGAAGAGATCAGAGCCATGGTTCAGGAAGGAACTGACGACGGGGAGGTTCAGGAAATTGAGCAGGATATTGTTGAGCGTGTTTTTCATCTCGGCGACCGCAAGGTCTCTTCACTGATGACACATCATTCTGATCTCGAATGGATCGACATTCACGACACTTCAGAAGTCATCCGGAGTAAAATGCGGGAAGAACTCCATTCCGTTTATCCCGTGTGTGAAGATGATCTCGACAATGTGTTGGGTGTGATCTATATCAAGGATCTTTTTCTGGAGAACATCTGCGATGCCGATTTTAATATTAAAAATCAGATCAAACCGGCTCAGTTTGTCCATGAAACCTTAACCGCCTACGAAACGCTGGAAATTTTCAAGCAAAATAAAATCCACTACGGGTTGGTTGTGGATGAATACGGCTCAACGGTCGGGATGGTTACCCTGAACGACATTCTTGAAGCGCTTGTTGGCGATTTCAATGAACCAAATCCGGATGAACCGCAGATCAACCAGCGTGACGACGGTAGCTGGCTCGCCGACGGACAGATGTCATTTTACGAATTTGCCTATGAGTTCAACATCCAGGGATTTGATAAAAACAAGATAAAATTTGATACCCTGGCCGGCCTTGCCATGAGTATATTGAAGCATATTCCGAAACCGGGGGAGAAGTTTGTATGGAAAGAATTTGAATTTGAAGTGGTGGACCTCGATGGGAACAGAATCGACAAGCTGATTATTAAAAAGACCGAGGGTTAAGCGCATGAAAAAATTTTCCACGCCGATTGCTGCATCCGTTTTTTTCATTGTTGCCGTTCTTTTTATTGCCAATCACAATTCATTTCTTTTTTTCCTTCCGGCACAACAGGTGGAACTCAGTCATGGCGTTGAATACGGTGCCGTGGTGAAGGATTTCCTGTTTGTCCAGGAGATCACCATGAAAAAGAGGTATATCAGCAGGATTGATCTGTACATGGCAAAACTGCCGAGTCAGTATTTCAATGAAAATGTTTTTCTGCTGCTGGATGAACAACACCGGATACGATATACCAAACGGTTTTCATCCCGTGATTTTGGTGAAGCGCTCTATTTCCCTTTTGAGTTCCAAAAAACATTTGACATCGGGAAAGGAAAAAAAATCTATGCCTGTATTTATTCCATCGACGGCGACCAGGGAAGCTACATCGGGCTGGCAAAGAAAGAAAACAGCGATCTGGGAAAATTGTATGTGGTTTCAATCCTGAACAACGACATCGTTCAGTCATTTGAAAAGCAGCAGTCTCTTGTTAATTTCACCGGAAGCATTGGTGCGCGTACATTCGAATCCGATACCCGGTTTTTTTCCCTGCTGCAGGTCGTATTCTATATTCTGGCCTTTATGGTCAGTCTGGTGGTTTTTTTCGCCAGGCAAATTGCAATATTCATTCGAAAAAGCAGGATAATACCCGAATACTCTTTTCTTGGGTTTTCCCTGGTATTTGGCATGATCATGCTGGTTCTTACACCGCCCTTTATGGTCCCGGATGAACCAGCCCATTTCTACCGGTCGTTTCAGGTCTCCGAATTCAATATTTACAAGCTGAAGGATGATTTTCCAAAATCCCTGGTTGAGCTTGGCTCCATCTGCGACAGGATGCAGTTCAGCA